>CACKQA010000001.1 GCA_902602135.1 uncultured Alphaproteobacteria bacterium
GTTAAAGAGCATTTCATAAGAACAAAATATGATCTTGGATTAAATAAATGTCTAGATAGAATTGATAATTTAATAAATTAAATAAATTAGTTTTTTAATTTGCAATTTTCACACAAACCAAAAATTTCAAGACAGTGCTTATTATATTTAAAATTATTTTTTTCAGCTTGTTTAGAAAAATAAGAAAATAAATTGTTTCCAATTAATTCAGTAACATTATCGCATTTTTCACAAATTAAAAAAGATGTAGAAGTTTTTGCATTACATCCTTCATGTTTACAAGCAACGTAAGAATTTCTACTTTCTATTTTATGAACTTTTCCAATTTCAATCAATTTATCGAGTGCTCTGTAAACTTGCAGAGGAGATTTTATTCCCTTTTTTTGTATATCATAAAGAATTGTATACGCCTTCATCGGTTCAGAAGAGTTTTCTAAAACTCCAAGAACTGTTTTTTGATTCTTAGTTAAATTTTCTGATTCTAATGCCATAAATCTCAATTACCAAATTGTTTTCATTTTTGCAACTAACCTCTTAACTCTAATGGAATTAGAGAAATGATAAATAATATCAGAGCTATAACAATAATTGAGGGTCCTGAAGAAGTATTCAATTCCAAAGAGGTAAATAAGCCAATTGTGACAGATAAAATACCAATTAATATAGCTACAAATACCATTTGTTTTGGATTGTTAGTTATATTTCTTGATGCGGCAGCCGGTATTATAAGTAGACCAGTTATTAAAAGAGTTCCAATCATTTTTATAGACAATGCAATAACTCCAGCAAGAAGAAGGGTAAAGATCATATTATATATGTTCGGTTTCATTCCTTCTGCTGAAGCTAGATCATAATTAACTGTAGCAGAAAATAATGATTTCCAAATAAAATACAAAATTCCTAAAATTATAAAACCACCAATCCAAACTAAGGCAATGTCTTGAAGAGTTACTGCTAAGATATCGCCAAAAAGTAATCCCATAATATCAAAACGAATACTTGATAAAAAACCCATTAAAACCAAACCAATTGCAAGAGTGGAGTGAGCTAATAATCCAAGTAATGAATCACCAGCTAATCTAGTCCTCTTTTGTAAGTTGAGAAGAAGTAGAGCGATAACTGCAGATATTACAAATACGGAAAAGGCAATATTTAAACTAAAGGCATAAGCTAAAGTTACTCCTAACAAGGCAGAGTGAGCTAAAGTATCACCAAAATAAGACAGTCTCCTCCAAATTACTAAGCAACCTAGCGGCCCTGTAATTATTGCAATACCGATACCAGCAACTAATGCTCTAGTAAAAAAATCATCTAACATTAACTTGATACACTTCCGTCAGAAGCATGTGTGTGATCATGATCGTGCTGATAATATGTTAAAGTTTTCGATCTATGCTCACCAAATAATTCTATATAAGCTTTATCTTTTATAACCGAACTTGGTTTTCCTGAACAACAGATATGTCCATTTAAACAAACTACATGATCTGTTGCAGTCATTACAAAATGCAAGTCATGGGAGACTAATAAAATTCCACAATTTAGGTTAGCTGAAATATTTTTTATAATATTATAAAGGTCAATTTCTCCATTAAAATCAACTCCCTGCACAGGTTCATCTAAAACTAGTAATTCTGGTTTTTTTGCAATAGCTCTCGCTAGAAGGACACGTTGAAATTCGCCACCAGATAGACCATGTATTTGCTCCTTGAAAAGTTTTTCTACACCAGTTTGATTTAAGGATTCAATAATTTCATTATTGCTGAGATTATTGGTTAATCGCATAAAATCTACAACACGTAATGGCATAGTCCAATCGATATTAATTTTCTGAGGAACATATGCAATTTTATTTGTATACCGCTTCAATGAACCTTCATCAGGTTCAAGAATATTAAGTACCATTTTAGCTGTTGTAGTTTTTCCAGAACCATTGGGTCCAATTAGGGTAACTATTTGACCACTTTTTACCTCAAGAGATACACCTCTTATTAACCATTTTGGTGACTTATAAATACCTGCGTTCTCTAAACTTACCAATAAATTATTTTTACTCATTTTTCTATTTACAATTCAAAATGTAATATTATAACATTACATCATTTAACAGACTTAATTTTAAAAGGAATACTTTTATGAAACAAACGAACTTTTTTCTACATATTTCTATGATTATTTTGTTTTCAGGAATTCTTGTTGCAACTGCATCTGCTAGAGCAGAGCTAAAAGTTGTTACCACAATTAAACCACTACATTCATTGATTTCAAATGTTATGGATGGAGTAGGTGAACCTGGACTTATAATTGATGGAAGTATATCACCACACAGTTTTACAATGAAACCTTCTCATGCGAAAATGCTTGAGGAAGCAGATGTCATTTTTTGGATTGGAGAGGGTATTGAAACATCAATGGAAGAACCCCTAGACTCAATTGCAAAGGATGCAGAAGTAATTGAATTTATGGAACTTGATTCAATTGCTAAATTAAAATTTAGAGAAGAATCAATTTTTGGTGATCATGACGATCATGATGACCACGACGACCACGACGATCATGATGACCATGACGATCATGATGATCATGATGACCACGATGATCATGATGACCACGACGACCACGACGATCATGATGACCACGATGATCATGATGACCACGACGATCACGCACACGGTGCACATGCTTTTGAATGGGCAGGATTATTTGATCTAAAAGCGGGAACATATAAGTGGTCTGCTGCTAAAGTTGATGGCGATTATGCTGACCCTGCTATGAAGTTAGTATTACTAGCGGCTGATGATATTGAAGCAGTTGAGGAAACGGCTGAAGAACTTTTAGAAAGTAAAACTTCCGCAAAAAAAACAAATGGTGGAACTCTTGTTGCTAAGGAGATTGCATACTCTTTAAATTTTGATGATTCTCAAAATATGACTGTGTTTACAGTTGAAATAGCTGAGAATGGAAAATATGCTTTCTTCACAGAGCATATGCCATTTGAGTTTGAAGCAAATGAACATTTCTTCAAAGATACCTCTGGTGCAGATATAGAACCAATTGCTCAAGAACCAGAAATGGATGGTCACGATCATCATGATCATCACGGCCATGCACACGGTGAATTTGATGCTCACATTTGGCTAGATCCAATGAATGCTAAAGAAATGGTTCATGAAATAGCTCATGAGTTAGGTGATTTAGATCCTGCCAATAAAGAGAAATATGAAGCAAATGCTGAAGCAACAATTAAAGCTTTGGATCAGCTTATTAATGATGTTGGTACAGATATTAATTCTGATGCAAAATTTGTTGTCTTCCATGACGCCTACCAATACTTTGAAGAAAGATTTGGTGTAAGAGCAGCAGGAGCATTAACATTGAATACTGATGTTTTACCTGCTGCGAAGCAAATAGCTGATATTCAGGATGTGATTAAGGATAAGGGAATAAAATGTATTTTCTCTGAACCTCAATTTAATCCAAAGATTATTACAACAATAGCTGAGGATATGAATATCAAAACAGGAGTTTTTGATCCTTTAGGTGCTAACATCGATGCTGGTAAGTCACTTTACTTTACGTTGATTAGTAATCTCGGGGACGAGCTTAAAGGCTGTTAAATTTTAATATTTAAATAAATTCCACCTTATACTAAGGTGGAATTTATAAAACTAATTATAAGGAAATTGATATGGAAAATACTTCTCAGGTTCCAGTTACGGTCTTAACAGGGTTTCTTGGAGCTGGAAAAACAACGCTCTTAAATCGAATTTTAACTGAACAGCATGGACGGAAATACGCTGTCATAGTTAATGAATTTGGTGAGCAAGGTATTGATAATGATCTTGTTGTTGATGCTGATGAAGAAGTATTTGAAATGAACAACGGGTGCATTTGTTGCACTGTTAGAGGTGATTTAATTAGAATTCTTAGTGGTTTAATGAAACGTGCTGATAAACTAGATGCAATTATAGTTGAAACAACTGGCTTAGCTGATCCAGCCCCAGTTGCGCAGACATTTTTTGTTGATCAAGATGTTGCTGATAGAACAAAACTAGATGCAATTGTTACAGTTGCCGATGCTGTTCATTTAAGTTCTCAATTAGTAGATCATCATGAAGCAGAAGAACAAATTGCTTTTGCTGATGTAATTTTACTAAATAAAGTTGAACTTGTTGAAGATAATGACATTGTGAAAGTTAATGATCGTATTAGAAAAATTAACCCTTTTGCAAAGATTATTAAAACAACACGTTGTGATGCACCTCTTGATGAAATCGTAGGCTTAAATGCATTTAGTCTAGATAGAGTATTAGATATTGAACCTGACTTTCTTGAATCAGATCATGATCATGAACATGATGATGATGTTACTAGTCTATCCTTTGTATCTGATACACCATTAGATATGGATAAGTTTCAAGATTGGTTTGGAAATTTACTGAGGACTAAGGGTCAGGATATTCTTCGATCAAAAGGAATTTTGAACTTTAAAGGTGAAGAAGAGCGATATGTATTTCAAGGAGTGCATATGCTTATGGATGCTTCACCAATGGGACCTTGGCCTAAAGGAAAAGATAGAAGTTCTCGAGTAGTATTTATTGGTCGTGATCTTGATAATATGAATCTTAAGGAAGGCTTTGAAAATTGTAAATCAGCATGAACGCTGATTTAGAAAAACTTCAAGAATCAAATAAAACTGAACTTGAAAGAAGAGGTTCAATTTTTAATATTGGAGCCCCAGCTACAGAAGCGGTTACAATTAGTGATCAAATAGCGGTAGGATTTGGAGACGGCACTGTAAGATTTTTTCAATCTGGATCTGATCCTAAAACTGTTAAAGCACATAAGGGTGTAGTGTTGAGTATGACAAATTATGAAGATCATGTCTTAACGGGAGGAGACGATGGACGTTTTCTAAAAATATCATCTGATGGAAATATTGAAGAAATTTTTAATTTTGGTTCAAAGTGGGTTGACTGTGTAGCTTCCCACAAAGATACTAAAGTTTGTTCATCAGGAAAGACTGTTTATATTTGGACAAAAAACAAAGATAAACCTCAAACTTTAGAGCATCAAAGTACTGTTGCTGGATTAGCATTTGATAATAAAGGTAAGCGTCTTGCGGTCTCAAGATATGGTGGAGTAACAGTGTGGAAACTTAATAATAATAAATGGACAGCATCAAATTTTACCTGGAAAGGATCGCATGGAACTGTAACGTTTAGTCCAGATACAAAATATATTGTAACTGCAATGCAAGAAAATCAAATTCATGGTTGGCGCATAAACGATAAAGCGGATTTAGCAATGAGAGGTTATCCATCAAAAATTAAAAGTTTCACTTGGGTTGGAGATACACCGTATTTGGTAACATCTGGATCCAGTGATGCAGTTTGCTGGCCATTTGATGGTAAAGAAGGACCAATGGGGAGAAAGCCAATTGTTGTTGCAAACGGTGGTAAAGAACTTGCAACATTTGTTAAAGCACTTAATGGAGAAAAAGCTGTTTTCACCGGTTTTACAGATGGGTCAGTTTTATTAGCAGAAATTGATGAAAGTAAAAAACCAATTATGATTAGAAGTTCAACAGGTTCGGAAGTTTCAACAATAGCGATATCTAGTGATAATTCACAAATATTAATTGGTGATATGAAAGGTTCTATTCTTTTATCATCTTTATGGGCAGACAATTAAAGGAGAAAATATGTTTAATCGTAAAAATCAAAATGTTGAAAAAATAAGAAATCTCAAACATTTAATTTCCAAGAAATATAAATTATCAGAAAATACTTTAATAAGTATTGCTGAACTCAGTTGTCATGAGCCCGATTGTCCACCAATTGAAACTGTTATTACTGCAAGAAATGAAGACGGATCAATTAAAAATTGGCGAGTAGCGAAATCAATAGAAGAAATAGAGGAGTCAGATATTAATAATCTAACAAACCACACTCATTAGATTGTTAAATTTAGAATAAAATGTCAAAAAAACTAAAAGAAATAACATTATCTGTTTGTCTCACATGTACCCTTAATAAAGATCAAAATAATAATAAACTTGCAGGAGAAAAACTTGCACAAAAATTAATTGATAAATTTAAAAATACAAAAAATGTAACTTTAAGAGGTGTAAATTGCATGAGTAATTGTAAACGTTCATGTATTATATCTTTTACCGCAGAAAATTGTTTTACCTATGTGTTTGGAGATATAGATACTGAAAATTCTGCTTATATTGATTCAATAGAGGAGCTTTTATTATCCTATAGCAAATCTGATGATGGTTTTTTGAGACGTAGACATAGACCTGAAATATATAGATCTAATATAGTTGGTAGATTTCCTCCAATAAATAGTAAGTCAGATATTATTAGTAATTTAAAAAAGTAAAATTTTAAAAAGAATTAAATTATAATTATTTATTTCTGAATTTTGTTTAATTTAGAATTTATTATTAACAGCAATCTCCCCCTTCACAAGCGCAACAACAACCACAGCTGCAACCACACTTTGGCGGGTTTGGATTTTGATTTTTCATAATCATACCTATATATTTTCTATAATAATTTAAAATACAAATGAGAAAAGCATTAGAAATTAAACAATGTATGAAGACTTTCGAGGGTGACGGAATACCTGTAACGAGAGCTTTCCCTGTCCCTGGAATGAGAGAAAACGATCCATTCCTTCTTTTTGATCATTTCGGCCCAATTAATTATGAACCGGGAGGTGCAACTGGTGTACCTGCCCATCCTCATTGTGGATTTGAGGCAATTACTTACATGCTTGGTGGTGAAGTAGAACACAGAGATTCATTTGGTGGACAAGCAGAAATTGAAACTGGTGATGTACAATGGATGACAACTGGATCAGGTTTAATTCACTCTGAATTAGTAACAGAAAAATTTAAGAAGAGTGGTGGTATCATGCAAGGTTTACAAATCTGGGTTAATCTTCCACGAAAAAATAAAAAAGTTAAACCTTGGTATCAACATATTAAGAAAGATACAATTCCAACGGTGAAAGAAAATAAAAATATTGAAATTAAAGTTCTTGTTGGTGAAGTAAAAGGAACAAAATCAAAAATTCAAACTTATTCACCTGTATCTATATTTGATATTCAGTTTTCAAAACCTGATATTACAAAGTTTAATGTTGATAAAGAACAAAACTTAATGATTTATATTATTGATGGTCAGTTACAATTTTCTGATCTTGATAAAATTGCAAACAAAGGTGATATGATTTATTTTGATCAATTAAGTGATGAAATTCAACTTACATCAATATCTGAAAATGGATCTTATTTAATTTTAGCAGGTAAACCTCTGCAAGAACCTGTTGCACGTTACGGTCCCTTTGTTACCAACACTGAGGGTGAAATTAAACAAGCTATGATGGACTATCAAGATGGCAAGATGGGAAGCTTAACTTAATTTTAATTGCCTTAACATTTCGCCCGCTACTATAGCCACAGAACTACTAAGATTAATTGATCGCGGACCATCAATCATAGGTATGGTTAATCTCTCATTTACAGAGTCGTGAACATACTCAGGCACTCCTGCACTTTCTCTTCCAAATAAAATAATATCTTTTGATTGAAATTTATAATCAAAATAACTTTTTTGACTTTTTGTTGTAAGTAAAATTAATCTATAAGAATTTTTTTTTGACCATTCTTTAAATTTATCCCAACTCAAATGTTTTGTAAGATCAAGATAATCAAAATAATCCATCGAAGCTCTTTTTAGTCGTTTATCATCAATTATAAAACCTGCCGGCTCAATGATATCGATAGGTATTCCAAGACAAGCACCCAATCTAAAAATATTTCCAGCATTTTGAGGAATATCAGGTTCAAAGAGTGCAATTCTCATAAATTTATACTATATTATTTAAACCTTGCGTCACGCTGGCACACATATATTCAGTATTTTTTTTATTAATTCATATATAACAAAAACATAAAAAATGGCTAAAAAACCCAAAAATAAGAGAAGAGATTTCCTACAACTTAGTACAGTAACGCTTGGTGCTGTAGGAACCGCTGCATTTATATGGCCATTTCTAAAAAGTATGAGTCCAGCAGAAGATACATTAGCTGCAGGATCAACCGAAGTAGATATTAGCGCTATTGAAGAAGGTCAAAGTATAACTATAAAATGGCGAGGAAAACCAGTTTTTATAAAGAAGAGAACAAAAGATGAGATCGAAGCTGCAAAAATGGTTCAGGCTGGTGATTTAAGAGACCCACAAGATGATGCAGATCGAGTACAAAAAGAAGAATGGTTAGTTTTAGTTGGAGTATGTACGCACTTAGGTTGCGTTCCACTTGGTCAGAAAGTTTCAGACATGAAAGGTGAGTACGATGGTTGGTACTGTCCATGCCATGGTTCGCACTATGATACATCTGGAAGAATTAGAAAAGGACCAGCTCCTAAAAACTTGGACGTTCCGCCCTATACCTTTTTAAATGATACTACGATAAAGATTGGATAATTATGGATCAAAATAGAAAAGTACATCAATTTAAAAATCCTGTCTTAAACTGGATTGAATTTCGTTTACCAATAATTTCTTATTTCAAAAAAGAATATGGTGATTATCCAATGCCAAAGAATTGTAATTATTTCTGGAGCTTTGGTGCATTAGCAACAATTACACTTGTTACAATGATTGTAAGCGGAATTTTTCTTGCAATGAATTATACACCACACACCGATATGGCTTTTGATAGCGTTGAAAGAATAATGCGAGATGTCAATTACGGTTGGTTAATGCGATATATTCATTCTAATGGTGCAGCCTTTTTCTTCATCATTGTTTACATTCATATAGTC
Source organism: uncultured Alphaproteobacteria bacterium (assembly GCA_902602135.1). Taxonomy (GTDB): domain Bacteria; phylum Pseudomonadota; class Alphaproteobacteria; order HIMB59; genus CACPNW01. The sequence goes on from CACKQA010000001.1 coordinate 8,844, forward strand.
AGGGCAATGTATTTTGGTTCTTACAAATATCCAAGAGAACTTAATTGGATTTTAGGAGTATTCATATTTCTTTTAATGATGGCGACTTCTTTTCTTGGCTACACCTTACCGTGGGGACAAATGTCTTATTGGGGAGCAACAGTTATAACTAATTTATTTAGTGCTATTCCAATTATTGGTGAAGGATTAAAAACATGGCTTCTCGGTGATTACAATGTTGGAAATGCTACATTAAATCGTTTTTTTGCTCTGCATTATGTTTTACCATTTGTTATTTTTGGTGTTGTTGGATTACATGTTGCCGCTGTTCACGTTCATGGATCAAATAACCCTGATGGAATTGATATTAAAAGTAAAAATGATTCAGTAAATTTCTTTCCATATATGCTTATCAAAGATACAATTGCAATGTGTGCATTTGGTGTTGCGATTTCTGCAGTGATTTTCTTTGGACCAAACCTTATGGCCGAGGTTGATAACTATATTCCAGCAGACCCGCTTGTTACTCCAGCTCATATTGTTCCAAACTGGTATCTTGCACCTTTTTATGCAATTTTAAGAGCCGTACCTGATAAACTAGGAGGAGTTCTGTTAATGTTTGGGGCGATAGTAATTCTCTTTGTGTTGCCTTGGCTTGATAGATCAAAAGTTAGAAGTTGTAATTATAGACCAATATATAAATGGTTTATGATGGGTTTTTTCGTTAACTTTTTTGTATTAGGTTATGTTGGAATGCTTCCAGCTGAGGGTTTATATCTTTTAATCGCAAGAGTTGGTTTACTGTATTATTTTGGTTTCTTCTTTATCATTACTCCATTTGTTGGTTGGATAGAAAAACCAAACAAACTTCCTCTTAGTATTAGTGATGTCTATTCTAAAAACATAGCACCAAATATAGGAGGAGGAGAAAAAGGAGTCCCTTCACCAGCGATGCAAAAAGATACTAATCTATAATGCGTTTATTATTCATTATTTTTTTATTTTTCTCTTCAAATATATTTGCAGCTGAGATGAGTAGTGAGAAAATGCCCAAACACGAATGGTCATTTCAAGGAGTAACAGGAACTTTTGATAGAGCTGCTATTCAAAGAGGTTACAAAGTTTACAGAGAGGTGTGTGCTGGATGTCATTCAATGAAACTCCTATATTACAGAGATCTTATTGATGTTGGTTTTTCTGAAGCTCAAGTAAAAGTAATTGCTTCTGAATATACTGTTTTAGACGGTCCAAACGATGACGGCGAAATGTTTGAAAGACCAGCTAGACCAGCAGACAGATTTGTTAATCCATACGCCAATGATAATGAAGCAAGAGCAAATAATAATGGAGCATATCCTCCTGACTTAAGTGTAATTACAAAAGCTAGAAAATATGGAGTTGATTATATTTACAACCTTCTTTTAGGTTATGTTGAGCCTCCAAAAGGGATGGAAGTTGGAAATGGAATGTATTACAATAAATGGATGGCTGGAAATCAAATAGCTATGCCAGCGCCTATTGCAGATGGAAGTGTAGATTATGATGATGGAACAGATAACAACGCACAACAGTTATCAGCTGATGTAACTCATTTTCTTCATTGGGCTGCTGAACCAGAAATGGAAGAAAGAAAAAATTTAGGAATCAAAGTAATATTATTCTTTATTATTCTAGGAACTATAGTGTACTTAGCAAAAAACAGACTTTGGCGAGACGTTACTTAGACATTAAATAAAAAATTCATTACATCACCATCTTTGACGATATAATCCTTACCTTCTTGTCTTAACTTCCCTGAATCTCTACTTCCAGCATCGCCATTATTAACTATATAGTCGTCATAAGAGATAGTCTCTGCTCTAATAAAACCTTTTTCAAAATCAGTATGAATTTTTCCAGCAGCTTGTGGTGCAAGTGTTTCTCTTTTAATTGTCCATGATCTTGTTTCTTTTGGACCACATGTAAAATAGTTAATTAAACCTAAAAGTTCATATCCTGATTTTATTACCTTATTCAATGTTGTTTGATCCAAATTAAGTTCTTTAAGAAATTCAAGTTTTTCTTCTTCATTATCTAATTCCGCTATTTGTGCTTCTATTGATGCAGAGATTAATACTACAGAATGATTATTTTTTTTGGCAAACTCGATGACTTTTTTTGATAATTCGTTTCCAGTATGAATCGATTCTTCATCTACATTACATATGTACATAGTCGGCTTTAGACTAATTAAGTTTAGATTATTTACAAAGTCAATTTCATTACTAGCAAACTCATCAATTTTTAATATGCTATTGGCATCTAACATTTGTAAGATTTTATTTATTATCTCAAATTGATGTTTAGCTTCTTTATCGTTTGTTTTTAATTTTTTTTCTAAACTAGTTTTTTTATTATTTAAGCTTTCAAGATCAGCCAATTGTAATTCTAAATTTATTGTTTCAATATCATCTAATGGATCAATTTTTGATGATACATGAGTAATATTAGTATCTTCAAAACATCTAACAACATGTGCTATTGCATCAACTTCTCTTACATGTCCTAAAAATTTATTACCTAAACCTTCTCCTTGTGAGGCTCCTTTTACTAATCCTGCAATATCAACAAAATCCATGAAAGAAGGAATTATTTTTTCACTTTTTCCAATGACTGCAAGTTTATTTAATCTATCATCAGGTACTGCAACTCTGCCTATATTTGGTTCTATAGTTGCAAATGGATAATTTGCAGCCTCTGCTTTATTTGATTGGGTAAGAGCATTAAATAAAGTAGATTTACCAACATTTGGTAATCCAACTATCCCACACTTAAATCCCATATTTAATTTTGCTCACTTATCTTTGTTAAAAATAGAGGAATATCTGAAAATATTAATTCTATATTTTTTACTATTTTATCAATTTTGTTATCTATTATTTCTTGTTCTGATTTTAAAAATTTATTTAAAACATAACTTGAAACTAAATCTTTATGTCCAGGATGATCAATTCCAATACGTATTCTAAAATAATTTTCGCCTATAAAATGGTCAATACTTTCTAATCCATTGTGACCTCCGTTTCCACCGCCTTGTTTTATTTTTACTTTCGATAATTCTAAATCAAGGTCATCATGTATAACATAAGTATGGTCTAATTTTATTTTATAAAAATTTACAATTTCTGAAACAGCTTTTCCTGATAAATTCATGAATGTAAGAGGTTTTAACACAAAGATTTTTTGATTATTAATTACACCTGAATATAGTTCTTTTATTTTATCTTCTTTGATTTTATCCAAATTAAAATGTGAGATTATATTATCTGCTAAATGGAAACCTACATTATGTCTGGTATTTTTGTAATTTACGCCTGGGTTCCCAAGTCCACAAATTAAAAACATATAATGAAATATAAAGTAAAGTTACTTAGATTCTTTATTTTCTTCTTTATTATCAGAAGATTCTTCTTTCTTTTCGTCTGATTTCTCTTCCCCACCTTCTGCCGCACCTTCTTCAGTTGTTTCCTCAGTTTTAGTTTCAACTTCTACAGTTGGCGGAACTAAAGTAGCTATTACGAAATCTCTATCTGATATAGTAGGAGCAACTCCTTCAGGTAGTTGAATGTTACTAATTTTAACTGCATCACCTATTTCACTTTCAATTAAATCAAATTCAAGTTTGCTAGGTATATTATTTGCATTACATGTTAGTTCAACAAGTCTTCTAACAGTATTTAAAACTCCACCTTTTTTCAAACCAGGACATTTATCTTGGTTTAAAAATTCAACAGGAATTTCAACGTTTACTTTTGTATTTTCTTGAACTCTTAGAAAATCAAAATGTATAAGCCTATCACTTACAGGATGATATTGTAATTGTTTAGGAAGTATTTTTTCTTTCTTTCCATCAACATCAAGATTGATAATTGTTGAATAAAAAGAACCAGTACCCATTAATTTTTTGAGTATTTTGTCTTCTAGAGCAATTTTCTTAGGCTCAGTTCCCTTGCCATAAATAATACCAGGGACCAATCCTTTCATTAAAAGACTATGATTAGAACCAATATCTTTATTTCTTTCTACTGCTTTAAAATCACTCATAAAATAAAAAATTTAATCGAAAAGGGCGGACACTGAAGTATCAGTGTTAATCCTTTTAATCGCATCACCCATTAAAGGAGCAATACTAATATGTCTAATGTTTTTTGTGTTTTTTACCTCATTAGAAGGCTCAATTGTATCTGTTAACACCAATTCTTTTATGCTTGAATTTTCAATCTTTTTAAGCGCATCTCCAGATAATACTCCATGCACAATATAAGAATAAATTTCTTTAGCCCCATTTTTACTCAGAGCTTTAGCAGCGTTACATAATGTACCTGCAGAGTCCGCTATATCATCTAGTAAAATACAAGTTTTATCTTTTACATCTCCGATAATATTCATCACTTCAGACTCACCAGCCTTTTCTCTTCTTTTATCAGCAATTGCTAATCCAGCCTGTAATCTCTTAGCAAAAGCTCTAGCTCTAACAACACCACCAACATCAGGTGAAGCAACAACTAAATCTTTGTTCCCATTAAACCTTTCTTTAACATCATCAATTATAGGCCTTACAGAAAAAATATTATCTAAAGGAATGTCAAAAAAACCCTGAATTTGACCAGCATGCAAATCCATTGTTAATACCCTATCAGCTCCTGCGGATGTAATTAAATTTGCAACAAGTTTGGCAGTGATTGGTGTTCGAGGTCCAGTCTTCCTATCTTGTCTTGCATATCCATAATAAGGGATAACAGCAGTGATCCTTTTTGCTGAACCTCTTCTTGCAGCATCAATTGTAATTAAAAGTTCCATTAAATGATCATTTGCTGGATGTGATGTCGATTGAATAATAAAAACATCTTCACCCCTAATATTTTCATTAATTTCAACAAATATCTCTCTATCATTAAAAGTTCTAACAGACGCATCTGCTAATGGAACAGCAATATGTTTAGAAATTTTTTCTGCTAGGGATTTGCTACTATTACAGGCGATTATTTTCATATAATCAAACTATTTACTATATTAGAATAATAATAGATCAACTAAAATTAATCATTAAATGCAATGATATTTAGCATTCTTCCAGTATCTCTAAATTTTTGTGATTCCCTACGATGGCTAAAAAAAACTCTTTTATTTGAGAACGTATCTTTTTTAATGTTATATATATTTTTAATACCTAATTCCTTAAATTGATAGTTAATCAATCTTCTTAAATTAAACAAATCTTTGTCTTTATTTTTGTATTTGAAGAAAATAGAGTATTTTTTATTTTTGCTTATAAACTTTTTTTTAAAGTCTTTTGATACTTCAAAATTTTTACTGCTCAAACAAGGACCAATAAGAACGACAATATTTTTTTTTATTATTTTTTGTTTAATAAAATATTCTATTCCTTTATCAGCTATATTTTTTAATGCCCCTTTCCAACCTGAATGAAGAGCACAAATAAATTTTTTATTTTTATCAAAAATAAAAATTGGGCAGCAATCAGCAGTTAAAATACCTAGGGCTATTTCCTTGTTTCTTGTGATTAACCCATCTCCAGAATATTTTTTACCTATATTTTTTTTATTAATTTCTACAATCTTGTTGGAGTGTATTTGACTGATAAATTTAATTTTTTTTTTGAGATTTAAATTTTTTAGACAAATTTCAATGTTTTTATTTACATTTACTTTCGTATCTTTGCTATTTAAGCTACAGTTCAATGAATAGTTTTCTTTTTTTGATACTCCACCATTTCTAGTAAAAAAACCAGCTTTAACAAAAGACTTAATTTTTTCATGTGTAAAATAATTTTTAGTAATCATAAGTTAGAAACAACAAGACACTTAAATAAGTTTCCCATCCTATCAACATTAATTAATCTATCCACCTCTTCATCTAATAATTTTTTATTTAAATTTAAATTTTTAGTTAGTAATTTTTTCTTTCGTTCTAATATTCCATATTTTATTAAAAAATCTCTTTGTGAAACAAATTCATTTATTTTTAATTTATTTTGTTTTGCTATTTCAATTAATTCATTGAAATTTACATGACTTGAAATATCTTGTTGGCCTATATTTTCAAATATACTGGTTTTTTTATGATTATATATTGCTTGTAACGTAAAGTTTTTTATTTTCTTATTATATCCATAATCGATTAAAATGCATATACCTCTATTCCTTTTTAGATATTTACAAATTTGCTCAAAGTATTTATTTCTTGAATATGAAACTTCATAAATTTTTTGTTTTTTGTATTTACTTAAATAATCTAATATTTTTTTACTAATTACTCGTTTATTTATAGAATAATATCTACTCTCCTTTTCATTAAATTTTACATATCTTTCAAACCAATGATTATTTTCATTTAAAAATTGTCTTACAGGAAAACAGTCAAAAAATTCATTTGAATATATTATTGAAGGCATTTTAGATTTAAAATTTAAAGCTTTAGACCATCTAATTTTTTTTTGTCTAAAATAATTTAAATTCTTCTTTTGTATTTCTTTTAATTCTTTATTTATTTCTATTAAATTAACATCAGCATTTTCAAAAAAGTTAGGAAGTATTCGTGCAGTTCTTTCTATATCTTTAAATAAGGTTCCATTTCCTGGGCCTAATTCAATTAAATTAAATTTTGAGTTAATTTTTTCTTTCCAATGATAAACTAAATACACACCAATAATTTCTCCAAACATTTGCGAAATTTCTGGAGATGTAACAAAGTCAAATTTTTTTCCTATGGGTCTGTTTCTTAAGTAATAACCATTACTTGCGAAAAGGGCCAATTCTATAAATTTATCTAAACGAAATTTTTTGTTGTTGTTAAGAAGTTTTATTTTATTAATTTTTTTTTTGCTTAACATTTTGAATTATCAATATTCCAAAAATAAAAAAAGGTATACATAGTATTTGACCCATTGAAATAAAATTAAAAAATAATCCTAGGTGCAAATCTGGTTCCCTGACGTATTCAATTAAAAATCTAAATATTGAATACAATATTAAAAATAGACCACTAATTGCCCCATAAATTTTGTATTTTTTTATCTTATAAAAATAGATTAATAATATGAGAAATAAAATAATTCCCTCAAGAAAAGCTTCATATATTTGAGAGGGATGTCTTGGTATATTATCTATTGATGGATAAATAACTGATATATAAAATTCAGTTGGTCTACCTATTAGCTCTGTATTAATAAAGTTTGCAATTCTCCCAAAGAATAATCCAATAGGAGCAACAATTGACACTAAATCAGATAGGTAGAAAAAACTTTTTCTATTAATTTTTGCAAATATTAAAGTACTTATTATTATACCAATCAACCCACCATGAAATGACATACCTCCATTCCAGATTTCAAATAGATATAAGGGATTAGTTAAAAACTCATTTAGTTGATAAAAAATAATATAACCTGTTCGTCCTCCGATGATTACACCTAATACTGCCCAAATAAAAAAGCTATCTATATTTTTATTACTGTATTGATTTCCATAAATTGCGTTTAATTTTTTAATAATATAAATTCCTAATAGAAATCCCAATATATATGCTAAACTGTACCATCTTATCTCAATGAAACCGATTGATAAGATAACAGGATTTATTGATGGTTGAATAAAATTCATTTATCTATATTTAATATTATAACATGGTTGATAGAAACAAAATACTTTCCGATTTATCAAAATTTGCTGTTGATGCTATGAGCACTTTTTCAGGTGTTAAAGAGGAGGTTGAAACAATTGTAACTTTACGAGTTAACAAAATAATAAAAAAAATGAATCTCGTTAAAAAGGATGAATTTGATGCATTAAAAAAAATGGTGCAAAAAGTAATGATGGAAAATGAAAAATTAAAAAAAACATCATCAAGACCAGTAAAATCTAAGAAAAAAACAATTAAAAAGAAAAAAACCATTAAAAAGAAATCAAAAAGGTAGGAATCCTCAACTAATTCACATTTTTTGTAGATTTTGCCTTGCAAAATACGTGGTCAATTTAGTAATCAATATATAGTACTAATAAAAAGTGGCATGACTACATAGTGTATGGAAAATGAGAATATTTTGTTAAATCCTATAGATATCATTGAGGATGTTATTCATCAAAAAAAATGGAATTTTAGCAGAGCTGCTGATCACGAATTAGTTGCCGAGATTGCATCCCATTGGTGTGCTTATAGATTATATTTTACATGGTCTGAAAACATAAACGCGTTAAGTTTTTCAATAACATTTGATATTAAATTTCCTGAAATTAAACTTAATAAGGCTTACGAACTACTTGGGCTTATAAATGAGAACTTATGGATTGGGCATTTTGATATAACAAGTAAAAATGGTATCCCAGCTTTTAGACATACTTTATTATCAAATAATTCAACAGAATCATTGCACAAAAAATTTGAAGATCTTGTCGATATTGGAATTTATGAATGTGAAAAATTTTATCCAAGTTTTCAACAAGTTCTCTTTGACGATATCCCCCCTAAAGAGGCTATAAAATTCTCTAATTTTGAAGTTATTGGTAGAGCTTAAATTTTATAATAAAACTGCTATATTATAAATAGATGAAAAATATCTTGTTAATTGGATGTGGTCACATGGGAGGATCTTTATTGTCTGGATGGTCTAACGATAAGAATTACACCATCAGTGTTATAGATAGAAAAAAATATGTAATTCTTAAAAATAGAAATAGAAATAAGAAGATAAAATTTTTTAAATCAATTAATGATATAAGTGATCAAAACAATTTTAAATTTATAATATTTGCAACTCGACCTATTGAATTAAAAAATGTCTTTAAAGAATTAAAAAATGCAAATTTTAATGAAAAATCTATAGCAATAAGTGTGATAGCTGGAAAAAAAACAGAAATTTTTAAAAAAAATTTATTAAATATAAACAAAATTGTAAGAGTTATGCCAAACATGCCTGCATTAATTGGAGAGGGCGTTCATTGTATCTATGCTAATAAATCTATTAATAAAAAGGAAATTAAAGAGATTGATAAATTGTTTTCTCTTAGCGGCAAAACTCTTTTTTTTAATAATGAAACTTTCATAGACAAAGCAACTGCTGTGTCAGGTAGTGGTCCGGGTTTCATATTTCAGTTGATTGATATTATGGAAAAATCTGCAATTAATTTAGGTTTTGCCAAAAACACAGCTAAAATTTTAATTAATGAAACTTTTAGAGGTTCTTTAAATTTATTAAATTTTAATAATGTCTCTGCTGAAAAAATGGTTGAAACTGTTGCAACTAGAGGAGGAACAACGGAAGCAGGAATTAAGAAAATGAAAATAAATAAAGTTGATAAAATTTTTAATCAAGTTTTTAAAGCAGCATATACAAGAGCAAAACAACAAGGTAAAGGTAAGTGAATCAAAATAAAATATCTCTAGCAAAAAAGACTTTACAATATTTAGAGAAAAAAAAATTAAGAGATATTAATCTTAAAAATTTTTTATCTAATACTAAAGTGCCAAATATGAATAATAAAATTGATTTAATATTAAATATTAATGACTTCTTTGATTTTGAATTAAAAAAAAATCTTGTTAATATAGAAAAGTCATCACAGAGAGATATGTTATTTGAAATTATGATGGCACGTTATGATATATTGAATGAATATAGAACCTCTGTAAAAAATATAATTAATTATTTTATGTCTAGACCACAAAGAGTATTGAAACTTATTCCTAAATTAATTGAGAGCAAGATTTTAATTGCTACCTTTGCAAATATTAATCCTAGGGGTATTCAGGGTGTTATAAAAATAAAAATTATTTTTGCTCTTTATTATATAACCCTATTTACTTGGTTTAATGATGAAAATGAAAGTTTAGAAAAAACAATGAGTGCCTTAGATAAATATTTAAACAATATTGAAAAAATTATAAAATTTTCATGAGCTCTCACAATTTTATAAATTATAAAGAATTTGAAAATATAGATATAAGAATAGGAACAGTAATTGAAGCATACGAATATAATGAACTTAAAAAACCATCTATAATTTTAAAAATAGATTTTGGTGAAAAAGTTGGTATAAAAAAAACTTCTGCACAATTACAAAAATATTATAAAACTGATCAATTAATTAATAAGCAAGTTATAGCTGTTGTAAATTTTGAACCTAAACAAATTGGTAAAATTATTTCAGAAGTATTAGTTCTTGGTGTGCCAGATTTAGAAAATGAACCAGTTTTATTGTCTCCAGATAAACCGGTAAATAATGGAGGTAAATTATTTTAAAATTAAAGAGGAAGTAAAACTTTAAGTTGAAGACCTCCTAGATTTGAGTCAGATAATTTAATATCACCTCCATGTGATCTAATAATATCCCTAGTAATAGTTAATCCTAAACCACTTTCTCCCTTAAGTTTGTTCCTGGAAGGATCTAAAGTAAAAAATGGTTTAAACACATCTTCATATTTATCTCTTGGTATACCCTCACCATTATCGTTAAATTCAATGACACAATCTTTTTCATTTGTATAAAGAATTATTTCAATTTTTTTTGCATATCTTCTTGAATTATCAATTATGTTATTGAACGCTCTTTTAAGTTGGATCTGTCTACCAGAAGTTTGAATAGTGTTTTTCTCTATTATAGTTAACTGAACACCATTTTTTTCAACGGTTTTTACAATATCAGAAACTAATTCATTTATTATAATTGTTTCTATTGGTTCAGGTGATTCTGTTTTTACAAAACTAACATAACTATCTAACATTGAAGTCATTTCATTAACATCTGCTTCTAGTTCAGATTTAGCTTTTTCATCTTTCATCAATGAAATTTGCAATTTCATTCTTGTTAAAGGAGTTCTAAGATCATGGCTAACACCAGCTAGCATTTCTGTTCTTTGCTTTAAAAATCTTTTAATTCTTGTCCTCATCTGATTGAAAGCATTTGCCGTTTGCCTTATTTCATATGCACCTGCAGTCTTAATATCTGGCGCATCTAGACCTCTACCAAATGTTTCAGCGATTATGGCTAGTCTTTTGAGAGGTTTTAATTGCCTGCTCATTAAAAAATAAGACATAAAAAAAAGAATTATTGATGCAAAAATCATCCACAGAAGAAATACGAATGCAGTTTCACTATATAGTCTATCTTTATCTACATTAATTTCTAAAATATCTTCATCAATTTGAATATAAATCAAGACACCTTCTTCAAGATTAGATAAATCGAAATCAAATTTTTTTTTCAAATTACTAAGAGATTGTTTCAATCTATTAGATAAAATTCCTGAATTTAGATTAAATTTTGAAGTTAATAATTGCTCATCATTAACAATATTAATTTCCATTTTAAAATCCTGATTTGCTATATTAATTGCATTATTAGCAAGATCACTATCAATTAACTTAACCAAAACATTAATGTCCGCAGCTACAGATTCAGTTAATCTTTTAGAAATAATACTCCATGAGGTTTGATAAAACACAATTGAAGTTAGTAAAACGATAATAATTATAGGAACAAATATTATAATTATTGATCTTCCAATTAGTGTAGAAGGTATAATTTTTCTAATCATTAAATTTCATAGCAAATTAATTTATAACCTTTTCCTCTTATAGTCTTAATAAATTGAGGTTGTTTTGCATTTATTTCTATTTTTTGTCTTAAACGCGTAACTTGTACATCTACTTTTCTAAGTTCAGTCTCATCAAATTCTTGGTCTGCTAGCTCTTCTCTTAAAACAATATCATTTCTTTTATTTATTAATTTAACAAGCAGATTATTCTCCCCTTCAGTTAAATAAATTAATTTATCATTTTTTTGTAATTTAAAATTAGATGTGTCAAAAATAAATTCTCCAAAGGAAATCTTAATTTTTTTATTTTTTAGATTTTCAAATAAATTTAATAATTTTTTAATCCTTAAAAATAATTCTTCTGGTTCAAATGGTTTTGATAGATAATCATCAGCACCAACTTTTAATCCATCTATTTTATCTTTATCCTCACCCATAGCTGTAAGCAATATTACTGGTGTAGTTGAAAATTGTTTTATATGCTCAATAAGTTCTATTCCATCACCACTTGGCATCATTCTATCAAGAATAATTAAATCAAATAAAAAAAGAGATAAGATTTCTTTTGCTTCATTGTAATCTTCACTTTGATAAATCTTTAAATTTTTTTCTGTTAAATAATCTTTAAGTAGCTCTCTTAATCTTTTATCATCATCAACAATTAAGATATTTTTATCCATTATTATTTATTTCATCAAACTTTACTTTATTTTTATCATCGACCATATGATATAAGATTTTCTTAAAGCCATTTATATCTATCTCATTAAACTTTAATAAAACATTTCGTATTTTTTTTATCTGAATTTCCGAAAGTCTTTTTTCAAGTTCTTGCCCTTTTTTTGAAAGAATTAATTTTTTTGTACGTTTATCCTCTCCAACAGATAATATAATATATTTCTCATTCACAAGTTGGTTCAGTACCCTAGACAAACTTTGTTTTGTAATTTTCAATATGGAAAGAAGTTCCTTAATTGTAAGATTTTTTTGCTTTCCAACAAAATATATGACTCTATGATGTGCCCTGCCAAAATTTATTTTTTCCAAAATTTTATCGGGACCTTCAGTAAAATCCCTATATGAAAAAAATAATAGCTCTATAATCTTTCTAATTTCTCCCTCATTCAAAAAAAGAGGTGTTAACAACTTATTTAGGTCAGCCATATTGACTTAATTATGCATCACTGATAGTCAATTGTCATTAAAAAATTAATCTAAAATATGCTTAAGTCATTTGAAAATAGAGATGGATGGATTTGGATGAATGGTAAGATAATACCATGGCAGGATGCAAATTCCCATATTATCTCTCAGGGTCTTCATTACGCAAGTGCAGTATTTGAAGGGGAAAGAGCGTATAATGGAAAGATTTTTAAATCAGAGGAGCATACTAAAAGGTTTTTTAAATCTGCTGAAATAATTGGAATGGAAATTCCTTTTACACATGATCAAATTAATAAAGCAAAATACGAACTTATTAATAAAATGAATTATAAAAATTGTTATGTAAGACCACTTGCTTGGAGAGGTGGAGATCAAATGGGTTTATCAACAGGTAAATCTAATATCAATGTGGCTATTGCTGTTTGGGATGATTGGGCAACTTATTTTAAAATTGAAGATCAAAAAGCAGGATTGAGATTAATTACATCTCCTTGGAAAAGACCTGCACCAGATACTGCTCCGTATGAAGCAAAAGCTTCTGGGCCCTACATTATTTGTACTATGTCAAAAGAATTTGCAGAAAAAAAAGGCTATCACGATGCTTTGATGCTAGATTATAGAGGTTACGTTGCGGAAGGAACAGGAGCAAACATTTTTTTTATTAAAGATAACAATATCCATACTCCTATTCCAGATTGTTTTCTTAATGGGATTACGCGTCAAACAGTTATTGAAATGGCAACAAATCAAGGTTTTGAAATAACTGAAAAGCATTTAATGCCTGATGAAATTGGAAATTATGATGAAGCTTTTTTAACAGGAACTGCTGCAGAAATTACTCCTATTAAATCTATTGATGATTTTAAATATAATACTGGCGATAATACTACTACTTTTAAATTTATGAATGATTTTAGCGATATGGTTAGAAACGCTAGCTAGAATTCTCTAACCATTCATCATCTTTATAATAAAATTCATTTTTCCAGAACGGAGCGTCTTTTTTTAAATAATTCATAATAAACTCACAAGCTTCAAAACTATTTTTTCTATGCTGTGAAAAACAACAAACTAAAACAATTTTTTCATTAACAATTAATTTTCCATATCTATGAATTATCAAAGTATCAATTAAACTCCATTTTTTAGTCGCATTATTTTCAATTTTTGATAATTCTTTAAATGCCATTTCTTCATAAACTTCTAAATTTAAATGTTTAACATCTTTATTATTATTTAAATCTCTTACATAACCAACAAAAGAAGTAAGAGCTCCAATGTCAGAATGTTTATTTTTAATTTTCTCAATTTCTTCTTCTAAATTAAAATTTTTTTTTTGAATTTTTATCATTATCCCCCACTAACTGGTGGAAAGATTGCAATTTCATCAATTGGTTTTAAATTCAAGTTTTCTGAAACATATTCTTGATTAACTGCAAATCTTAAAACATCTTGTAAAAAATGTTTTTTTAGCTCAGGATATAAATTTTCTAAATATTTTTTTAATTCTTGTATGGTTTTAGGATGATTTGTATCAATTATGTCGTCATCTTTATTTGTTATATCCTTAATCCAAGCAAAATATCGAATTCTCATTTTAAAAATGTTTTATTGATCCTTTAATATAATCATAGGCTGTATAGAGAGTTAGTATTCCAGCAATCCATAAAAAAGTCTTACCTAAATAAATAATAAATAAAAAATTTAGATTACTCTCGGATAATATAAGTAAACCAAGTGCTGCTAGCTGAAGGAATGTTTTTGCTTTTGCAATTCTTGAAACCGGTATGCTAATTTTTATCCCCGCTAAGTATTCTCTTAAACCTGATACTGTAATTTCTCTTAATAATATTATTAGAGCTGGAATAGTATCCCAGTCTCTTATTACACCCTTAGAAGTTAAAATTAGAATAACTGCCGCTACTAATAATTTATCTGCAATTGGATCTAAAAATGTCCCAAAATTTGTTACTTCATTTCTTAGTCTTGCTAAATAACCATCAAAGTAATCAGTTATTCCAGCTAAACAAAATAATATAAAGGCAATCCAGCCAAAGTATGGATTCGTAAGATATATGCAAAGAACTATAATTGGAATTATAGCTATTCTAATTATTGTTAGAATATTTGATATATTCATTTCTATTCTTTGTAGATGAAGAATTTTTTAAACGCTATGAAAATATTCATAAATTTTTGTTAGAATTGACTCAGGTATAGATTTAACCTCTTTTAATTCATCTAAACTAGCTAATTTTAATTTTTCCACTGTACCAAAGTGTTTTTTTAAAATTTTCTTTCTTTCAGGACCTATTCCTTCTATATCATCAAATACAGATTTGACGCTCATCTTTGCTCTTTTTGATCGATGAGTTGTTATTGCAAATCTATGAACCTCATCTCTTATATTTTGTAAAAAGTGCAGAAGTGGATTATTTTCATTTAATCTATGTGTAAATTTATCATGTATTAGAATTTCTCTACCTGCATCTCTTTCTTCACCTTTAGCCATAGAGATAATTGGTATGTCAATTTTTAAACTATCTAAAACTTTTTTTGCAGAATTATATTGTCCTTTTCCTCCATCTATAAGCAATAAACTTGGCAAATCTAACTCGTCTTGAAATTTTGCATTATTAAATCTTCTAGTAAGCATTTCTTTCATCATATAATAATCATCAACTTTATTTTTGTTTTCTTCAAGATCAAATCGAATATTAAATTTTCTATAATTTGATTTTATAAATCCATTTTGATTATAGGCAATCATTACGCCTATAGGATGTTTTCCAAATGTATGGCTATTATCGTAAGCTTCTATTTTTATAATTTCATCTTTGAGTTTGAATATTTTTTTAATTTCTACATTAAAATTATCAAAAGATTTAAGTTTATTTAATTTAATATCTAAATTTATTTTAGAATTTTTTTCTGCAAATTTAAGTAAATTTTTTTTAGGTCCTTTTAATGGTTTAATGAATTTTGTTTTATCAAAATTTTTTCCTAAAATTTGTGAATTATTATTTTTATGAATAGTTATGTTAGTAATAATTGTTTCAGGAATATCTTTTTCTGCATAAAATATATTCAAGAAACCTAACATTATTTCCTCATGATCCAATAAGTTGTCATGATCTGGGTAGAAAGCTTTACCACCATAAGAAGTATTGTTTCTAAAAAAACTTCCATAAATACATGTTTTGCCTTCATTTGATGTTATTGCAAAAATGTCAGCATTTTTAATATCCTTTATCTTAATTGAATTATTTTGCTCAATATGTTTTAAAGCTTTAAGCCTATCTCTTAAAGATGCTGCTAATTCAAAATTATTTTTTTTTGAAGCTTTATACATTTGATCTGTAAAATTTTTTTGTATTTTTTGAGAATTACCACTACTTAAAAAATCATCTGCTGCCTCTATTAATTTTGAATAGGCTTCTTTTGTTATTTTGCCTCCACAGGGACCAGAACATCTTTTAAGATAATAATTAAAGCATAATTTATTTCCTGCATTAACCTCTTTATCTGTGCATGATCTTAAAAGGAATATACGTTGTATTGTATTAATAGTTCTATTTACTGCATCTGGACTTGCAAATGGTCCATAATATCTACCCTTTTTCTTTTGTGGACCTCGATGTTTTTCAATTCTAGGAAAATCATGTTCTGAAGAAATAAATATATAAGGGAATGATTTATCATCTCTTAAAAGAACATTAAATCTTGGTTTATGTTTTTTAATTAAATTACATTCAAGGATGATTGCTTCTAATTCTGTATTTGTAACAAAAAAGTTCATTGATTTTGTTAGACTAACCATCCTTTGAATTCTTCTGGTTAGGTTATTTAGAGATAGATAATTCTTTACTCTATTTGATAATACTTTTGCTTTTCCAATATATAAAATATTACCTTTATCATCCTGCATTTGGTAAACACCAGGTTGGTTTGGTAAAGTTTTAGACGTAGCTTTAATAATTTCTTGTCCAAGAAGCGTCATTTTATCAATCGTAAATATTTAATTTCTCTTTAAATAGGAATTTTATAAAATTAATAAATAACTAACAAGATTATTGTAGTTCATTTAATAATTAATTTAATGTAGGTAAGAATAATATATTAAGGGTTTTATTATGGCAAAAATGACAACAGAAGAGGCTTTCGTAAAAGTTTTACAGAAACACGGTATTCAACACGCTTTTGGAATAATCGGATCTGCCTTTATGCCTATATCTGATCTTTTTCCTAAAGCTGGAATAACATTTTGGGATGTTGCTCATGAGTCAAACGGCGGAATTATGGCCGATGGCTATACTAGATCAACTGGTAAAATCGCAATGTGTATTGCGCAAAATGGACCTGGTATAACTGGCTTAGTTACACCTATAAAAACTGCTTTTTGGAATCACACTCCAATGCTCTTAGTTACTCCTCAAGCAGCTAATAAAACTATTGGTCAAGGAGGTTTCCAAGAAGTTGAGCAAATGAATTTATTTAAAGATATGGTATGTTATCAAGAAGAGGTTAGAGATCCATCTAGAGTTGCCGAAGTTTTAAATAGAGTTATTTCAAAAGCTATTAAAGGTTCTGCGCCTGCTCAATTGAATATACCGAGAGATTTTTGGACTCAAGTTGTTGATATTGATATTCCTTCTATTATTAAATTTGAAAGACCTTCTGGTGGAACAGAAGCAATTAAGGAGGCCGCAAATCTTTTATCTAATGCAAAATTCCCAGTTATCTTATCTGGCGCTGGAGTGATTTTAGCTGACGCTATTGATGATTGTAAAAAACTTGCAGAAAAATTAAGTGCTCCAGTTGCTTGCGGATATCAACATAATGATAGTTTTCCAGGCAAACATCCTCTTGCGGTTGGTCCTTTAGGGTACAATGGATCTAAAGCAGCAATGGAAATAATTTCCAAGGCAGATGTAGTTCTTGCACTTGGCACAAGGTTAAATCCTTTCTCAACTTTACCTGGTTATGGAATAGATTACTGGCCAAAAAATGCAGATGTCATTCAAGTTGATATCAATTCTGATCGTATTGGTTTAACAAAAAAAATTAGTGTTGGTATTTGTGGAGATGCAAAACTGGTTGCAGAACAAATTTTAGAAAATCTTGGAACAAATGCAGGTGATCAAGATCGAAAAGAACGAGAGGAGTTAATTCATAAGACAAAGTCAGCTTGGCTTCAAACATTAACTGGCCTTGATCATGAAGAAGATGACCCTGGTACATCTTGGAATAAAGATTCACGAGATAGAGAACCAGAAAAAATGTCACCAAGAATGGCATGGCGAGCTATTCAAGCAGGTCTTCCTGAAGATGCAATTATATCAAGTGATATAGGAAATAACTGTGCTATTGGTAACGCTTACCCAACATTTGAGAATGGTAGAAAGTATTTGGCACCTGGTTTATTTGGACCATGTGGCTATGGTTTTCCATCTGTAATTGGAGCAAAGATAGGTTGTCCTAATACACCAGTTGTTGGCTTTGCAGGTGACGGCGCATTTGGAATTAGTATGAGTGAAATGACTTCTTGTAACAGAGAAGGTTGGCCAAATATTACAATGATAATTTTTAGAAATTATCAATGGGGAGCAGAGAAAAGAAATACTACACTTTGGTATAATAATAATTTTGTTGGAACTGAACTTGATCCTAAACTAAGCTATGCAAAAATTGCAGAAGCTTGTGGATTTAAAGGTGTTAAAGTTCATACTCAAGAAGAATTGACAGAAGTTTTAAAACAATCATGCAAAGATCAAATGGAAGGTATAACTACTTTTATAGAAGTAATGTTAAATCAAGAGTTAGGGGAACCTTTTAGAAGAGATGCTATGAAAGCACCAGTTGAAGTTGCTGGAATTGACCCTAAAGATACAGTAGTTCAATAATCATTACTGATCTCTAATAATTAAGTCTGATGCTTTTTCAGCAATCATCATAGTAGGGGCATTCGTATTACCTGATGTTATAGTCGGCATCACAGAAGCATCAACAACTCTTAAGTTATTTATTCCTTTTACTTTAAGATTATCACTTACAACTGAGTTTTCATCATTACCCATTTTACAGGTACTTACTGGATGAAAAATAGTGTTTGCAAATTTACCCGCTTCTTTTGCTAGAGATTGATTATCTTTAAATTGTATTCCCGGTCTATATTCTTCTGGTTCATAATTTTTATATGCTTTTGATTCTATAACTATTTTTCTTACAATTTTAATTGATTTTCCTGCAATTTCCCTATCTTCATCAGTAGATAAATAGTTCATTTTTATTTGAGGATAAATTCTTGTATCTGAAGATTTAATTTCTACAGAGCCTCTACTTGTAGGTTGTATATTTGTTATTGTAGGAGTGAATGCTGGAAATTTATGTAGGTCTGCTTTTCCTAATAAATCAGTGCTAGCTGGCGAGATATGAAATTGTAGATTAGGGTTTTCTAAATACGAATCACTTTTAATAAAGCCACACAAGTAACTTGCTCCAACTGTTAAAGGTCCTTTTTTATAAATTAAATAGTTTAATCCTGTTAAAAATTTTTTAGTAAAACTGTGATATATATCGTTTAATGTTTCTAAGTTTTTAATTTTGTAAACTGGTCTTAACATTAAATGATCGGTTAAATTTTTTCCAACACCTTTAATTTCTTTTACAATATTAATATTATTTTCATTTAATAATTTACCTGGACCAATACCTGAAGCTTGTAATATTTGAGGAGATCCAATTGTTCCTGCAGACAATAAAACTTCTTTATTTACAGAATATGAAAATTCTTCATTGTTTTTCCATACATTTACATTTTTTACTTTTAAATTTTCAAAGGTTAAATTTTTAACATGTGCCTTAGTTATAATTTTTAAATTTTTTCTATTTTTTATAGGATTTAAGAAAGCAACTGCAGCACTACATCTATACCCTTTATCAATTGTCATTGGAAAATAACCCATTCCTTCGTTATCACCATCATTGAAGTCATTATTTTTTTTATAACCAAACTCTTGAGACGCTTCCAAAAATAAATCCAATAATTTAAAATTTGATCTAATTTTCTCTACTTTGATAGGTCCATTGGTACCATGAAATTCACTTTTAGAAATTCTGTAATCTTCAGATTTTTTAAAGTACGGTAATACGTCTTCCCAAGACCATCCAATATTACCTAATTGTCTCCAGTAATTGTAGTCATTTGCATGACCTCTTATATATAACATCCCATTAATTGATGAACTTCCACCCAATGTTTTTCCTCTTGGAATAAGCATTTTTCTATTATTACAAAATTTTTCCTCTTCAGTTGTAAAGCACCAATCAGTTTTAGGATTATGCATTGTTTTAAAATAACCACCCGGAATATGTATCCAAGGATTAGTGTCTTTGCCTCCAGCCTCAATCAAAAGTACTTTAATGTTTTCATTCTCTGAAAGTCTATTTGCTAATATGCAACCTGCTGTGCCTGCACCAATAATAATATAGTCAAAACTTTCGTTCATAATTTAGAAAAATTTATTTATTATATACTATTTAATTTAAACATATAACTAACTTAAATAATTAAAAATTTTCAATGGATATATTATTTTCGATAATTGGATTAGGGCTTCTAGTTTTAGGTGCTGAAATAATTATAAGAGGTTCAGTTAGTTTTGGAAGAAAAATTAATATCTCATTGTTTGCAATTGGTGTTGTAATTGTAGCGGGGGGAACATCATTACCTGAATTGGCAAGCAGTATTAATGCAGTTCTTAATGATTTTTCGGATCTTGCTTTAGGCGCTGTAGTTGGAAGTAATATTGCAAACTTGATACTTGTAATGGCTACTACAACATTAATTTTTCCAATTGTAAATATAAATAAAAATCAGATTAACCAAGCTTGGATAAATATTATTTTAGGAATTGTATTAATTATTATGACTTTTTTTTATTTTAATTTCATTTTTGGATTAGTTGCAACTACATCATTAATTTATCTAATGTATGTTCAAATAAAAAAAGGAGAAATAGATAATTTAGAAATAGATAAAAATGATTATTCTATAACAATCTCATTAATATTAATTATAATAGGTATAGCATGTTTAGTATTTGGTGCAGATTTACTTGTTGATTCAGCAATTAATATTGCAAGAACATATAATGTTCCAGCTTCAGTAATTGGATTATCATTAGTAGCTTTTGGAACTTCTCTTCCAGAATTTGCAGTTGGCATTGTTTCTGCCTTTAGAAAAAAGATTGATTTCGCTTTAGGAAATATTCTGGGTTCTAATATTTATAATGTATTAGGTGTTCTAGGTATTAGTTCATTTTTTGGTAATTTTAAAATTCCTACAGTTTTAGCAAATCAAGACTTATACTTCATGTTATCAATTACAGCATTAATTTTAATGTTTATGATTTTTGCAAAAAAAATTGGACGTATTTATGGAATTATTGGATTAACTTTGTATTTTGGTTATATGTATTTCATTTACATATAATTTTAATTAATAAAAAAATTCTGTTAAAAGAATCATGAACTTAGAATTACATAAATCAAAAAACTTATTAAAAATATTAAATACGGCTATAGATGCGGGTAAAGAAATTCAAAAAGTATATAAAAAATCTTTTAATGTAGAAATAAAAGATGATAATTCACCTATTACCGAAGCTGATATAAAATCAAATAATTTAATTTTAAATAGATTAAAATCTTTTAGCCCGAATGTTCCTATATTAAGCGAAGAAAGCCTAATAGAATGGAAAGAAAGAAAAACTTGGAATTCATATTGGTTAATAGATCCATTAGATGGAACTAAAGAGTTTATAAAAAAAAATGGAGAATTTACAGTTAACATTGCATTAATAAAAAATAATTCACCAATATTTGGTATTATATATGCGCCTGCTAAGTCTTTGCTTTATTATGCTTTAAAAAACAATGGCGCATATAAATTAATTACAGAGTCAAATATTGAAACAACTAAAGATTTTATAAAAATAAATTCAGTAAAAGACAAAAGTAATTTAACCAAGGTTATTGGTAGTCGATCACATTCTAATAAAGATTTTGATAATTGGATAAATGATAATTGTAATAATTTTGAGTTAATCCAAATTGGTAGTTCTCTTAAATTTTGTTACTTAGCTGAAAGTAAGGCAAATATCTATCCAAGACTAGGCCCAACTTCAGAATGGGACATTGCTGCGGGACATATTATTCTTGAAGAGGCAGGTGGTTCAGTTAAAGATTTTAATAAAAATATATTACTATACAACACGAAAGAAAGTGTTATTAACCCTAATTTTATCGCTAAAATATAAATTATAATCATATGAAAATACTTATTTGTGGTCTTCCTGGTGCTGGCAAAACTTGGTTAGCTGAAAGGCTTATTAAAGTAACTGATAATTGTGCTTGGTATAACGCAGATGTAGTCAGGAAGTCAGCAAACGATTGGGATTTTACGATGGAAGGTAGAATACGACAAGCCAATAGAATGAAAACATTTGCCGATTTCGAAAAACAAAATGGAAGATGGGTAATTTGTGACTTCGTAGCACCAACTGAAAAAGCAAGAGAAGCTTTTGAGCCTGATTTTGTTATCTGGCTGGATACTATTAAAGAAGGTAGGTTTGAAGATACAAATAAAATGTTTGAACAACCAAATAAAACTGACATTAAAATAACTAAATTTTTATCAGATGAAGAAATAGAAAATCTAGCAAAGGAAATTAAAAATGTTTGATTGGAAAAAACCAACAGTACAAATGTTAGGTAGATGGCAACCATGGCATGACGGACATACAGAATTATTTAAAAGAGCACTTCAGAAAACAGGTCAAGTATGTATTATGTATCGCGACGTGGGAGGTGTAGATGCAGGTGTGGAAGGTCAAGCTGACAATCCATTTCAATTTGAAGAAGTAAAAGCAAAAATTAATGAAGGTTTAGCTCAACATGGTTTTACTGATGGAAAAGAATATGTAGTTGTTAAAGTTCCAAACATTATTGATATTTCTTATGGAAGAGGAGTTGGCTATTCATTTACAGAACATGATTTAGGAAAAGAGATACATGATATCTCAGCAACAAAAATTAGAAATGAAATGAGAGTTAAAGGTGAATTAAAATAAGCTAAATTTTTTCTCCTGCTGGTTTTCCATATCCAACATTTTTTTTCCCATATCTTCTCACTCTAACGTTACATTGTTCAGCGTGACCAATAAATCCTTCAAGGTGTGAAAGTCTAGATCCATATTCTCCAATAAGTGTAGCTGCTTCATCGGTTGTAATCTTTTGATAAGTGTGGGTTTTAATAAACTTACCAACCCACAAACCACCAGTATATCTTCCAGCTTTTTTGGTAGGAAGAGTATGGTTAGTACCTATCACTTTGTCACCGTTAGCAACATTGGTTCTAGCACCTAAAAATAAAGCGCCATAAGATGTCATTTTTTCTAAAAACCAATCATCTTTTTTTGTCATAACTTGAACATGCTCTGAAGCTATTTCGTTTGCTTTAGATAGCATCTCCTCATAGGTATCACACAAAATCATTTCTCCATAATCTCTCCAGCTAGTACTTGCTGTTTCTTTAGTAGGTAAAATTTCTAAAATTCTATCAATCTCTTTAAATGTTTCTTCTGCAAGTTTTCTTGAGTTTGTTATCATCACAGCAGGAGAATTATATCCATGTTCTGCTTGTCCTAATAAGTCTGTTGCACATATTTCACCATCAACAGTTTCATCTGCAATAACCATTGTTTCAGTTGGACCAGCAAATAAATCGATACCAACTTTGCCATACAATTGTCTTTTTGCTTCAGCAACAAATGCATTGCCAGGTCCAACAAGCATATCAACAGGTTTAATCGTTTCTGTACCTATAGCCATAGCACCAACTCCTTGCATTCCTCCCAAAACATAAATTTCGTGAGCACCGCCCATTTTCATTGCTGTAACAACAGCTGGATTTGGCTTACCTTTAAAAGGCGGTGTAGTAGCAACAATTCTTGGAACCCCAGCAACAGAGGCAGTAACAACTGACATATGAGCAGAAGCTACCATTGGGAATTTTCCGGCAGGTACATAACATCCAACTGCTTGCACTGGTATATTTTTATGACCAAGTATCACACCCGGATGCGTTTCTACTTCTAATTCACTTAATGTTTTAAGTTGTGCTTCCGCAAATGATCGCACTTGTTTTTGAGCAAATTTAATATCTTCTTTGTCATCATCAGAGACTTCACTCATTAATTGATTTATTTGCTCTTTACTTAATCGAAAACTATCTGGAGAATAGTTATCAAATTTTTGAGATAACTCTCTAATATGTTCATCTCCTTCTGATTCAATTTTACTTAATGTTTCCTCAACAATTTTTTTTACTTTATCATTATCTTCAATTCTTTGTTTTTCATCCAAACCTTTTTTTAAATATTCAATTGCCATAATTATTTTTTATGAATTAATTTAAAGATATCAACACCTATTTGATCTAGTATGTGTGCTATATCGATTGGTACCCAATTTTCTCTAATCAGCCCTTCATGATGTAAATAAAAATCCATAACTCTTATTGTAATTTTTTTATTAGTTGGCTCATAACCTAACCATTCTTTTGAACCATGAATGCATTCTATGCTATGCCAACCTCCAGTCATTGAATAATTACCATCACCAATTTCAATATAATGTCCAATTTTCCAATAATCCCTTTCTTTAAATGTAAGTCTAAATGGAAGTTGATGATATTCTACATATCCTTTTAAACCTCTTGCAGTTCCTATTCCTGCAGGTCCGTGCCACATCATTTTTGGATGCCAATAATTTTTTTGAGGATGATTAAGTAATTTATCTCTTATATAATCTTTGTTTGAGTTTGGATCACTTTCGGGCTTAATATTTAAACTTCGCTGCATGGCTAATGCTTGATTTAAAGATTCTAAAGATAATTCGTTGTCAAAATTTTCATTATTTTCTCCATCTCCAGTAATAGGCGCTGACCACATACCTTCTGCTCCTAAAGATTTATTAATTGGCCAGTGTCCAGCTTGTCTAATAAAATCAACTGTATCAATTAAAACATATGATTTTATAATTTTACCATTAGAGATTTGATGAGCTTCGCAAGTTCTAAGATAAATATTTTTTTTTGTGGGTGTAACACCGAGCCATTCGTTGACAAATGTTCCAGTTAGATAGCTAACAAACGATACAAATACTTTGTCTCTATAAGATCCTCCAATTACAATTATATTTCTTCTTTCGAGATCTGGAAAAGCTTCTTTTAGAGGTATCCAAAGTTTATTTTTTATATTCTCAACACCACTTATTTCATTTATTGGATGAAAAGCATTTAATTCAGCTTCTTCATGGTATAAGTTTTTTAAATTAACTCCTAATTCATCTAAAGGAGATTCAGCAACTTTATTTAATAAATATTTAAATTTTTTTTTATTTTCTAAATTTTCACTTGTACTTAAATCTACAAAAATTATTTTCTTGTTTTCTTTTTCCCCTGTTTCAAAATCTTCAATTTTATTTGTCATAAAAATTAATTACATACTAATAAATATTAATTGATTTATTCAATAATTTGAATAATATTCAAAAAAAATGAATAAAATATCATAAAGATATGTCAATTAATATTACCACAAGATTAGCAAAATTTGAGGAACTTATTCCAAGTACTATTCCTTTTGTAGAAGGAAAATTAAAGGGACATCAAGATAGGAAAAATTATTCTGTTATAGGCCCAGGTGTTAGTGAAGATGCTAAACAAAATGTTAAAATAGCTGAAGCGCATGGCTTCAATATTGGAGCTGTAAGTGCTGCTCCAATGAACGGTTCTGGATTACATAGCCATACAACTGCTGAAGTATTTATAATTCATTCTGGTGCTTGGCGTTTCTATTGGGGAGTTGATGGCACAGAAGGAGAGGTAATACTTAAAAAAGGTGATATTGCTTCTTTCCCTACAAATATGTTTAGAGGTTTTCAAAATGTAAGCAAAGAAGAAGCGTTAATGTTTGTAGTTTTAGGTGAAAATGATCCAGGTGTAATCACTTGGACTCCAAAACTTTTAAAAGATGCAAAAGATTCTGGTATGGTATTAATGAATGATAATTCTTTAGTAGATACAGAAAAACAGAAAATTACTGATGAAACTAAAATTATTCAACCATTAAAAGAAGATGAATTAAAGAGTTTTGATCATTATTCCTCAGAAGATATAGAAAAGTTTGTCATTCGATTTGATGAAAAAGATAAATACTTTGTTGATGATGAACACTATCAATCCAATAAAATTATTAATTACCTTGATCAATTTAATATTCATAATAAATCATTTATTCCAAACATACCGCATTTAACAGGATTTAGCCTTTCACTTCTCCATGGAAAAAATGCCCATATACATGAATACAAATTTGAGAAATCAGAAGTATATCATTGTTTATCTGGTGAATGGGAAATAGATTGTGATGGAGAGAAAGTAGTAATTAAGGACAAGGATACTTTTTCAGTACCAAAAAACTCATCACGATCAATTAAGCAGATAAGTGATGAGGATGGAAATTTATTTATTATAAGACAAACAAATTAAGAATTCAGTTATATGAAAGGTTTTAATAACAAGTTTGAAAATCTTCCAGATTATATTCTAAAAATAACTCATCAGATATGGGAAGAAAAAGATGTTAACTCAATTATGGAATATTATGCTGAAAATATTCCTGTTAGATCACCTATGGGAATCATTTATGGACCTAATACAGTAGTTGATGCAACTAATGCAACTTTAGACGAATTTCCAGATAGGCAATTATTAGGTGAAGATGTAATTTGGATTGGTAACGAAGATGAAGGGTTTTTATCTTCTCATAGAATTCTTAGTAAAGCCACTCATATAAAAGATGGTTTATATGGGAAAGCAACAAATAAAAAACTTGTATACAGAGTCATTGCTGACTGCGCTTGTAAGAATAATCAAGTTTATGATGAATGGTTAGTTAGAGATCAAGGAGCAATTGTTAGACAGCTAGAAATAGATCCAAAAAAATATGCAGCAATTTTAATAAAGCAAGAAGGTGGAATAAAGAATTGCATTAAACCATTTGATAAGAATTCATCTCAAGAAACAAGTTATGCACCACCAATTTTATCAAAAAATAATATAGCTGATCAATATGCAGAAAATTTAGAAAACATTCTTAATATTAATTCTAAATCTACAATTGAAAAAAATTATGACAGATCAGTTCAACAATTTCAACCAGGAGGTTTTGTTTGTTATGGTATCGATGATGTAACATATTTCTGGCTAAATTTAAGACAATCTTTCCCAGATGCTCTTTTTAGAATAGAACATAAAAGTTTTACTGTAGAAGAAAATCAACCAAAAAAAGTTGCTATACGCTGGTCTTTAGTTGGGAAGCACAGTGGGAATGGTATATTTGGGCAAGCTTCTAATTCTGAGATTTATATTATGGGAATTAATCATGCCGAAATAGGACCAAGAGGTATAAAGAACGAATGGGTTTTATTTGATGAAACTGCAATTTGGAAACAAATCTTGATAAAAACAGGTTAATTAAAAAATGTCTAAAATATTAACTACACATGTAGGCAGCTTGCCTAGATCAAAAGGACTTTCAGAAATTTTATTTTCTAAAGATCGGGGTGAAAAATTTATTAAAGAAGATTTCAATAATATATTGAAAAAAAATGTTGAGACAATTGTTAAAAAACAGATCGAAGTTGGTATTGATTATATAAGTGACGGTGAAATGAGTAAAATAAGTTATGCCACTTATATAAAAGATAGGATAGATGGTTTTTCTGGAGAAAGTGAAAGAAGAGCACCAGCTGATTTAGATGATTTTCCAGAGTATAAAGAAAAAATAGCTAAAAGTGGGGGTACACCAACGTATAGCAGACCGTGTTGTACTAATGCATTAAAAATCAAAGATAAAGATTCATTAAATAAAGACTTAGAGAATTTTAAAAATTCATTAGATAAAAACAATCATCAAAAAGCATTTATGAATGCTGCATCACCAGGTGTCATAAATGTATTTATGCCAAATAGGTTTTATAAAACAGATGATGAATATTTACATAAACTTTCAGAAATTATGGCTATTGAGTATGAGACAATTACTAAATCAAATATACAAGTGCAATTAGATTGTCCTGATCTTGCATTAGCTAGACATATGAATTTTAAGGAATTATCCGAACAAGAATTTTTAAAACGTGCGGAAATTCAAATCGAGTGTTTGAATGAAGCTTTAACTAATGTAGATGTTAATATGACTAGAATGCATATTTGTTGGGGAAACTATGAAGGACCTCATACACATGATATCCCACTAGAAAAAATATTACCAATAATTTTAAAATCTAAAATTAAATATTTTTTAATTGAGTCATCAAATCCCAGACACGCACATGAGTGGAAAGTTTTTCAAGATATTAAATTACCAAAAGATAAAGTTTTAGTTCCTGGTGTTATCGATTCAACATCAAATTTTGTTGAGCACCCTGAGGTTGTAGCAGATAGATTAATTCAGTTTTCAACGGTAATTCCAAAAGACCAACTAATGGCTGGAACTGATTGCGGATTTAGTACTTTTGCAGGATTTGGCAAAATTGATGAAAATATTTGTTATGAAAAACTTCATTCTTTAGTTGAAGGAACTAAATTAGCAAACAAAGTTATATAATTTATCTAGATGTTTTTCTTTTTATTAATGTTCCTTGGATTAAATGACTAACGGCCTCATAATCTGGATCTTTAATATTATCATTAATAAGTTGAGTTACTAATTTTGACATTTGTCTCAAGGGCTGTTTTACAGTACTTAAATTGTAAGATGACCAGTTTGCCATTGAGATATCGTCATATCCAAATATTTCAATATCGTTAGGTATTTCAATTTTTGTATTTTTTTTAATGTAATCTAAACATCCAAATGCCATCGTATCATCTGCACAAAAAATAGCTGAGATTTTTTTATTCGTTAAGATTTTTGCTGTTGCAGCATATCCACCTTCATATGTAAAATTTCCTTTTTGAGAGTATAATTTTAATTTTTTTGATTTTTTTAATTTATTTTTAAATCCTTTACATCTTTCATTACTTACATAAGATCCTGTGGGACCTTCAATTAAACCAACTTCCTGATGGTTATTTTTGATTATTTGATCTGCAATTAATTCACCACCAAATCTATGATTACATGCAACTGAACTTATAGTAGGGATATCCCAAGCTCTATTATAGGCTATAATTTGAATCTTTTTATTTAAGCAATTTTCAACAAATTGATCTGTTGGTTTAGTTGCTGAAATTATTGCAACTAATCTTTCTTTCAAATATGGCTGAATGAGCTTATCGTCTAATTCTTCACCATCATCAGTTGTTATCAATAAAATTCTAAAACCCGATAAACGTAGCGCTTCATGCAATTCAGTTAATACCTCTGGATAAAATCGATTGGTTATATAAGGTAAAATAACTCCCACTAGTCCACTATCTTCAATATTTTGAGAATCTTGCAAAAAAGTTTGAGGTTTATATTTTAGTTTTTTGGCAGCTTCAAGAACCCTTAGTTTTGTCCTGCTTGAGATGCTTGCACCTTTAGTAAAACATCTTGAAACAGCTGATTGAGATACTCCTGCTAATTTTGCGACATCTTGGGATGTGGCATTTTTATTCATCATTTTTCCTTTTTTATGTATGCAAATGCTTGAATAATTATTCAAACTGTTGCATTAATAAAATATTATAAATTAATATATTAATAAATTATAGGGGAAACAAATGAAAAAAATACTAGTATTATTTGCGATTTTCACATCATTTTTTTTCTTAGCCGGTACTAATGCAAAAGCTTGCGAGCTAAACAATTCTGTACCAGTAACTTCTTTATCTGCAGGATTTGATGCCTGGAAAGTTGTTACTTCTGCTATGGAAGAGTGTGGAAATTTTACACCTACACTTGATCAAGAATACAGAGATAAGCTTGTTGCATCATTAGAAAGCAACCCATCTCAATTTACAATGGCAGGTGTTTCAGCTTCTACAAATGTATCGGTTCTTGATGCTGGTGTAACTAGACCACTTGACGATCTAGTTGCTAAATATGGAGACTCTCTACAAGATAATCAAAAAATTGTAATTGATGGAAAAATTATGGCAATTGCAATGATGACAAATGCTCAACATTTATTTTACAGAGAAGATATTTTGAGTGATCTTGGTATAGATATTCCAACAACTTATGACGAGCTTTTGAAAGCTGCTAAAGTTATTAAAGATGCTGGAGTTGTAGATTATCCACTTGGTGGAACATTCAAGTCAGGTTGGAATTTAGGAGAAGAATTTGTAAATATGTATTTGGGTTTTGCTGATTCTTTTTTTGATGGAAATATGCCAGCAGTTAATAATAACGATGGCTATGAAACACTTAAGATGATGAAAAAACTAACAGAATATATGGATCCTGAGTATTTAACTTCAGATTCTACATATGTTCAACAACAATTCCAACAGGGTAAGATTGCTCTTGCAAACCTTTGGGCGTCTCGAGCTGGTGCTATGGATAATGCAGAGGAGTCAACAGTTGTTGGATTAGTAAAGTTTGCATCAGCGCCTAAAGCAAAAAAGAATGGTAAACCAGCATCTACATTATGGTGGGATGGTGTTGTTATAGCTAAAAATGTTACTGATGAAGAAGCAGAAGCAGCATTTAAATTAGCTATGGTTGGATTAGATCCAGCAAACTTAGGAGCGAACCCTGAAGCTGCTCCTTGGCTGTCTAATGCGTTTGATCCAGCTCCATCAAATATTGGTGCAATTTTAACTGCAAAATCTGGAGCAGCTCCTTATCCTGCATCAGCAAAAATGAGCACACTCCATGGAGTCTTAGGTGCTGCTATTGGTGATTATTTGACTGGCGCAGCTACTGCAAAAGCTACTCTAGAAAAAATTGAGGCTGATTATATTACTGCAGCAACAGAAAAAGGTCTCTTATAATTTTATATAATTGTATATTACTCCCCTTTTAAAATCTTAAGGGGGGTAATATTAGTAAATGAAAAAATCTACTTTTTTAGTTTTTACAATGCCATCATTTATAATGATGACATTATTTATTGCCTTACCTCTTCTAATAGTTTTAATTCAAAGTTTTCAATTCAACCAAGATGTATTAG
Source organism: uncultured Alphaproteobacteria bacterium (assembly GCA_902602135.1). Taxonomy (GTDB): domain Bacteria; phylum Pseudomonadota; class Alphaproteobacteria; order HIMB59; genus CACPNW01. Next base: position 39,810 of record CACKQA010000001.1, read on the forward strand.
AAACGATTGAAAGAGAAAATTGCGATCCTTTTGGATGTAAAACAGAAACAATTACCGTTCCTGTATTAGATGAAAATGGAAATAAAATAAAAAATAATATTTGGGTAGGCTTTCAAAATTATAAAAATATTTTGAAATTTGAACAATTATCATCTGTTATTTCAAATGATGGTTTTGAATGGAGTAAAATAAGATCTATTGATTTTTATAAAGCTCTAAGGTTTACACTAACATTTACATTTATTACTTTACCATTTGTAATAATCTTAGGTTTAATATTAGCTCTATGCGTTAATGTTTTAATTAATAGATTGAAAGGTCCAATAATTTTTATAACCTTGCTCCCATTTATAATTACACCTGTAATAGGTGCTTTATCAATAAAATGGTTATTTATAGGAGATGGTATATTAACTTTATTTTTAGAAAATATTTTAGATAAAGATATTGCCCTATTTTCTCAAGGCTGGACGATAGAGATTCTAATGCTTTTTTATAGAGTTTGGCACACTATACCTTTTGCCTTTGTTATTTTTTATGCAGGACTACAAACTGTCGATAAAGAAAAAATTGAGGCAGCATTTGTAGATGGGGCAAATAGACTTCAGCGTTTAAGATTTATTATAATTCCGCATATCATGCCATTAATAGTATTTGTTGCTTTAATTCATTTAATGGATTCATATCGAGTTTTTGATGAAATTGTTGGTTTTAGTGCTTCTGGATTTAGGATTTCATTACAATGGATGACTTATGATTTCTTGAGAATTGATGATTCTGGAACAAGATCTATTGGAAGAGCATCAGCTACTTCTGTTCTTACAATGATAGGAATTATAATAATATTAATTCCAGTTTTAAGAAGAACTTTTAAAGAGCAAAAAGAAAAAAGATTATAATGGAAAGTAAACTTTTTAACTTAACCACGCCTCTTAAAATTATTGTTTCAATTACAATAATTACGTGGTGTATAATTGCTTTATTCCCGCTCTTATGGATTGTTGTAATGTCAATAAAACTTCCTGTTGATTCTTTTGCTTCCAATCCTTTAAAGGTAATAATTGGTCCAAGCACAAAAGAACAGGTTGGAGGTCTATCTTTTGTTAACTTTATTTTTCTTTTTCTATCAATTTATTTGTTTTATAAATTATACCAAATAAGAAAAATTTTATTTGATTTAATTAATCCTATTTTAAAATTTTCTTTAATTACTTTTTTCATTTTATTCATTTTATATATAACTATTTCCTTCATATTATTTTTTTTAATTCAAAATAATTTATCTGAATTTGTAAATATATTATTTTCAAATTTAGAATTCTTAAAAATTTTTTCTTACCCAATCATAGGTTTTACTCCTCAGCATTATTTGTCTGTTTGGGTTGGTAATGAATTTTATAAACAATTCTTAAATACTATGATTGTAACAGGTGGGGTTGTTACAATATCATTAACTGTTGGAACACTAGCTGGTTATGGATTAGCAAGAAGTAATTCTATGATTGCCTTTTGGCTTTTAATTTTTGCTTTAATTTTTAGAGCTTTACCTCATTCTGTTTTGGTTACTGGTTATTTAGAACCTTTTATAAATTATGGATTATATGGAAAAAAAATTGCTGTTATTGTTTTGTTAGTAGCTATTAACCAACCTTTTACAATATGGATGCTGAGATCATTTTTTATGAATATACCTCAAGATTTAGATGAAGCTGCTCAAATTGATGGATGTAATCCTTTTCAAGCTTTCTGGAAAGTTGTGATGCCTTTAATGTGGCCAGGTGTAATTACAACAGGATTATTTTCTTTCTTGTTAGCTTATAATGATTATCTTGTTGCAGCATTATTATTAGATGGACAATCACAAACTATGGTTCCAGCAATTATGCAATATTTTAATATGGAAACTAAAATGACAGATTTAGTTGAGTCAATTGCTGCTGCTGCATCAATTACCGCACCATTGTTTTTGTTAGTGATGTTTTTCCAAAAACAAATAGTGTCTGGTTTAACTCAAGGTGCAGTAAAGGGTTAACAAGAATATGATAATTATTTATTAAAATTATAAGATGAAATACAAAGCATTACTTTTTGGATCAATTGGAACACTGATTGAATCTTCTAATATCCAACGTAATTCATTTAACGAAGCCTTTAAAGAAGCTGGTTTAGATTGGTATTGGGACGAGCAAGATTATAGAATTTTATTAAAAAAATCAGGTGGCACTAAGAGAGTAGAAGATTTTGCAGAAAAAAATAATATCAATGTTAATGCATCACAAATTAGAGATAGAAAAACAGAATTATTTAGTTCATTCATTATTCAAAACAAACAAAAATTAAGAGAAAGTGTTTATGAAATGATTAGATATACTAAAGATAATAATATTAAACTTGCATTCTCAACTTCTACAACTGTAAATAATGTAGAAGCTGTATTTGAAAGTCTTTCTAATCAAATTTCAAAAGCGGATTTTGATTTTATTGGAAATAGATCATTTGTTAACAATGAAAAACCTCATCCAGAGATATATAAAGTAACACTAGAAAAATTAAATTTAAAACCTGAAGAATGTCTTGCAATTGAAGATACAGAGGAAAGTAGTAATGCCGCTGTTAATGCAAGTGTTAAATGTATTGCATTTCCAGGTGATTTTCACAAAGAAAATAAATTTGATATGTGCATCAAAAAAATGAATTTATTAGATCAAACCATTTTTTCATTGTAAATTATACGCATAAATGTTTCTAAAAAAATTCGAAGTAAAAGATAAGACTGCGCTTGTTACAGGTGCAGGTAAAGGGATTGGTAAAGCATCTGCAATCGCACTGGCAGAAGCTGGAGCAAATTTAATAATTATAAGTAGAACAGAAAAAGATCTTATAGCTGTTAAAAACCAAATTAAAAAAATTAAAAGAAAATGCAACTACTTTGTTTGTGATGTAACAAATTTAAAAGAAATAAAAAAAATATTTTCTAAAATTCCAAAATTAGACATATTAGTAAATAACGCTGGAACAAATAGGCCAGAATATTTTACTAAAATTAAAAGAAAAGATATGAGTGAAGTGGTTGATCTTAATATTAAAGCATCATTTGATATTGCTCAATTAGCAACAAAAATTATGCTAAAATCAACAAATAGAAAAAAAAGTGGTGGATCAATTATAAATATTTCATCTCAGTTAGGTAAAGTTGGAGCTCCTCTTAGAAGTGTTTACAATATGACCAAGTTTGGCGTTGAAGGTCTAACTAAAGGAATGGCTATCGATTTAGCAAAACACAACATTAGAGTTAATTCAGTTTGCCCTACATTTGTTGAAACTCCTATGGTTAAAAAATTTTTCAAAGATAAAAATTTTAAAAAATCTGTTATTGAAAATATACCTTTAGGAAAAGTAGCAACAGAAAGTGATATTGCTAGTGCAGTAGTGTATCTTGCCTCTGATGCTGCATCGATGATAACTGGCTCTTCATTAGTAATTGATGGAGGATGGACTGCTAAATAATGATTTCTAGAGAATTAAAAAATTTTTTTGCCAACTATCAGATTGCAACTCAAACATTTAACAAAAAGACAATTGAAAAATCATTAAGCAATTATTTTACAAAAGAATCTTTATTTAATTTTTGCCATCCTTTTGGAACTTTTAAAGGTTTAAATAATTTTCTTTCCAAATGTATTTTGCCATTATTGGATAGTATCCCTGATCTAGAAAGAAGAGATATGATTATTATGGCGGGAAAAACCCCTGAAGGGCAAAAATGGATAGGTACAATGGGTAATTATATGGGAACTTTTATAAAACCATACTTAGATATTCCACCAACAGGCAATTTAATTCATATGCGCTATCATGAGTTTTTTAAAATAGAGGAAAATAAAATTACTGAAGTACAATCTATTTGGGACTTACCTGAAATTATGATGCAAGCAAATGCATGGCCAATGTCTCCTCAACTTGGTGCATTTCTGTGTACCCCAGCTCCTATGACTGGAGATGGCTTGTCAATAAATGGAGAAAAGAAAGAAAATTTTGATCATGTTATAGATATGTTAAATGATTTATCCTTACATCCTAAAAATCCAGATCCAAAAATTATGAATCTAGAAAAATATTGGCACCCAAATCTTAATTGGTACGGACCAGCCGGAATTGGAACAGGTAGAGGTATAGCAGGTTTCAGACATTGGCATCAAATCCCATTTTTAAGAGCAATGCCAGATAGAAAAGGTGGTTCATCAAATGAAAAATTAGCCACCGATGGCATGGAAGATTTGCAAACACACTGGATACATGAAGGAAATTATGTGTGTGAAACAGGTTGGCCTAATATGAGATTAACAATAACCAATGATGGCTGGATGGGTATTGCTCCATCAAATCAAGCACTAGAAATGAGAAGTCTTGATTTCTGGAGGCTAGAAAATGGTTTGATTAGAGAAAATTGGGTCTTAATTGATTTACTTGATATTTATAGACAAATTGGAATCAATATATTTGACAGAATTAAAGAGTTTAATAAAGCTCGTCAAACAGGACATATCAATTTATCTGATGGATTAGATGTTTTAAAGTAGCTAATTTTCCTTATTAATAAAATAAGTTGCTACGATTACAATTATACCACCAATAAAAGTAATTAAACTTGGTATTTCATAAAAAATTATAAACGTTAACAACACACCAAATACAGGAAATAGAGCATAAAATGGAAATACTCTATTTACAGGATACATCCTATATAAATAGAACATCGACATGTGTGCAGCAATTGAAACAAAGATACCTGAATGAAATATTAATAACCATGACTGAAAACTAATAGTTTTTATTTCGTTTATTGTTTGTCCTTCAAATATTGATGATGAAATAATTAATAACATAAATCCTACTAATCCCATTACTGCATTTGTGAGAGTGACCTCTAAATCTTTAAGGTATCTGGAAAATACCTGTGCACTAGCATAAAAGAATGCCATTAACGTTATTAAGATTAATGCAAAAATTTCATTTCTTATTAAAGGATCAAAGCCTAACAAAATAATTCCAAAAAAAGAAATAAATATAAGCACCCATTTTTTAATACTTACTTTCTCTTTTAAAAAAAATGAGCTTAATAATATTGCAAATGGTACAGCCAATTGAGAACCAATAATTATCGGAGAAACTATGTTTGCTTCATTTAAAGACAATGTCATAAAAACATTTGCTAAAAAACCCATAGAAATTGAAAAAAAGAGAAGTGGTAACCAGTATTTTTTTTCAGGAATTCTAAATCTCCAAAAAGGCAAAAGGGATATGAAAACTACTAACATTCTTAAACTTCCCATTAATAATGGGGGTACATTTTCATTAAAAATAACTTTCTGAACAGGGTAGGCACTTCCAAATAAAAAAGTGATTATTAAAATTAAAAAGTAATGTCTTAAAAGCATTCGAGCTAAAATTTATTTACTGGTTAGTTATTTGCAGCAACTACAGCTGCCATAATTGATGCAAGTTTAGAATTTTTACTATCTGCTCTACTAGGAACCACAACTGGTACTTTACCACCAATTACTATTCCTGCAGCACAAGCATTCATAAAATAAACCATTATTTTAGATAAAGAATTTCCAGTTTCTAAATTAGGTACTAATAATACATCAGTATCACCAGCAACATCGTTCTTAATCCCTTTTATTTTAGCCGCTTCCTCAGAAACAGCATTATCAAAAGCAAGCGGTCCATGAATAAAAGCATTAATTTTTTCTTCTAACGCAAGTTCCATAACTTTTTTGGCATCAACTGAACTTGGCATACTGTCAATTGGATCTTCTGTACCTGATAAAATTGCCACTTTTGGTTTGCTGATGTTTAATTTATTACAAAACTGAACAGCATTTTTGAGAATCTGTAATTTAATATCAACTCTTGGTGAAACATTCAGGGCGCCATCAGTGATAAAAAGGGGTTTTTTAAGTTGAGGTGTTGTCATATGCCAAATATGACTTAATCTTCTACCATCAAGTAAATTAAATTCTTTTTTTAAATAAGAACGCATTAAAATATCAGTATGGAGGTTCCCTTTAATTATGATTTTACTTTTATTTTCATTAGACATTTGACAAGCAACTAAAGCACTATCCTCTTCGTCTTTAGCCTCTACAATATTAAAATTTGAAATATCCAAACTTAAATTTTTTGCTGTTTCTGCAATTAAACTTTTATTTCCAATTAAAGTTGGATCGATGAGGTTCATATTTTTACCTTCAATTACAGCTGATAAAACACTTTCTTGATTGGGGCATACAACAGCTGCGGGTATGTTAGGAGTCTCTAAAGCTTTACTTTTAAGATCTTCTGCTAATGTGCTCATATTTGGTATTCTCTCTATACCACTGCTACAATTTTTCCTATGATATTTCTTTATTGTGTAAGAAATATTCTTTGATTTATCGATAATTTCATATACTCAATCTCTAATAAGGAAAAAAATGGACTTAGAAAAAAGAACTGAAATACCTAATTCACTAGAAGAACATTGGATGCCATTTACATCTAATAGAGATTATAAAAATAGTCCAAGATTAATGGTTAAGGCAGAAGGTGTTTATTATACTGATCATTATGGAAATAAATTAATTGATGCTAGCTCAGGATTATTTTGTAGTCCAGCTGGTCATTCAAGACCAGAAATAAGAGAAGCAGTATCAAAACAATTAGAGCAATTAGATTATGTTCAACCATTCCAACAAGGTTTTGGTGGTTCATTTGATTTAGCTAGAAAAGTTTCAAAACATACACCCGAAGATTTAAATAAAATATTTTTTACTATTTGTGGTTCATCAGCTGTTGAAACAGCAATTAAAACAGCCATAGCATATTTTAAAGCAAAAGGAGAAGGTCATAGATCTCACATAGTAGGAAGAGAAAGAGGTTATCATGGAATGAATATTGGAGGAATTTCTGTTGGTGGAATGATTGCTAATAGAAAAACTTTCTCAAATATTCTTATGCCAAATGTACATCATCTAAGACATACTCACTTACCTGAAAATTTATTTGTAAAAGGTGAACCTGAAACAGGTGCTGATCTTGCAGATGATCTTGAAAGAATTGCTGGTAACATTGGTGCAGAAAATATTGCTGCATGTATTGTTGAGCCAGTAGCAGGATCAACAGGAACTTTAGTTCCGCCAAAAGGATATTTAAAAAGATTAAGAGAAATTTGTGACAAGCACGGAATTCTTTTAATTTTTGATGAAGTTATTACTGGATGGGGAAGAATGGGTGCTCCATTTGCAGCCCAAGCTTTTGATGTTTGTCCTGATATCATGACAATGGCTAAAGCAATTACTAATGGTGTTGTCCCTTTAGGAGCAGTAGCTTCACGTGATCATATCTATGATACTATAGTTGATGCTTCACCTACAGGAGCAATAGAATTTTTTCATGGCTACACTTATTCCGCTATACCTGTTTCAATGGCAGCAGGTTTAGCAATGCAGGATATAATTGAGAAAGAGGATTTATTTAATAGGGCTAAAGATATGTCCCCATATTTCTTAGATGGTTTATTTTCTTTGAAGGATTTAGATATCATTACAGACATAAGAGGATATGGAATGATGGGAGGAATTGACATTAAAATGGATGAGCGTTTAGGCAAAGCTGGATATGCTTGTTTTAAAAAATTATTTGAAGCAGGTTTAAGCTTAAAAGCAACAGGTGATTGTTTAATCGTTGCACCTCCATTTACTTGTGAAAAAAAACATATTGATGAGATAATTGAAAAATTAAGAACAGGTATCTCAAACTATATGCATGATAGATAATGAAAATAGGCGTTCCATCTGAGATTAAAGCTCAGGAGTCTAGAGTTGGGCTTACCCCACAAAGTATCAAAGAATTAGTAAAAGATAAACATACTGTTCTTATTCAAAAAGATGCTGGTATTGGTGCAGGCTTTTCTAATAGTGATTATGAATTGTCAGGTGCTAAAATTGTAAATTCAGCTGAAGATATTTTCAATGATTCTGAAATGATCGTAAAAGTAAAAGAACCTCTAATGAATGAAGTAGCAATGATAAGAGAAAACCAAATTTTATTTACTTATTTACATCTTTCAGCAGCTCCAGAATTGACAAAGGGTTTAATTGATTCAAATTCAATTTGTATAGCTTATGAAACGGTAAGTGATCATAATAATAAATTACCTCTACTAGCACCAATGAGCGCTGTAGCAGGTAGAATGTCTATACAAGCCGGGGCATATTCTCTTGAAAAACATAAGGGTGGAAGTGGTTTACTTTTAGGTGGCGCGCCTGGAGTTCAACCTGGAAATGTCTTAATTTTAGGTGGAGGTGTTGTAGGAGAAAATGCAGCAATAATTGCTACCGGTATGCAAGCAAAAGTTTTCATCGTTGATAAATCAGAAAAAAGATTAGAAGAATTACAAGAAAAATTTGGTGATAAAATAGAACCACTGCATAGTGATAAAATAAATCTAAAAGATTATATTGCTGAATGTGATTTACTAATTGGTGGCGTACTTGTTCCGGGTTCTAATGCTCCTAAGATTATAACTAAGGACATGATCAAAGATATGAAAAGTGGATCTGTGATTGTTGATGTTGCAATTGATCAAGGTGGTTGTGTTGAAACTAGTAAACCAACAACTCATGCAAACCCTACGTATGTTGTTGATGATGTTGTTCATTACTGTGTTGCAAATATGCCAGGAGGAGTTCCTAGAACTTCCACACTTGCTTTAAACGCAGTTACTTTACCATTTATTCAAAACTTAGCTTCTAACGGTTTTAATGATGCTTTAAAAAATGATAAAAACTTTATGAATGGTTTAAATATTTTTAAAGGTGCAGTTACATATAAAGCTATTGCTGATGATTTAAATTATGATTATGCTAATCCAGAAACTTTAGTTCACTAGAAACTATTAGAAGCTTCAACCATTATTTTTAATTTTATTTTTGCTAAATTTCGAGGTAAGTGACCAAGACCGCAATCAGGAGCAACAATTAATTGTTCTTTATCAATAAATTTCAATGTTTCATTTATTCTAGAGACTATTTCTTCTTTAGTCTCAATTTGAGAGCTTGCAATTTTTATCAAACCAAAAATAACTTTTGTTTGATTAAAATCTTTTAAAAAATCTAGATCATTATATCGATGAGCATCTTCTATAGAAACTGTATCTATAATTGATTCATCTAAAGCTTTACTAATTTTACTGTAAGAATCTAAAGGTGCTTTTGGATAATTTACTGCATCTAATTTATCAGGATAGCCGCAACAAATATGAGTAATTTTTTCAATACTTTGATTATTTATATCTTTAAAACATCTTTCTAGGTTTTTGATTCCAAAATTAAGAGCATTCTCGGGTTTTCTAGCAAACAAAGGTTCATCGACTTGAATATATTTACATCCTGCATCAACTAATCTTTTAATTTCTACATTAATGGCATCAGCTAAGTCTTCACCCATATGTTCATCTGAATCATAAAATATATTTGCTATAGTATCTGTTATAGTCATTGGTCCTGGAATAGTAATTTTCAAATCCTTATTGGTTAAACTCTGATTTTTTTTCCACTCTTCAACTAAAAAAGATTCTTTTGCTTTAACTTTCGAAGTTATTGTTGGTAACCAGCATTTATAATTCCCTGTCCTAGCAATTTTTTCTGAGAGATTTGCAAAATCAATACCTTCTAAATATCTACAATGATAGTGAATATAATTTTCTCTTCTAACTTCACCATCGGTGAGGATATCAATACCGCATTCCTCCTGATCTCGAATTATTTCTTTTGTAGCCTTATTAAATAACTCTTCAATATTATTGCCCATCTTTTTTATTTCATCTTCATAAAATTTAGTTGGATATTCAGTATCAGTACCACCAGAAGCATTAAACCAATCAGTTATTTTTAAATAACTTGGTTTTGGGTAGGCGCCTATAACAGTAGTTAACATATCTTCATTATTCCATTTTTCTGCTAAATGGTCCAGAATTTGAATTAACACCTAAACTAGAAAGTTTAGTATTTGATAATTGTCGCTCCTGATGAATCATGCGGTGACTTAACAATTTTGATACTAGCTCATTTTTAATGTCTTGCAATTCTCCTAGGTTTGATAGATCATTTATTTCCTGAGGATCCTTTTCTAAATCAAATAATAAACATGGCAATGAAGGAAAATGAACATATTTCCATTTATTATTTCTAATGACTGATAGATTACATTGTTCGGGAGCTAATTTTTTATTTTTAACAAATGAAGTACTTTCTCTAAAATCATAATCAAAAACAACATATTCCTTATTAGGTGATTTTTCGTATTGATTGTTAATATTATGCATTAGTGATTGACCATTCCAATCAATGGGGATTTCACCACCAAGCCATTCTAAAATTGTAGGAGCAACATCTACAGATTCAGTTAAGTGGTTGATTTCATTCGCACTGTTTTGGGGTACATAAATAAATAATGGAATTCTATATGAAGAGTCCCACCAACCTAATTTTCCCCATAAATTATTTTCATTAAGCATTTCTCCATGATCGCTGGTAAATATTATCATTGTATTCTCTTCTTGCCCTGATTCTTTAAGAGCATTTAAAATTTTACCTATATTAAAATCAACTTCAGCGCACATGGCAAAATAGACACTCATAATATTTTTGATATCTTGATCTTTCAAAAGATCATAATTAATTTCAGAGAAATTTTCTTTAATTAAAAATTTTTTACATAATTCTTCAAGTAAAGGATGTTTTTTTGATAATTCTTTTAGTGAAATATCATTTTTAGATAAATTAATATTATCTGGATTAAATTTACTAAACCATGGATCAGCAACATGCCGCGGAGGATGAGGTTTTAAAAAAGATACATGCATAAAAAATGGGTCTTTAATTTTTTTTAAATCATTGACCACTTTGTCTGCTAAAAATGCGGTATCTGAAAATTCAGTTGGAATATAATATGGTTTATAAATATATGCTTGATCATCTTTAGGCTTTCTTCCCTTGTATAAATCTTCTGCTTTATTAATTTCAAAACCATTTTGATTAAGATGGTTTGCCCAAGGCTCTGGTTTTCCTCCTGGTAAAACACAACCATCATCAAATCCTTCCATTGGCGATTCATAGGTAAAGTTTTTTTTATCTTTTGGGTCTAAGTATCTTGGATCCCAAGATGTATCAGTGTATCCATAAAGACTTGGATTATACTTTAGCTTACGAACTTCTTTAGCAATATTTGTAAATCTTTTGTCAAGAGGTGCACCATTATAAACTGAACGATGTATAAATGGATATAATCCCGTAAGCATAGTAGTTCTAGATGGTCCACAGGGAACAATTCCTGCAAAATGCGATTTAAAAACAACACTTTGTTTTGCAAGCTTATCCAAGTTTGGTGTCAAAGCATGAGGATGCTCTAGAAAGCTAAAGCAATCAAAACGCCATTGATCAGCACATATAAAAAGAACAGATTTTTTGGTTTTTTCCATATTTACTAATAATTATTAAAGTAATTAATTAGCAAGAAATACACAATTTTTTACAAAAAACTGTAATAAAAGTGTCAAATTTTTTTGCTAAAAAGTCAAAATTGTTTACAAACTAAATCATACGATAAATTTATCTTATAGGAGAAAATATATGTTAAAAAAATTATTCATAGCGTTGGTATTTTCTTCCGCAACTTTTGTTTGGAGTGGAAGCTCTTTTGCAGGTGGTCATTGTGTAGGTACAACAATGAACGATGCACAGACAGGCGGAAAATATCCTCAGCAATATGAGTTGTCGGAATATGAAAGTGCAGCCAGCTGTACGATGAAATTTTCTGACAATCCAAATATTGCTAGCATTAACGCTACAATACAAGGTAACCCAGGAAGTCTACCTCCAGTTGAGGATAGATTACCTGACGAGCCGCTTGTTGTAGTGCCATATGATTCTATTGGTAAATATGGAAATACAATAAACTTTTTATCAAACGCAACTGAAGCTGGAACTTCAGATATGTTATCTACAAGACACGTTAACTTATTACGTTTTGCTGATGACTTAAGTACAATTGTTCCAAACGTTGCTAAAGATTATGAGTGGAATGATGATTTTACTACTTTAACGTTCATGTTACGTAAAGGTCACAAGTGGTCAAACGGTGAACCTTTTGTAGCAAGAGATGTTGAGTTTTGGTACGAAGATTTGATGATGAATCCAAATATTCGTGAAAAACCATATCCATATCTATTAGTTGGTGGTGAACCAATGACTGTTGATGTAATTGATGATCAAACAGTAAGATTTAATTTGCCATCACCATTCCCTGGTTTAACTGCAACTATTGCATGGTCATATAACCAGTTCTTTATGCCTTCACATTTCCTAGAACAATTCCATCCGGATATTGATGCAAATGCAGATGCAAATGCACAAGCTTTAGGATTTGAAAACGGTTATGATGCTTTAGCAGCATATTATGGTAACTCTGGTTGGACTGATACTCCAACTCCTTTACTTGCTAGACCTGATCTAGTTGATGGATTGCCTTATGCTGCGTATCCTTCTTTAGAAGCTTATATGACTATTGAAGATACTACTGAAGGTAGAGTCTATGCAGCTAACCCATACTTTTTCCAAGTTGATACAGCTGGAAATCAATTACCATACATTGATTATCAAAATGAAAGATACATCAATGAAAATGAAATAAGATTATTAAAACTTGTTAATGGTGAAGTTGATTATAAATCTCAGTCTGTTCAATTAGAGTCTGCTCCTCAATTACTTGATGGTGCTGAGTCTGGTGGATATCAAGTTCAAATCAATCCAGGTTGTGGTGCTGCATTATTTAGTTTTAATGTTACACATCCTGATCCTGAAAAACGTAAAGTATATGGGGATATTCGTTTCCGTCAAGCAATGTCAATTGCGATGAATAGAGACGAAATCAACGAAGTTGCATATTACGGCTTAGGTAAAGTTGAGCAGTTTGTAGGATTTTCTCCTGCACCTGACTTCGTTCCTGAAAGTATAAAAATGCATATGACTCAATACGATCCAGATGGAGCAAATGCTCTTCTTGATGAAGTAGGATTAAAAGACGTTGATGGTGATGGATTTAGAGAATTACCAAATGGTGATGCTCTAGCTATTAACATAGACTACGCTACTCAAGGTATTGGTGGTGTTGAAGTTGAACTTGTTGCTAGATACTTCAATGAAGTAGGTGTAAAAACTACTTTTAAAGAGGTAACTCCAGATGAATATCGTGGTTCGCAAGCTGCAAACCAACTTGATGTTCACGTTTGGGACAAAGGTCAACCATTAGCAATTGTTGCTGGTAACCCAGAAACATTTAAACCTCCGTTTGGTAATTACTTTAACCATACACAAGGTTTAGATTGGGCAGCATACATTGATAGTAATGGTGACGAAGGTACTAAACCTCCTCAGTGGGTATATGACTTAAGTGATGGAATTGATAAATTCCAATCTTACGCTCTTGGTACTGCTGAATCTAATGAGTGGGGTGAAAAAATTGCAACAATGTTAACAGAGCAAAGTCTATTGATTGGTACGGTGAAAGCACCTTTCCCAACTTATCATAGAAATGCGTTGAAAAACTTTACACAATTTAAAACTACTTCGTATGAGTATTATAGAACATACCCATACCTAGCTACTCAATGGTGGTTAGACGAGTAATTTAACTCAATAAATAATAAAAAAAGCGGCAATTATATATTGCCGCTTTTCTTTTTTTAATTATTCTTGTCTCCAAATTATTTTATATGATTAATTTTATACAATTTACTCTCACAAGAGCAGGACTTGCAGTTATAACTTTGCTTCTTGTATGCTTTATTGTTTTTTCGTTAATGGAATTAGTTCCTGGAACTTGTGCTGAAAGATATCTTGCATTTAAAAATACACAAGGATCACAAATAACTTATGAAGATATAGAAAAAGAAAAAATTCGTTTAGGTTTGGATAAACCTTTTTTATATAGATATGGCAAATGGGTTTCTAATATAGTTTTTAATGGAGATTTTGGTGACAGTTGTATTTTAAGAATGAATATTAATGAATTATTAAGTGGAAGATTTACTTTATCTTTAACAATATGTTTGGTTGCACTAATATTTTCATATTTAATAGCCATACCAGTTGGGATTATATCGGCCACGACAAAATATGCTTCTTTAGATAACACCCTTAAATTTATTAGTTATCTTGGAATAGCTCTCCCCAACTTTTTAGTAGCACTCTGTATTATGCTTTTTATGACTGTTTATTATGGAGACACAATGACGGGTCTCTTCTCTCAAGAATATGAAAACGAACCTTGGTCATCGGCAAAGCTATTTGATTTCCTAAGCAGAGCTTGGCTTCCAATTTTTGTTTTAGGCTGGAACGCTACCGCTTTTGCTCTTCAGACAGTTAGAGCGCTGATGCTAGATGAAAATGATAAATTATATGTAATGGCAGCAAGAGCTAGAGGAATATCAGGGATGAGTTTGTTGTGGAGATATCCTGCAAAACATTCTTTAGGACCAGTTATTAATTCTATAGGTTTTGACCTTAATCGAATATTTAGTGCATTACCAATTGTAGCATTAATTTTAATTCTTACGGAAGCTGGTGCACTATTGATTGAAGCTTTAGCAAGATCAAATGATCAGCAATTAGCAGGCGCAATTATTTTTCTTTTAACAGCAACAATTGTTTTTGTTAATTTTATAACGGATATTATTTTAGCTATAATTGATCCAAGAATAAGAAAAGGAGTTATGGGTGGAGGTTAGTAATCAAAAAAAAGAAGCTTATTATACTGCAACGCAGATGCAGTTAGTAAGAACACGCTTTTTTGGAAATAGATCAGCTATGATTGCTGGCTCTATTTTATTGTTTATGATTATTTGTAGTCTCTTTGCAGATTTTCTATCTCCTTACGATCCAACAATTAAGGGAAGAGACAAAGATTATGAAAATGGAGCACCTCAAATTCCAATGTTTTGGGATGATAATGGATTTTCAGCTAGGCCATTTCTACACACATTAGAAAAGTATAGAGGAGCAGATACAAATTTCAGATGGGTTTATAAAGTTGATACTGAAAAAAGAAGATACGTTTATTTTTTTGTTGAAGGATGGGAATATAAAGTTTTTGATTTTAATATAAATCTTCCAGGAAAAATTTTAGATTTTAAAATTCCAGGTTTTACATTTAATACTCATTTATTTGGCGTTGAAGAGGGTGGAATTCATATATTTGGAACAGATAAGGCTGGAAAAGATTTATTTAGCAGAACCTTAAGTGCAATTTACATTTCGCTAGCTGTAGGTACACTTGGAGTTTTTATATCTTTTGTACTATCGCTAATTATAGGTGGAATATCAGGTTACTATGGCGGATGGATTGATAGTGTATTGCAGATGTTTACTGATGCAATTCGAACGGTACCACCAATACCTTTATTTATGTGTCTTGCTGCA
This sequence comes from uncultured Alphaproteobacteria bacterium, assembly GCA_902602135.1. Lineage (GTDB taxonomy): Bacteria > Pseudomonadota > Alphaproteobacteria > HIMB59 > CACPNW01. Next base: position 55,331 of record CACKQA010000001.1, read on the forward strand.
TTTGCGCCATTAGAATGGAGTTCTGAATTACGTTTCTTTTTTATATCATGTTTACTTGGATTAATTTCGTGGCCAACACTTGCAAGAAGAGTAAGAACTCATCTACTTAGTGAAAGAAGCCAAGAATATATTCTTGCTGCAAAACTTTGTGGTGCGTCATCCACTCATATTATTGTAAGACATTTATTACCAAGTTTTACGAGTTACATTATTGTCGATTTAGTAATTAGTTTTCCATACATGTTATTATCTGAAACTGCTTTAAGTTTTATAGGATTAGGCTTAAGAGAACCAGTAAACTCACTTGGTGTTCTTTTGCAAAATGCAACTAAGGCTGATGTACTTTTAAATTATCAATGGTATTTTATCCCTGTATTTTTCTTAGTCGTATTAATTTTAACATTTGTTTATGTAGGAGATGGATTACGTGATGCAGCAGATCCTCACAAGGTAAAGTAATATGAGTCACTTATTAGAAGTAAAAAACTTAGATGTAAAATTTGATACTGATGAAGGTAGAATAACAGCAGTTGAAAATATTTCTCTTTCTGTAGATCAAGGAGAGGTACTTGGTATAGTTGGCGAATCTGGATCAGGTAAATCTGTTACAGCTAAATCGATTATGAAGTTAAACCCTGGTAATACCTCTTATAATGAAGACGCAGAAATAATTTTAGACAACGAAAACATTCTTCAATTTACTTCTAAGCAAGACTTAAAAAAAATTAGAGGTGGAAAAGTATCAATGATTTTTCAAGAACCTATGGCAAGCTTTGCTCCAGCAATAAAAATTGGTGCACAAATGGTTGAGCAATTACTAATTCATAAAAATATTAATAAAGATGAAGCAAAATCAATATCTATAAATATGCTTAAAAGAGTAGGTATAGCTGATGCAGAAAAACGGTTTAATCAATATGCATTTGAACTATCTGGAGGAATGCGTCAAAGAGCTATGATAGCTATGGCATTATCAACTATGCCTAAACTTTTATTAGCAGATGAGCCAACAACTGCTTTAGATGTAACAATTCAAGCTCAAGTAATTAACTTAATTAAAGATATTATTAAAGAATATCAAATGGGCGTAATATTTATTACTCATGATCTAGGTGTTATTGCTCAGGTCGCTGATCATGTAGCGGTTATGTATTTGGGAAGTGTAGTGGAGAAAGGTCCAGTAAATGAGATTCTTAAAAATCCCAAACATCCTTATACAAAAGGTTTATTGCAAGCCTTGCCTGATATAAATAACTTAGATGCACCATTATCCCCAATACCTGGAAACATTCCAAGTCCATTAGATAGACCTACAGGCTGTGTGTTTAGAACTAGATGCCCTCGTCACAATCCAGAGGGTAAAGATGGTAAAATTGAAATGAAATTAATTGAAGTTGAACCAGGTCACTGGGTTGATC
>CACKQA010000002.1 GCA_902602135.1 uncultured Alphaproteobacteria bacterium
GGGTCTAGGGGGGCCACACGCAGCATATTTTGCAACATTAGATGAATATAAAAGAATGATACCTGGAAGACTAATTGGTGTATCAGTTGATCGTACTAATAAAAGATCTTACAGAATGGCTCTTCAAACGCGTGAGCAACACATTAGAAGGGAAAAAGCTACAAGTAATATATGTACTGCACAGGCCTTATTAGCAATTATATCTGCTTCATATGCAATATATCATGGTCCAATTAGATTAAAAAATATTGCTGAGGACATTCATTATAAGTCTAGATATCTAAAGAAATCATTAGAGATATTAAATTTTGAAGTAAAATCTATAAATTATTTTGATACCTTATTAATAAAAGATACAAAATCTAAATACTGGGTAAATAAATCTATAGACAATGGTATAAATTTTAGATTTGTAAATGACGATCATTTTTCTATTTCCTTAGATGAAACTACATCACTACAAGATGTAGATAATTTAATTAAATTTTTTAATGAAAACAATAATGAAATATACGCAGAAGAAATTGAAAGTAAAATTGAAGATTCGATTTTCAAAAGTGATTTAGATAGAAAAGACAAAATATTAACTCATCCTGTATTTAATATCTATCATTCTGAAACAGAAATGATGAGATATCTAAAAAAATTAGAAAATAAAGACGTTGCTTTAAATAGATCAATGATACCTCTTGGATCTTGTACTATGAAATTAAATGCGGCATCAGAAATGCTTCCAATTACTTTACCAGGTTTTTCAAACGCGCACCCATTCTTAGAGCCCCATCAACGTGAGGGATATAATGAAATGATGAGTGAATTAATATCGATGTTAAAAGATATTACTGGTTTTGATGCAGTTTCACTCCAACCTAATGCAGGAGCACAAGGTGAGTTTGCTGGTTTATTAGCTATACAAAAATATCATGAGAAAAATTCAGATACTATAAGAAATATTTGTATAATTCCTAAAAGTGCTCATGGAACTAATCCAGCCAGTGCACAGATGTGTGGTATGGATATTTTAATTGTAAACTGTGATGACAAAGGTAATGTAGATTTAACTCACTTAGATAAAAAAATAGAAGAGGCAGGTGATAGACTGTCTGCTTTAATGATTACTTATCCATCAACACATGGTGTATTCGAAGAAAGTATTGTTGAGATTTGTAAAAAAATTCATGATGCTGGTGGTCAAGTTTATTTAGATGGCGCTAATTATAATGCAATGGTTGGAGTAGCTAAACCAGGTAAATTTGGACCTGATGTATGCCATATGAATCTCCATAAGACATTCTGCATACCTCATGGAGGAGGTGGACCTGGAGTTGGGGCTATAGGATTAAAAAAACATTTAGCAGATTTTGCGCCTGGGCATCCTATTTTTAAAAATGAAATAGGTTTAACCAATCAGGAGGCAGTTTCAGCAGCGCCTTGGGGCAGTGCATCTATTTTACCTATTTCATATTCTTATATTTCTATGATGGGTGACGATGGTTTAAAATTAGCAACTCAAGTAGCAATATTAAATGCTAATTATATTAAAGAAAGATTAAAAAATTATTACCCTATTTTATATACTGGTAAGAATAATATGGTAGCACATGAGTTTATTATTGATATCAGACCGTTTAAACAAGAATTAAATATTTCAGATGAAGATATTGCTAAAAGACTAATTGATTATGGATTTCACGCTCCCACAATGTCTTTTCCAGTTCCAGGCACTTTGATGATTGAACCCACTGAAAGTGAATCAAAAGAGGAGCTAGATAGATTTTGTGAAGCAATGATTTCTATTCATAATGAAATTAATATGATTAGAAATGGAAAATTTGATAAAGTAGATAATCCTATTAAAAATGCCCCACATACCATAGAAGAGGTATCTTCTGACAATTGGGATCATAAATATACACGTAAAGAAGCTGCTTACCCTCATGCTTATTTAATAAATAATAAATACTGGAGTCCAGTTAGTAGAATTGATAATGTATATGGGGATAGAAATTTATTTTGTGTTTGTCCTCCAATAGATGAATACGAAGAGGCTAAAACTGGATAAATACTATATATCAATAAATTAAAACACTAATTTAATAACAATTATGATTTATATTAACCTCATTTTAGTTTTTTTAGTCTTGGTCGCAATTCATGAATACGGACATTATATTGTTGCGAGATGGTTTAAAGCTGAAGTTACTGACTTCTCAATTGGGTTTGGCAAACCACTTTTAAAATTTACTGATAAAAATGGCACTACATGGAAATTATCTCCTATTCCATTAGGTGGATATGTAAAAATCAAGGGACTTGATAATATATTTTCACCAAAATCTAATGATGAGGAGGGATCCTTTCAATCTCTTACACTTTTTCAAAAGATATTAGTACTTTTAGCAGGAAGTATTTTTAATATTTTTAGTGCATGGTTTGCTCTATTTTGCATATTTTTCTTTTTTGGAATTGTTAGTTTAATGCCAATTATTGGATCAGTGAGTGAAAATTCATCTGCTTTTGAAAATGATCTTAGAGAAGGTGATAAAATACTTGAGATAAACAATATTAGTATTGAAGAGTTTTCTGATATACCAAAAGCGATTGGCAATAACCCAAGAATTAATATTTTAATTGAAAGAAATAATCAGATAATTGAAAAAAACTTTGATCTAAAATTTAATTCAGAATTAAATAGATATATTATTGGCATATCTTCACCTCAAAATCCTATTATTGATAAATATAATTTAATTGATTCAATTAAAAATTCTTCTTTATTCATTCCAACATACTATGTAGCTTCTTTTTCTTTTCTTCAACAATCATATAAAGAAAATACATTAGGAGATCAGTTAGCCGGACCTATAGGAATTGTAAAAAATGCAGATCAAATGATGCTTGATCAAGTAAGGGGAGTACTTTTTTTATTTATAATAATTTCTTTATTTGTAGGGTTATTTAATTTACTTCCTATTCCTCTTTTAGATGGCGGTCATATAATCTATTTTATTATTAGAAGAATTTTTTCAAACTCTCTTCCTGAGTTTATTACAAGAGTTTATTTGGCTGTGGGGATAACAATAATATCTTTTCTCTTTATAGTTGTGACTTACAACGATATTTTTTATAAATAAATATTATTGGGAGATAAAATGACAAATTTTGAAAAAGTAAAAGAATTTATGACAACTTTTGGTCAAGAAGTAAAAATTATTGCTGAATTTCCAGAAAATAAAATTGTTGAATTAAGAAAAAAATTGATTGATGAAGAATTTAATGAATTAAAAGATGCAATTAATGATAATGATATTGTTGAAGTTGCTGATGCATTAACTGATATTTTAGTTGTAACATACGGTGCGGGTGCTGCTTTTGGTATAGATCTAGATAAATGTTTTAATGAAGTTCATCGTAGTAACATGAGTAAACTTTCAGAGGAAGGTAAGCCAATTTATAATGAATTTGGTAAAGTTATGAAGGGTCCTAATTATTCACCTCCAGATTTGAAAAAAATAATTTAAATATTTTTTAGAGCATCATCTAAAGACTTCTTTAAGTCTGAAATATCTTCAATTCCAATTGAAAGTCTGATTAGGGTATCAGAAATTCCTAATTCATCTCTAATTTTTTTGTCAATGGATGCATGTGTCATTATAGCTGGATGCTCAATTAAACTTTCAACTCCACCCAAACTTTCTGCTAGTGTAAATATTTGAATTGTTTCAAGAAATTTTTTTGCTGAATTAATATCGCCCATTAATTCAATTGATAATATTCCACCAAATCCAGTCATTTGTTTTTTTGCAATTTCATAACTTGGGTTATTTTCTAATCCAGGATAAAAAACGTTATTTATTTTAGGATGTTTTAATAAATAATTAGCAATTTCTAAGGCATTATTATTGTGCCTCTCCATTCTTACAGCAAGTGTCTTAATTGATCGAATAAGTAAATAACAATCGAAAGGGCTGGGAACAGCACCAACTGCATTTTGGATATATTTAATTTTATCAGCTAAAATTTTATTATCATTTATAATTAGTGCACCTCCAATTATATCTGAATGACCTCCAAGATATTTGGTTGACGAATGTATAACAACATCAGCCCCATTATTTATTGGTTGTTGATTGTAGGGTGATGCAAAAGTATTATCACAGACTATAATGATATTATCATCTTTTAAGCTTTCTCTAATTTTTTTTATATCTATAATTTTTAGTAATGGATTAGAGGGTGTCTCAACCCAAATCATTTTTGTATTTTCTTTTAGATGACCTTGCCAATTATTTTCTTTACTAAGATCGGTATATGTTACTTCTACATCTTGATTTACTGTTTTAATTTTATCAAATATTCTTCTTGTGCCACCATAAACATCATCGCTACAAATAATTGAATAATTTTTACCTAAAGCATCTGATAATGCAGAAATTGCAGCCATACCTGAACTAAAAGCATAGGCAAATTTACCATCTTCCAATTCAACTAATAACTTTTCTAATATATCTCTTGTTGGGTTTCCTGTTCTTGCATATTCATAAGTAAAGTCACCAGGAGAATTTTGCTTAAAAGTTGATGAAAGATGAATAGGGGGCATTACTGCGCCTGTAGTTTCATCAGCACCATGACCTGAATGAATTACTTTAGAATTAAACTTTTTATCTTTAGTATTCACGGTCACATCCAGTCGGCATAAGGTAAATTTTTAGATAATAAGTATTCTTTATTAAACATTTTATCATAATACTTATTTGCATCATCACAAAGTATTGTTACAATTTTTTTACCATTTCCCATCGATTTTGCCAGTTTTACTGCACCACATATATTTACCCCAGAACTTAATCCTAGAAATAATCCATCTGTTTTCATAATTTTAAATAGCATTTCCATACATTCTTGATCAGAAACAAAAAATGATTGGTCTACAAGACAGTTTTCTAAATTTTTTGTTATTCTAGCCTGTCCGATGCCCTCTGTGATAGATTCTTCACCTTTTTTTTCTGGTTTACCATTAGTAAAATAATTAAACATTGATGATCCTTGTGAATCTGTACAAGCGATAATTATTTCTTTATTTTTTGATTTTAGCCCAACACTAACACCTGTTAAAGTTCCTCCAGTTCCAATTGCACATGTGAAACCATCTATTTTACCATCCGTTTGATTAAAAATTTCTGCAGATGTTGTTTTTTCATGAAATTTGTAGTTTGCTAAATTTTCAAATTGACCAGCCCAAAAAGTTTTTTTACCTGTTTGTTTTTCAATATCCTTAGCTAATTGCTTTGAGACTTTTTGATAATTTCCAGGATCAGAATATGGTTTTGCATCAACTAAATGAAGTTTTGCTCCCATATTTTTGAGTATATCTCTTTTAGATTGAACGGTTATGTTAGGCATTACAATTTCTAAATTATAATTTTTTGCATTACAAACTAACGCTAAGCCTATTCCTGTGTTTCCAAAAGTGCCTTCAACAACAGTTCCACCTGGTTCCAATAATTTTTTTTCTTCTGCATCCTCGATAATACCAAGTGCTGTTCTATCTTTCACTGAACCAGCTGGATTCATAAATTCAGCTTTGCCGTATATTTCGCAACCTGAAATCTCTGAAGGGTATTTTAATTTTATTAGGGGGGTGTTACCAATTAATTGAGTAACATTATTTGTTATCATCAATATCTCTTACACCATACGGATTAAATGAAGTATCCTTATTAATATTAATATTTTTAACTGGGTTTCCTACCATTGTTGCATAAGGGGGAACATCTTTTAATACTACTGTATTAGCTCCAACTCTTGCACAACTTCCAATAATAATTGGGCCAAGAATACTTGCTCCACATCCTATTATTACATTATCCTCTATTGTTGGATGTCTTTTTGTATCTCTTTGATCATTGGAATTTTCTGCTGGACTAATTCCTCCAAGTGTAACACCATGATATAAAGTAACATTATTTCCAATTATGCTTGTTTCTCCAATTACAGTTCCCATACCATGATCGATAAATAGGTTTTTACCTATTTTAGCCGCTGGATGAATTTCAATTCCTGTTAAAAAACGACTAAATTGAGAAACTATTCTTGCTAGAGTATAAAGATTTAAATTCCATAGATTGTTTGCTATTCTATGAAAGAAAACAGACTTTACTCCTGGGTATGTAAGCACGATACTTAGTTTGCTTCTTGCAGCTGGATCTCTTTGAATTATTGAGTCTAAATAATCAGTCATTTCGTAATGCTATTTAGTGATTATTGCATTTTTTTCAATGTAACGAGGGTTTCTCTATAAAATTTATGATTTTAATTATGTCAATTATTGATAGTTTATGTAGATAAAAGATGATCAATATATAATTTGCTAATTTGATGATTACAGTAAATAAAATCAAAATTCATTTATTTAAGTATAAGAATAAAAATCCAGTTTTATCTTCATTTGGCAGAATGACTTTTAGATCATCATTAATTGTTGAATTAATTGATCAAAATGACAACAGTGGATTTGGGGAAATATGGTGTAATTTTCCCAATCATGCTGGTAGATATAGATTTGAAATTTTTAAGGATTATTTTGCAAATTTACTTAAAAATTTTGATTTTGAAAAGCCGAGTGCTCCTTATGATTTTTTTTATGAAAAATTTAATTCAATAAAAATTCAAAGTGGTGATTATGGAGCTTTTAGTAATATTATTTCCGGAATAGATTGTGCTTGTTGGGATTTATTTTCAAAAAATAAAAAAATACCTTTAAACAAATTAATTAATAGTAATTCTTCAGATAAGATTCAAGTTTATGCTAGCGGTATTAATAGAGACGAACATAAAGAAAGAATAAATGAAGCAAGAAATTTAGGAATTAAAAAATTTAAAATTAAAATTGGATATGATTTAAATGATGATATTTCAAGTCTAGCATCAATTGAAAAAATTTTAAATGATTCTGAAGATTATATGCTTGATATAAATCAAGCTTGGAAAATAGATAAAGTTAACTCAAATATTAAATCATTAAATCAGTTCAGATATTATTGGTTAGAAGAGCCAATTAGTGCTGATAATTCATTAAATGAAATTATTAATTTAATAAATAATCATAGAAATTTAGCTTTTGGTGAAAATATTACTCAAGTAAATAACTTTGTTAAATTAAATGATGATACTTCAATTAAATTTTTACAACCAGATATTGCTAGGTATGGAGGTATTTCACAAATAATAAGTTTAAAAGATAAAATAGTTACTGATAAAATATATCTACATTATTTAGGTGGTGCCGTGGGTTTAGTTGCTTCAGCACATTTAATGTCTGCAATTAATCAAAATGGTTTTTTAGAATATGATATTAACGAAAATGCACTCAGAACTGATATTCTAAAACCTTCTATAAAAATAAAAGATGGTTATCTATTATTAAATTCATCAATAGGTATCGGATTTAATCTTTCAGAAATGTCAAAAAATTATCTAAATCAATATTATGAATTATAAAATTAAAGTTTACTATGAAGATACTGATGCGTCAGGCAGAGTTTATCATTCAAATTATTTAAAATATTTAGAAAGAGGTAGGTCAGAATTCTTTTATAAATTAGGTTATAATCATCAAAACTTACTCCAATCACTTAATTTTTACTTTGTAGTCAAGCATATCGATATAGACTACAAATTACCTGCATATTTTGAAGATATGTTAGATGTTGAAACAAAAATTTATGAAATATCAAAAGTAAAAATAATATTTCATCAGTCAATAATTAGAGAAAAAGATTTATTAATTGATTCGAAGATTTTAATCACACCTGTGAATGATAAAGGTAAAATTGTAAAAATGCCTGTTGATATGCTTGAAAAATTACAATTATCAAAAATCTAAATAATTTTATATTTTTTTATAAGCAAACAAATGTTAAATAAAAAGTATGGGTATTGTAACTGACGTAATATTGCCTCTATCTCTAGCTTTCATTATGTTTTCATTGGGCTTAGGATTAAGTCTAAGTGACTTTACTAGAGTTTTTTTTAAACCAAGAGATTTTCTTATTGGATTATTTTTTCAAATTATTGTTCTTCCAATAGTTGCATTAATAATCGTTATGTTTTGGCCCTTATCTCCTGAGTTAGCTATTGGAGTTATGATTCTTGCAGCTGCACCTGGCGGTGTAACTAGTAATGTTTTAACATCATTTGCAAAAGGAAATATTGCTCTTTCTATATCTTTAACAGCTATAAATAGTATTTTATGTGTAATTACAGTTCCATTAATATTAATGATATCATTAAGTGTTCTTGACATGGGTGGTATTAATGAGGGGCAGTCACTCTTTAGTGTTGCATCACAAATGTTTTTAATTGTTACAATACCAGTTATCATCGGTGTTCTATTAAGTGGAGTATTATCTTCATTTGAAAAAATAGCTAAAAATATATCCATAATTTTATTTGTTTTAGTTCTTATTGGAGCGATATTATCTCAAAGAGAAAATGTTATTACTTACTTTGCGCAAGCAGGTTTGGTTATGTTATTTTTAAACATTATAATGATGATCATTGTTTATTTATTGTCTAATACTTTTAAATCCTCGAAAGAAACATTCAGATGTTGGTTGATGGAAGTTGGGTTACAAAATGGAACTTTAGCAATTGTAGTAGCTAACACTTTCTTTGCAAGTACAGTTTATTTAATACCTGCAGCAATATATAGTCTAATAATGTACGCAACTGCTCTTCCTTTAATTTATTTCTTAAGAAGAAATTAAGACAGGAAAAGTTTCACTATCTAAAACTTCATTATTTTTTAGATTAATTTTTGGAAATGGGGGAGACATTTCACCTTTCCTCTTAATATATCTTGCGTCATCACCAGTAAATCTAACTGAAAAAGCTCTTCTTCTATTATTTGAATTATTACCATATGCAGCATGAATTGTTGCATAGTTAAATGCTATGGCATCTCCTAGCTCACATTCATAGGATATAATTTCATAATCTTTTCTATTATTTTCAATATCTGGAATTTTTTCAAATTCTTTATCTTTATGATCATAATCATAACCTTTAAATTTTGTAGGTAAAAATATTTTATTCCATTTATGTGAACCTAGTATGAATTCCATTGATGAATTAATATCAATTTTATCAAGTGGTATCCAAATACTTACATTATCTCTTCCTTGTACACAGTAATACCCTTGATCTTGATGCCACGGTGTTCTTTTTTTAGATCCTTTTTCTTTTATTAAAACATGCTCATGAAATAAATTTACTTTTTTAGATTTCATTAATGAGCCAGCAATTTTCGCAATATTAGAATTAAAAATAAAATTTTTATACTCTTTTATTCTTTGCCAATTACAATAATCATCATAAAATACCTCTTGATTATTTACTTCTTCATAAACACATTTATATTTACTTGGGTTTTGAAAATTATGCTCAACACCCTTTCTTAGTTCTTCAATCCATTTTTGATCAATAATTCTTTTTAGTAATACAACTCCATTATTCTGAAATTCATTACTAATATTTTTTTCAATCATTTAATCTTTAATTCTATATCCTTTTGAAAATGTATATGTGATAAATATTATGCATCCAATTAAAATTGTTAGGATAGTTAATGTACTTGTAAGTAATGAAACATCAGAAACTTCATAAAAACTATATCTGAAACCACTTATTAAATATAAAACAGGATTAAGTAATGATATTTTCTGCCAAAATTCTGGAAGCATATTAATAGAGTAAAAACTTCCTCCTAAAAAAACTAACGGTGTAATTATTAGAATTGGAATAATCTGTAGTCCTTCAAAACCTTCTGCATACATTCCAATTATAAAACCAAATAAAGCAAAAGTAATGGATGTTAGAATTAAAAAAAACATCATTAGAAGAGGGTGATCTATTCTTACATCTACAAAAAAATTAGCAGTTAATATAATCACACATCCAATTATTAATGATTTTGATGCTGCCGCTCCTACAAAACCAAGCACTATCTCAAACGAAGATAATGGTGCTGCAAGTATTTCATATATGGTATTTGTAAATCTTGGAAAATAAAAAGCAAAAGAAGCATTAGAAATTGATTGAGTTAAGATAGTTAACATAATCATTCCCGGTACAATATAAGAGCCATAATTAATTCCATCTATCTCTGTAATTCTTGAACCAATTGCTGATCCAAAAACTACAAAGTAAAGAGAAGTTGTAATTATTGGCGAGGCAAGACTTTGAAATAAGGTTCTTCTAAACCTTTCCATTTCATGAATATATATTGCTTTAATTCCGTACCAATTCATTATTATTTTCCTGTATAAGTTTAATAAAAATCTCTTCCAGTGAACTTTGCTCGGTATTAATGTCTTTTATTTTATAACCATCTTTTTTTAAATCATTTAATAGCTCAGTAATATCAGTTGTGTTTGAGTTTAAATTATAGGTATGTGAGATAATTTTATTTGTTTGATCTAAAGTAAAATTATATTTTGATAAATTACCATTTATTTTTTTTACAGATTCAAATAATTCAATTTTAATTGTTTTTTCTCCAAGTTTTTTAATTAATTTATCTTTTTCATCCACTAAAATAATTTTACCATCGTTTATAACTGCTACTCTATCACTTAACTCTTCCGCTTCTTCAATATAATGTGTTGTTAAAATAATTGTTACTCCATCTTTATTTAATTTTTTAACAACATCCCACATGTCTTTGCGTAATTCCACATCCACACTAGCTGTTGGTTCATCTAAAAATAATAATTTAGGTTGGTGAGATAAAGCTTTAGCTATCAGAACCCTTCTTTTCATTCCACCCGATAGTTCTTTAATTTTATTATCTTTTTTATCCCATAAGGATAGTTGTTTTAAAAGCTTTTCTATATAATTGTGATCAGGCTTCTTACCAAAAAGACCTCTAGAATAATTAACATTGTTCCAGACAGTTTCAAAAGATTCAAGATTTAATTCTTGAGGAACAATACCTGTTATTTTTCTAGTAGTTCGATAATTTTTTACAATATCCATATTATTAATTTTTATTGTTCCTGTATTGAAATTTACTATTCCACAAATTGAGTTTATCAGTGTTGATTTTCCTGCACCATTTGGTCCAAGTAGAGCAAATATTTCTCCTTCTTTAATGTTGAGATTTACATTTTCTAATGCTTTAACTGAATTTTTATAAAATTTAGTTACATTATTTATCTCAAGTATATTCTTCATAATTTAAATTTTTGTTATCAGATTTGGAATATTTTGTTTAAATTTGAAATAACCTTTTTTTGAAAAAATCCAACTATTAACATCATATTTTCTATTAAAAATTATAAAATTAACTGATGGATATTTTGAAATTATTTTTTTATAAATTTTTTTCCAATTTCCTTTAGTAACATAGGGTAAATATATTTCTTGAATTTGAAATTTTTTTATCCATTTATCTAAATCTTCATAATAATTTTCAAATTCAATATCAATTTTAATATTTTTATAAAAATCATCATCATTAAAACATGAAATACAAATACCTCTTATATGTTTGATTATTTTTTCAGAGAAATTATGATCATTATAATCTTCTAGTGGTAAACCTGTAAAAACATTTACTTTTGTATGATTTAAATCTTTTAGAATATTTAATTCATCAGTTGGTATTAAAATATATTTTATTTCCTCTAAATTATAATCAGAATTTAAGTGTAGTTCATTTACATTATAAATTTTTTCTTCAATTAAAGGATAAGCATTCTCATTTAAAATTTCATTACTTGATATTTTAATATTACTATATTTTTCTATATTACTTTTTCTTGCCAAATAATTTTTACCTTTAGTCTGTATACCGGCAACCCATCTCCAAGATAATGTATTAGAAGCTGGATCGCCATCCAATAAATGCTGCATAAAAAAATCTGCACCAAGTTGCCAAGGTAAATTAAGAGTAAAAATCCAAATTGAGGCAAACCACATTCTTACATGATTATGCAAGTATCCATTTTCTTTTAGATTATTTATCCAATTATTAAAAAAAGAGAGATTTGTATTTCCAGAAATTGCATTTAAATAAAATTTTTTATTACCATATTCTTCAATTAATTTATTTCTTTCTTCTAAGTAATCAGAATAAACCGATGGTCTATGTTCAAGCCAGCCTTTCCAATAAGTTCTCCAATAAATTTCTTGAATAAATTTTTCACATTCTCTAAGTTCATATTTTTTTAAGACTTTATCTAGAACTTGTTCTTCAGATATTAATCTATATCTTATGAATGGGGATAATAGAGACGTGGTATTATTATTAGATCTGTCTTCACTGTAATTTCTATTTACTTCATAATATTTACCTGTTTTATGCAAATAAGATAAGAGTTGCTCTTCAGCAAAGCTGATATTTGATTTAAACATTTTAGTATTAATTAATCGTCAGGTAATTTTTTAGAGCGCCTATTAAGTATTTCCATGTGACGTACTCTTAATACTACAATTGCGATTGCTAATATCAATATTGCTACAGACTCATACACATAGGCAGATGGATCCACATCTTTTCTTTGCATAATTATCATTCTAGCTAGAGCTGTCATTGCAATGAAAAGAGGATAGCTCATTCTTATCATTTTAGAAACCCAGTATTCTTTAATCATTCCAATAATTTCAATATAAATAAACAGCAAAAGAATGTCTGCAAGCGTTACTTTATAAACTGCAATCATACCTTGCACTTCCATTCCAATCGCTATGATTGTACAAACAATAAGTACAGACAGTACTATTTTTTCTAATAACTCAAAATAATTATTCATTTAAATTCTTTCTATTTTATTTAGTTGATTCTTGTTTTTGTAAAATAGAATTAAGGCAAAAACTTCATATAAAAACCAAGAAACTTGATAAATCACAGGTTTTCTTATTATTTTAGCCAAAAAACTATATCGTGGTATTTCAGACCACATTTCAATAAATGCATCAACTCCACTATAAACCTTGTTATTTTTTACAGTGTGTAAACGTCTTAATAATTCTTTAGCATTTTTGGCGGTATCTTCTTTTGATTTTTTCTCAGTACTTATATCAATCCATTCAAGATTATTTTCTAGTTTTTTGTAATGATTTATTTCAAATCTACAAATACTGCATGAATTATTAAAATAAACTTTAGTAGCCATAATAGAAAAATAATTTAAATAAATTGAAATTCAATATCCTCTAATTGCTCAAATTGAGCTTTTATATGGTTGCCAGAGTAAATTTTTGATGGTTTTGTACATGAGCCAGATGAAATAAATTGACCTTTAAGTAATGTTTCACCTTTTTTTGTAAGATTATTGATTAACCATAAAGCGGCATTTAAAGGATTATTTAAAACATTTTTTGTGTTTCCTGAGTCCATTATTTTGTTATCTATAATTAAAGTAACTTTAAGGTCATTGAGATTGACATCATTAATGTTAAATATTTTTTTATTACGTAACCAATATTCAGATGCTCCATTTGTTGAAATAACATTTCTTGCACCAATTTCGGGTAATGGTTTTGCAAATCTAAAATCGTTTATTTCAATTGAGCATACTAATCCGTCTAATAATAAATCTATGTCGTCTATAGTGTATGGTGCTTTTGAGATATCAATGTCTTCTTTAACTCTAAAACTTATTTCTGGTTCTGCATATGGTTCAAAAAAATTTTTAGAATGTAATTTTTTTGCATTAACTAAACTGTATCTGCTGTATAAATTTCCATAAAAAGGTTCGTTCATATTTAAAACTTCTTGTGCTGTTAGAGATGTGGCTCCAATTTTTTTTCCAATACAAATATTATCTTTTAGTTCTAAGTATCTAAGTTTTAAATTATCTTGAATTGCATAAGCTTCATCAATTGTTTGAGGTTCTAGATTTTTTAAAGAACTTAAGCCAGTTTTATTCAATCTATGTTCAAATAAAATTTTTGATGCTTCTTGAATATCTTCTTTATTCATACTTGAATTGCGTACTTATTAATTTCTTCATATATGTCTAAACATTCTTTATAAATATTTTCATAAGTTTTAGGTACAATATATTCTTTAGAATTTTTGGTATTAAAAGTAGTAGAGGAAATTACATCTTGATACCAAACTTTAGACCAAATACCATCAGTATCTCTATAGCCTTTTGGCCAATTCAGCATGTTTTGATCAAAATCTAAATTTAATTTTTGACACAAAATTTTTAAATACTTTTCAGGATTTGCTAATAAATAATCTGAGTTTATTATTATAGGTTCTTTTGAATTTAATAATTTAAAAATTTCATATAGTTTTTTAAAACCTACATCTTGAATTGATTGTAAAGTATTTTTTTTTAAATATGAGACAATTACTTTAGCAGGATCACGGATTAAAAAACAATTTATACCTCTATTGATCCAATCTAAGCGTGTTTCATCTAAAATATGATGAGTCATATGTTTCTGGTAAAATATTTTATAACTTCTATCATCTGTAGTAATTAATTTAATTATCTCATCTTCATCAGTCTGATAGTGATTTATAATTTCATCTTTCATTGGATGATTTAAGTTAGTTTTTTTTAAATAATATGCATAAAAAGGTTCATCATAAACCTTTGTGTCTTTTCTATTTTCAAAAGATCGCATCAATGCAGTACTAATATTTCTAGGCCCAGACCAAACAAATAAATTAATCATTTAAAATAAGTTATTATAAAAATTAGTTAATTCTTGAGTAATAGGATTCTTCTTTAATGAGTATTTTTTTTTATTTATTTGATTTACTGGGACAATTCCTGCGAAAGATCCGGTACAAAATGCTTCATCAGCATTTAATACTTCATTTAATTTAAAATTTTTTTCTTTTACTTTTATTTTATTTTTTTTACATAGATCTATAATTTTTTGTCTTGTAATTCCTGTAACACAATATTTCCCCGTTGAAGTAAAGACTGTCTTATTTTTAACAAAGAAGAAATGCGTACTATTATTTGTAGCGACATTTCCATTAATATCAAACATTAGTGCTTCATCAGCATTTTTTTTATTAGCTTCAATACATGCTAGTATACAATTTAATTTACTAAGTGAATTTATTTGTGGATTTTGAACATTGATTGGTCCTCTAATAGTTTTTACTGTAACTAATTTTAATCCTTTCTTGTATGCTTTAATATCTGGTTTTTTATATTCAGGGATTATGATTATAGTTGGTTTAGATATTGTAACTTTAGGTGATTGATAGGGTGTTGATTTAATGCCCCTAGAAACAATTATTCTTAAATGAACATCTGTTTTCATTTTATTTATTTTGATAGTCTTTATTAGTGCTTCTGAAAGTTTTTTACGTGTCAAATGTATTTTTAAGTCAATAAGCTTTGCATCTTTATATAATCTATCTAGATGTTCTTTTAGAAAAATGAAATTATTATTATGATATCTTAACGAATCCCAGATACCATCACCAAGCATTGTGGATGAATCAAAAACTGATATTTTGGCATCTTTTCTTTTATAAAATTTTCCGTTGATATAAATTTTAATATTTTTATTTCTTTTATCATTTACAAAATCATGACTTGAAACCATTATTATTTTTATCTTAATAGCAAATATTGTCTACTTAATAATCTTATTAACTATTATTGCAAATCAAAGAGTGACATGTGATCAAATTAATATAACCAATTAGTAATTATCTTTTGTAATGTTTAATAAAAATTTTATTGTTATTTGTATTTCTTCTACAATTGCGGCTTTCCCACCTATGGCTGTAGTTTTATTAGGTGGAATTATAACATCCCAGATAATGATGAAAGATTCATTAGCAACAGTGCCGATGACATTAATGATTATAGGTATAGCAATAAGTGCACCTTTAGCTTCTAGGTTTATGAGTATTTGGGGAAGACAGAAAGGATTTTTATTCTCATCATTACTAAGTTGTTTAGCATTAATTCTTTGTTCATTTGCAATTTATTTAGAAAATTTTTTTATTTTTGCATTAGGTAATTTTTTAATTGGCAGCTCACAAGCTTTTATTCATCAGTATCGTTTTGCTGCATCTGAATCAGTTACAAAAGAATTTATTCCAAGATCTATTTCAATTATTTTATTATTAGGTATAGTATCAGCATTACTTTCATCTAATTTTGCTGAATATTTTAAAGATTTTTTTCCAAATAATTTATTTCTTGGTAGTTATATTTTCTTATCGTTTACAGCAATCATTCCTTTCTTTGTTCTTCTCTTTTACAAGGAAACAAAAACCTCTGATAATAAAAGTAAATTTGAAATTGAAACTATTTTTAAACTTTTAAAAAATATTAAAATTATACAATCAATCGTAAGCGCTGGTCTTGGTTATTTTACAATGGCAATAATTATGACTGCCACCCCTTTACATATGCATCTTGTTAATAAATTTACTTTATTTGAAACAAGTATAGTAATTCAACTTCACGTCATTGGTATGTTTTTACCCTCTCTATTTTCTGGAGATTTAATAAAAAGGTTTGGAAATACGAATATTATATATGCAGGAGTAGGTATTTTGTTTTTAAGTATATTCACTAATACATTCTTTGATTTTTACTATTCTTATATGTTAGGTTTGATACTTCTTGGAATTGGATGGAATTTTTTATTTGTTTCAGGTTCAAGTTTGTTGGTTGTTTCTTATGAAGAAAAGGATAAATTTACAGCACAAGGTTTAAATGATTTTATTGTTTTTTCTACTCAAGGTATAGGATCATTATCTGCTGGTTTTCTTTTATATTTTTCAAATTGGGCCGTTATAAATCTATTATGTGTTCCACTTTTAATAATCGTTTTACTAGTCTCCATGTTTGCAGCTAGACATAATTAAATTTGATAATTCACTTTTAAATATTAATATTTTCACTATAGTTATTTTAATGAGCAATGTAGGATTTATAGGTGTAGGCTATATGGGCTATGGTATGGCTAAAAATTTACTAAAAAAACATAATGTATATATATTTGCTCATAAAAATAGAAAACCCATAAACAAATTAAAAAAAATTGGGGCCAAAGAATTAAAATCATATAATGAAATAAAAAAACATAAACTTGATTGTTTAATGATATGTGTAACAAATACACCTGTAGCATTAAATGTTGCAAAAAAAATTAAACAAGAACTCGATACTAAAACACTTGTAATAGACTTAACAACGCATAATAAAAATGGCGCTGTAAAAATGGATAAAATTTTTAAATTAAAAAATATAAGATATAATTTTTGTGGAGTAATGGGAGGTCCTGTTCAAAGTGAGCAAGGTATATTAGGTGGTATTTATGGTGGTAAAAAAAGTAATTTTTTAAAATGTAAAAAATTTCTTAATTCTTTTTGTAAGTCTGTTTTTAATTTTGGTGATGTATCAAAAGCATCTTCTGCAAAATTATTATCTAACTTTTTATCATTGATGACAACTACTACTGTGATTGAGTTTTTTAAATCTGCAAAAAAGCTAAACATTGATATTAAACTGTTATGTGATGTTGCTAGATTAGGTTCAGGAAATTCGGGTGCTTTAGATAGAATTGCTGATAAAGCTATAAAAGGTAATTACAAAGGATATGTTTTTTCAGTAGATAATACATATAAAGATTTAAATTATATTAATGATCTTGTTTCTGATTTACCTAATGCTAATAAACTCTCAAAAATGGCTAAGTCATTTTATAAACAAGCTTCAATAAAAGGATTTGGTGATTTACTTGTCAGTGAATTAATTGATAAGGAAAAATATTAATAAATGGATAAGCTAGTTCCAATTATTTATATGATTGGGGTACTATTATTGATCTTACCTTCTTTCTTAAGCTCTAATAGTAATTTTAAAACCTTTTTTACTAACTTATCGATTTGGGTAGCTATTGTATTAGTTGTTTTATCTTTTTACTTTGCCTACAATTATTATCTTTGATTCATTAAAAGAATTTAATTTAATTAGATGTAGACTAACTTAATCTAAATATTTATACGAGCAATTCATGTCCAATCAATTTGTAGCTAAATCAAGAAGATTAAGAAGTACTATTTATTCTTCAAGAATTGAAAAGCAAGGGGTTACTTCTTATACTATCTATAATCATATGTTACTTCCCGCAGGTTTTGAGGGAAGTCTTGAAGAAACATATAACCATTTAAAAAATTATGTTCAAATATGGGATGTGGCAGCAGAGAGACAAATAGAAATAAAAGGCAAGGATGCATATAAATTAGTTCAATTAATGACATGCAGAGATTTAAGTAAGGCCAAAGAAGGTAAATGTTATTATTGTCCAATTATTGATGAAAATGGAGGTATGATTAATGATCCGGTAGTACTGAAATTCAATAATGAAAAATGGTGGATTTCAATTGCTGACTCAGACGTTATGTTATTTGCCAAAGGTCTTGCAATAGGAAAAAAATTAGAAGTTTCTATTTTTGAACCTGATGTAAATATTATGGCCGTACAAGGTCCTAAGGCTTTTGATTTGTTAGAGAAAGTTTTTGGTAAAGAAATTTTAGAATTAAAATTTTATAATTTTAAATATTTTAATTTTAAAAATTCTAAACACTTAATTGCTCGATCCGGTTGGTCAAAACAGGGCGGTGTAGAAATTTACGTTGAAGACACTAAGTCCGGTTTAGAATTATACGATTTATTATTTGAAGAAGGTAAACAGTTTAATATCAAACCAGGGTGTCCTCATTTAATTGAAAGAATTGAAGGTGCTTTACTCTCTTATGGAAACGATATGGACATAAATGATAATCCCTTTGAATGTGGATTAGAAAAATTTGTTAATCTAGAAAATGATATTAAATTTCTTGGGAAAGAAAAATTAATTAAAATTAAAGAAAAAGGAATTAATAAAAAATTAATGGGTGTTAAAATTAATTTAGATAATATTAATTTAAGATCATCAATTCATTTAACAATAGATGGAAAAATAATTGGTGAAATAAGATCTGCAGTCTTTTCACCTACATTCAAAATGGTTATTGGTATTGCAATGATAAATAAGCCGTACTTTATATCTAAAGATAAATTTGATATCATTATTGATAATAAAAATTACAAGGGAGAAATTTGCGATATTCCATTCGTATAATTTATGAATAATAATGTAAAAGCTATTATTTTAGCTTTAGTTGCTTCTGTGTCAGGAGTAACAATGAATGTTCTTATAAAATTTTCGCTTCAAGATATAAATGTATTTACTGCTGGATTTTTAAGATTTCTTTTTGGCTTTATTTTAATTCTTCCTTTTATATTTTATAATAAATTCCAAAATTACAAGACACCAAATCTAAAAATTCATTTAACAAGAGGTATTTTAAATATACCAATGATGCTACTTGGATTTTCTGCACTTCAATTCATACCTTTAGAACAGATTAAAGCAATTTCCTTTGTTACTCCTATTATTGTAGTAGTTTTAAGTGTAATTTTCTTGAAAGAAAAAATTTATTTAATTCGTATTGGTGCTTTGCTTATTGGTCTAATTGGAGTCTTTGTTATTTTGAGACCAGGTATAGTGCCAATAAATGTGGGAGCTTATTTAGTTTTGTGCTCTTGTTCTATCTGGTCAGTAGTTGTTATTATTACAAAATTTGCTGCAAGGGTTGATAGTGCTTTTACCATTTTATCTTATCAATATACTCTTGTTACCTTTTTATCTTTTCCTATTGCTTTATATTTTTGGCAATCACCATCATCAGAAACATTAATATATTTAGTCTTTGCAGGAATTGCAGGAACAATTGTTCACCTATGTATAAATACTGCTTATAAATTGACAGATTTATCTGTATTGCAACCAGTCAATTTTTCACGATTATTAATTGCATCTTTATTTGGGTTTTTAATCTTCGATGAAGTGCCTGATATTTGGACAATGATTGGTGGTTTAATTATATTCTCTTCAATTCTTATCATAACATATAGAGAAAATTATCTTAAAAAGGATATAGCAAAGCAATCAATACCAGTTAAACTTTAATTTCATATGAACAATAATGTCAGAGCAATTTTATTAACTATTTCTGGATCTTTTTTTGCTGTGCTAATGGAAGCTTTAGTTCGTGCAGCGCAATATGATTCAAATGTTTATACTATTGGCTTCTTGAGATTTTTTTTTGGTTTAGTGATTATTTTTCCCTATTTAATAAAAAATAATTTTACTACTTATAAGACAAAGAATTTAAAATTCTACTTATTACGAGGCGCTTGCAATATCCCAGTGATGATTTTAGGTTTTGGTGCTTTAGTTTATGTACCTTTTGAGCAATTCAAAGCTATGCATTTCTTAAGTCCAATAATTGTAGTTTTACTAAGCTTTATAATTTTTAGAGAGAAAATTTATATGTTTCGTATTCTAGCATTAATAGTTGGTTTTGTTGGAATGCTTATTATAGTAAGACCAGGATTTGTAGATTTTAATATTGGAACAATTATGATTCTTGTTTCATTAACTTTTTGGTCTTTCATAATTATTTTATCAAAATTTGTATCAAAAGATGATTCACCTATAACAATGGTTACATACCAATATACTTTAATGACTATATTTGCTTTACCATTAGCAATTTATTTTTGGCAAATGCCATCAATAAATTCAATAATTTATGTTTTTTGCGCTGCGATTTCAGGGACAATTTTGCATTTATCACTAAACTTAGCTTATAAATATGCAGATCTATCTGTTACCCAACCTATATGGTTTAGCGGCTTAATTTTTGGATCCGCATTTGGTTATTTTGCATTTAATGAAAATCCTGATTTTTGGACATGGATTGGCGGAATTGTCGTCTTTTCTTCTGTTTTATTAATAACTTATAAAGAAAAAGACTCAAAAAAAATGCCAGAAAATAGTAATATAACTTAACTTAATCATAAATATAATTTTGAGAAACTATTGAAATGCACACATTATTTTTGTAGAATTTTCATGTTATTGGGAGGTAATATGAAATTACTAGTAAAATTATTTTTAATTTCTTTAACTATTCTTCCATTCGCTAAAACTACTTCTGCAGAAGAATTAATTATTTGGAGTAGAGGTGGATGGTCAGACTGGATGGTTGAAGGGTTTAATAAAAAAATGGCTGACGAAGGAAAAGATATCGTAGCTATTAACAACCTAATTGGTCATGCTGACTTTCAGGTTAAATTTACAGCTGCACTTGCCGCAGGTGAAAGAGTTGATGTTGCAAACATCGACTTAATTAACGTTCCTTATTATGCTGCAATAGGTGCACTAGAAGATATGACTGACTTTTTAAAGTCACAACCATATTATGATCAATTAAATGGTCCAATGCTTGCTTTAGGATCGTATGATGGAACACACTTTGCTGCACCAAATGCTGCCGATGTGTCTGGTTATGTTTATAATAAAAAACTTATGCCAAACCCACCAAAAGATTGGGCAGAGATGACAAGTATGTGTGAAGACTTTGCTGCTAGAGGACAACTAATGATGGCTTGGCCTTCAAAAAGTTATGGTGGTATGATCTTTACAGGTATGCCAGTTGCTTGGGCAAATGGTGGTTCATGGGTAAGTAAAGATGGTAAAACAGCTGAGTTAAATCATCCAAAAACAGTTGAATGGTTTAAGCATTACCAAAATTTAATTAACATTGGTTGTGTGCCAGAAAACGTTGATGTTTGGGATTGGCCAGATAAACAAGATGGCTTCCTAGCAGGTGATATCGCAATGATTGGTACAGGAAACTTCATGATTAATGTTGTTAAAGATCACACAGAAAAAGTAGATGCTGGATTTACAGCATTTATGAGTAGTGACGGTTCAAGTAATTCAGCATTTATCGGAGGTGACTTAATTGCAATCCCAGTTACTACTGGTGCTAAAGAAGCAGCTCTAGAATACATTGAATATGTGTTATCTGAAGCAGGTCAAATCGAGGTATATACTAAAAATGGTGGTATACCAATTCGAGCAGATCTATTTGAAGGTAATCCATACCTAACTGATGATCACATGGTATTTGCAAATGCATCTACTGTTGGAGATGTTCCTTATACAACTGTTTATCAGGAGTTAATGGATCCATGGCAAGTAGCAAATCAACGAATTTTTGCTGGTGAAGATGTGCAGACAGTTCTTGACGAACAAAATGCAATCATGCAAAAAATCATTGATGCTGGTCATTAATAGATAAAACATTGTAGGCGAAACTTATGAGTAGATTACGAAAAGAACAACTCGTTGGTCTTTTAATGGTTTCGCCTGCATTAATTTTACTTGCAGTTTTCTTTCTTTATCCTCTTGTAAATTCTTTTTATATGTCATTTCACAAATGGCCACTTTTTGGAAAACCTAAGTGGGTAGGTCTTGATAATTATATTTTTATGTTCCAGGATGAACGTTTCTGGGAATCTTTGAAATTTACTTTTGTTTACACTTTAACTGTTACACCAATGTTGTTTGTAGTCGCTATTGGAACTGCACTATTATGTAACGCAAAAGCTTGGGGAACAACTTTTTTTAGAAGTATCTATTTTTTACCTGTAGTTATGTCTTTTGCCACAGCTAGTTATGTCTGGTTATGGCTTTACAGTGAAATGTACGGAGTAATAGTTTATGCATTAGAATTTTTTGGTTTTGGTGGAGAAAATAAAAATCTTAATGTTTGGAAAACAGGAACATCTTCAATGTGGGCTGTAAATGCTATGGTTACATGGAAGTTTTCTGGTATCCAAATGATTATTTTGATAGCTGGATTACAAGCTATAAGAGATGATTATTATGAAGCATCTAAATTAATGGGGGCTTCACGATGGCAAACAATTTGGAATGTAACACTTCCTCTTTTACGACCTTCAATTGCCCTTGCTTTAATTTTATCCATAGCAGGTTCAATTCAAGCATATGAACAATTTGTAATTATGACAAGAGGTGGTCCTTCAAACTCTACTAAAACACTTGTTATGCATACTGTTGATATGGGATTTGATTATTTCAAATTAGGTCCAGCTGCATCTCTTGGTGTAATTATAATGATAATACTTTTTGTACTTACTGTAATTCAATTACGTTTATTTAGAAAGAATTACTAAGTGAGACGTTACTCATCGGATTGGTACTGGTATTATGCAATTAATTATACTTTAGTTATAATAATTATTTTTCCAATTTATTGGACACTTATTTCTTCATTTAAAAAACCTAGTGAGCTAATTACTAGTGAGCCTACTTTTTATCCTCATGATTTAACTTTGCAGTATTATGATCAAATTTGGAATTTTGATAGACTCAAAAGACTTCAAGATACTGAATCAGAAGACTCAGAGTCATCTGGTGTTGAAATTGAGAGCAAATTTAGACTTGATGGTGAAGGAGTCAAAAGACCTTTTATGAATAGTGCAATAGTTTCAGCTGGAACAATTATACTAACTATTATCGTTTGTACATTAGGGGGATATGCACTAACCGTTTTAAATACTCCTTTAAAAAATTTTTTTTTCTTATTAGTAATATTACCAATTTTAATACCAGGTATTTCTCTAATAATACCGCTCTATAAATTATTAAAAGACCTTGGGCTTACTAATACTCATTTAGGTTTAATCTTGATACATACTTGTGGAATGTTGCCTTTAGGAATCTTTATGATGAGAAATGCATTTAACAGCATTCCTTCCTCATTAAGAGAGGTAGCAATGCTTGAAGGATCAAGTGAATTAAAAATTATTACTTCTGTTATGCTACCGTTAGCAATTCCCGGTCTTTTAACAGTGATGGTTTTTGCAATGTATGTTTCCTGGAATGATTACATATATGCTTTTATATTTATAAATTCACCAGAAAATACAATGTTAAATATTTCATTAATGAAAATTGCATTAGGTGGATCTCAATTTGAAATGAAATGGGGAAGTCTAACAGCGGGCTCAATTGTTAGTTTTCTTCCAATAATAATTTTTTATACTTTTCTTCAGCAATATTTTGTTAGAGGAGTTACAGGAAGCGCAGTAAAAGAATAGGGGGTTATATGTATTCTGTAGATTTAAAAAATGTAACAAAAAAATGGGGAGACGTAACTGCTGTAGATCAAGTAAATCTCCATATTAATGAAGGTGAATTCGTTGTACTTTTAGGTCCATCAGGATGTGGTAAAACAACTACGATGCGTCTTGTTGCTGGATTAGAAGATATAACTGATGGTGAGATTAAAATTGGTGACGAAATTGTAAATGATGTTGACCCAAGAAAAAGAGATGTATCAATGGTATTTCAAAATTATAGTCTTTTCCCCCACATGACTGTTAGAAATAATATTGCTTATCCTCTAAAAATGAAAAAAATTCCAAGTTCAGAACATGATAAACTTATTAAAGAAGTTTCTTCACTTGTTGAATTGCAAGATTTATTACACCGTAAACCAGCCGAACTATCAGGTGGTCAAAGACAACGTGTTGCTTTAGCAAGAGCAATAGTGCGTCAACCACGTGTCTTTTTAATGGATGAACCTCTTTCAAATCTTGATGCTATATTAAGAGTTACAACGAGAGCAGAATTAAAAAATCTTCATCACCGACTTGGTGTAACGACAATATATGTAACTCATGATCAAGTAGAAGCGATGACACTTGCAAATAGAATTGCTGTTATGAACCACGGTAAACTTTTGCAGTTTGATAAACCACAGGTAATATTCGATGATCCATCTTCTAAATTTGTTGCTGGCTTTATTGGCTCACCTGCAATGAATTTAATTGATGGTCGTGTAGAAAACAAAAAATTTATTTCTGATAGTCTAACAACATCTTTTGATATTGATTATGAAGGTGATATTACTCTTGGAGTTAGACCTGATAAAATTCAAATAGTCAGTGATACTGATACAAATAATGGATCTGCTAAAGTTTATTCTGTTGAATTAACGGGGGAGGCAAATCTTGTTACATTTAAATCAAATAATCAAAATCTAATTGTCAAAACAGATAAAAATACACAGTATGATATTGATTCTGTTTTAAAATTAAACTTCAATAAGGAAGACTGTTACTTTTTTGATATTAATAGTGAAGAAAGGTTAAGAATATGAATATCATAGATACAAAAATAAATGGCGGTTTTTGGAAAAAAAGAAAAGAATTAAATAAAAATACTTCATTATTTGCAGTTATGAAATCCTTTGAAGATACTGGAAGAATTAAAGCAATGACTGGTGATAATGATCCTGTGAAACAAAGACCACACATTTTTTGGGAATCAGATTTAGCTAAATTAATGGAAGGTGCTTTTTTCTCCATGCAACAAGAAAAAGATGAAGATTTAGAAAAAAAAATGGATTCTATAATTGATAAAATTATCGCTAACCAGGAAGAGGATGGATATTTAAATTATTTTTTTTCACGACATGAACCAGATAATAAATTTACTAATTTAAGAGATAGGCATGAATTATATTGTGCTGGCCATTTGCTTGAGTCTGCAATTGAGCATCACAAAGCAACAGGTAATTCTAAATTTTTTGATGCAATGGAAAGATATGTAGATCATATAATTACTAAATTTGGAAGAGAAGAGGGTAAGATGAGGGGCTACCCAGGTCATCAAGAAATAGAACTTGCTCTCGTTAAGGCATACGAACACACAAATGATAAAAAATTTCTCGATTTAGCGACTTATTTTATCGATGAACGTGGTACCCACGATAAACCCGAAGATCATTATTATGTAAAAGAAAAAAAGAAATTAATGGAAAAAGAGGGTGAAATTGATTTTTCATTGTTGCCATCAGCAATGAGAGATTTTGCAGCTTTCGATCAAGATTTCATGGGTAAAACTTTTAGAGATCTCCATTATTGGCAGGCTCATGAAAGACCTGTTGATCAAAAAACAGCAGAAGGACATTCAGTAAGAGCACTTTATATGTTTACGGCTATGGCTGATTTAGCAAGATTAAATAACGATAGTAAATTGTTAAATGCATGTAAGACTCTATGGAGAAACATCGTTGACAAGAGAATGTATGTTCATAGCGGAGTTGGTAGTGCACACATTGGAGAAAGATTTACATATGATTACGATTTACCCAATGACATGGCATATGCTGAAACATGTGCAACTATAGCTCTTATTTATTTTGCTAACAGAATGTCAAAGTTGGAATTGAACAGTGAGTACGGTGATATTATTGAAAATAGTTTATATAATCTGCTTTTAGCAAGTACTTCTTTAGATGGTGAAGGCTTCTTTTATGATAATTATTTAGAGTGTGTTCCTGGATATCTACATTCACAGGGTAGACGTCATGGTGTTAGAGATAGATATCATATGTGTTCCTGCTGTCCACCAAATATAACTCGCCTGTTTGCAAGTATGGATATGTATATATATAATTTATATCAAGATTCATTAATTGTTGATCAATATATTTCTTCTGAAATTGATTTAATGAATAAGACTCAAGGTATAAAATTAAATCAAACTAGTGATTTTCCTCATAATGGATATTCTAAAATTGAAGTAATAGAATCAAAAAATAACGAAACTACAATTTATTTTAGAATTCCTTCATGGGATAAAAATATGAAGATTAAACTTAATGGATCAGAAATTGATTATGAAGTTGAAAATGGTTATGCCAAAATTAACAAAAACTGGCAAAAAGGAGATGTAATTGATTTATCTTTTGATTTTTCACCAAGATATGTTCGAACCAATCCAAATGTTAGATACAACGTAAGAAGAGCATGCTTATTTAGAGGTCCACTTCTTTATTGTTTAGAAGAAAAAGATAATGGCAAAGATCTTAATAAATTAATTTTAAATACAAATAATAATTTTGATGAAAAAGATGAAAAAATAAGTTCAGAAAATATTATTTCTTTAACAGCAAATGGATTTAAATTTAAAGATTCTAAAGATCTATATCTAAAGGATAAACCAGACATAACGGAAACATCGCTTAAATTTATTCCATATTATTGCTGGTCTAATAGAGGTGAAAATGAAATGTTAGTCTGGGTTAATGAAAATTAATTTATTTTAATTACATTTATGAAAAAATACAAATCAGATTGGTATTTATATTATCTTATAAATGTTACTTTAATAATTATTGTTTCTTTTCCTATTTATTGGGCATTTGTTTCTTCAATAAAACCACCCAATGAACTAATAACAAGTACCCCAACATTCTTTCCAATAAATCCAACATTTGAAAGTTATGAAAGAATTTGGAACTTAAAACCTACTAGCTCTATGGGTAATGTAAGATCTGCATTTACAAATAGTGCAATTGTATCAATTGGAACTGTAGTACTGTCATCAATTGTTTCTACCTTAGCTGCATATGCTCTTACTATTTTAAGAACTCCATTTAGATATTTTATTTTTTTACTTATAATTATGCCAATTTTAATACCTGGAATTTCACTCTTAATACCTCTTTATAAATTAGTAAAAGAGCTTGGACTGATGAACTCATATTTAGGCTTAATCCTAATACACTCCACAGGTATGCTGACATTAGGAGTTTTTTTAATGAGAAATGCTTTTATGAGTATACCAACATCTTTACGTGAAGTAGCTTTGTTAGAAGGTTCTAGTGAGCTACGTATTATGTTTACTGTGATGTTGCCATTAGCGATACCAGGTCTTTTAACACTCATGGTTTTTGCTCTTTATGGTTCATGGAATGATTTTATTTTAGCTTTTCTCTTTGTAAATACTATTGATATGGAAATGTTAAATGTCTTCCTAATGAAATTAACATTCGCAGGATCTCAATTTGATACTTTTTGGGGGCTTTTAAATGCTGGAGCAATAATAAGTTTTGTACCAATTATAATTTTCTATATTTTTCTTCAACAATACTTTGTTAGAGGAGTGACTGGAAGTGCCGTAAAAGAATAACATGAAAAGGTATTCATCTGATTGGTATTGGTATTATGTTATTAACTATGCCTTGGTAGTTATAATATTATTCCCTATTTATTGGACTTTTATTTCTTCTGTTAAGGTTCCGGATGAATTAATTACAAGTAACCCAACTTTCTATCCTCATAATTGGACATGGGAGTACTATGACACAACATGGAACTTCGATGATGAAATGAGGACTAAGTTACAAAAAAAAATATCTGGAAGTACAACAATAACAGCAGGTATTGAAAGAGCCTTTTTTAATAGTGGAATAGTCACTATAGGAACTATTGTTCTATCTTTAATTGTTTCAACACTAGCTGGTTATTCTTTAACTTTTTTTAGGATACCATTTAAAGAAGCAATTTTTATTGCATTAATTTTACCTATATTAATTCCTGCAGTTTCATTAATTATACCTATCTATAAATTATTAAAATCTCTTGGCTTAACGGATACTCATATTGGATTAATATTTTTACATGCAACAGGTATGTTACCTATTGGTGTTTTTATGATGAGAAATGCTTTCAGTAGTATTCCTTCATCATTAAGAGAAGTAGCTTTGTTAGAGGGAACTTCAGAACTAAGAATTATGACTACAATAATGATACCTCTTGCAGTACCAGGACTATTAACAGTAATGGTTTTTGCCTTATATATTTCTTGGAATGATTACATCTTAGCTTTCATTTATATAAATAGTCCTGAAAATATTATGCTAAATACTACACTTGCAAAAATAGCACTTGGAGGAGCTAAATTTGAAATGAAATGGGGAAATCTAACAGCAGGTTCAATTATAAGTTTTATACCAATTATTATTATTTACTCAATTTTGCAAAGATACTTTATTAGAGGTATTACAGGAAGTGCCGTTAAAGAATAAAAGCAATGTCTTTTATTTATAGAGACAAGTTTTGGTACTACACGATTAATATTGTTTTATGTATTTTAATATTATTTCCTATTCTAATAATATTAATTCTTTCTTTTAAAACTACAACTGAAATTAGATTTGATAATTTTTTTAATCAATTTACTTTGAAAAATTATTTTTCTATTTGGGATTTAGAAATAAGAACTAATAAAAATACTTTCAAACAATCACTATTAAATAGTTTAGTTGTAACAAGTGGAACGGTCGTATTATCACTAATTATAAATATTTTAGCTGGGTATGCAGTTTCATTACTAACAATACCTTATAAAAATTTTATATTTATTTTATTAATTTTACCTTTCTTAATTCCAGTTTACTCAATTATTATTCCTTTATATATTTTACTCTATAAACTTAATTTAAATGATAGTTATCTAGGCTTAATTATAATTTATACTATTTACGTTATGCCAATTGGATTTTTTTTAATGTTTAATTCTTTTAATAGTATCCCAAAATCTCTACGGGAAGTAGCAATTTTAAATGATAGTTCAGAAATACAAATTCTTTTTTCAATTATGCTTCCATTAGCTATCCCTGGTTTAATTACTTTAATCATATTTGCTATCTATATTTCTTGGACAGATTATTTACTTGCATTTATCATTATGAACTCTGCTGATATGCAAATGATAAATGTCACTCTATCTAAAATTGGGTTTAGGTCAATTTATCCATATGCCGGATATGTAATTTCTTACTTACCTCTCATGATTATTTTCATTTTGCTTCAAAAATTCTATTTTAAGAGTATAATTTCATCATCTTAAAATATGAAAAATGAATTTATGAATGTGCCGATCTTTACTGGAGATGGTAAAGTACAGTTTGAAGAAAGAAAAATTCCAACGCCAGGAGATAATCAACTCTTAATTCAGGCAAAAGCAAATTTATTGTGTGGTTCTGATAGAAATCAATTTTACAATGGAAGTCCTCAATGTATTCCAGGACATGAAGGAGCCGGTGTAATTGTAGATAAAGGAAAAAATGCCAAATTTGAAATCGGTATGAAAGGTGCTGTATACTTATATGATTATTGCCATAAATGTCGAAGTTGCCAATTAGGGTTAACTAATCAATGTTTACATAAAAACTGTGATTATGGTTTTAATGTTGATGGTGCTTTTTGTGAATATTATCTTGTAAATGATTATGTTTTTTTTCCAGTCGATGAAAGTGTTGATGTGATCAATGCGACGTTGCTTTTAGATGTAATGGGGACAGGTGGCCATGCTACCAAAAGAGCACAGTTAGTTCATAAAGATATTCAATCAGTGCTAATAAATGGCGCAGGACCTATCGGTCTCGGACTTTTAGCAATGAGTAAATTAACTTTTGCAAAAAATTTACCCGTTATGATTAATGATGTTAAATCATCTAGATTACCATTAGCAGAAAAGATGGGTGGCTTACCTATAGATTTATCGAAACAATCTTTAGAAGAGGGTATGGAGCAACACGGAATTAAAAATCCTGATGTTGCTATTGATGCAACAGGTAAAACAGTAGCTAGGAAAAATGCTCTTCAAGCTTTAGCTAAAAGGGGTGTGTTAGTTATGGTTGGTAATGGTGAAGGTTTGGAATTTGAACAATATCCAGATATGGGTGGTCCAGAAAGAAGCATTCTTGGTAGTGAGTATTTTTCTTATAATGAAATGGAGGCAAATCATGAATTACTTAAAAATAATCAAGAATATTTATCTCAAATAATTACACATCAGTATAACATTGAAGATGTCCAAAAATCATATGAACATTTTTTCTCTCCTGAATCTGATGCAGGTAAAATAGCTGTTGTTCATAACTAATTTATGAAAAAAATAAAAGTTGCACTTATTGGAACAGGTAATTGGTGTTTACAACATTGTCGTATTCTTTCACAAAGCCCTCAAGTTGAATTCTGTGGCATTTTAGGAAGAAATAAAGAAAGAACAAAAAAAAGAGCCAAACTTTATGATGTTCCATATTATATTGATTTTAACGAACTAATAAAAAATCAAAAACCTGATTTAATAAATATAAGTCTTCCGAATGAACATCATTACGACATGACAATGAAAGTGATTAAATCTAATACTTCTTTATTTGTTGAGAAGCCTCTTGTTTTTAAAATGAGTGAAGCAAATAAACTTTTATCTGAAGCTAAGAAAAGAAATCTCTTTTTTGGAATTAATTTTAATTGGCATTATTCTACTCCAGTAAAAAAAGCGATTAAAGCAATTAAAAATAATCAGTTAGGAGAAATTAATTTTATTACATGGAGATTTGGTGGTGGTGGAGGTGGAAAAAATTTAGATCCTAACGGGAACTTAATTGAAACTCAATGCCATGGATTTGATATGCTTGAATATTTAAATGGACCAATAAAATCAGTTCATTCATTTATGACAGATAAAACAAAAAAAGGTTTTAGTACGATGGTTGTATCAATGAATTTCAAAAACAAATCAATTGGAAGCTTGCTTGGATCATATGACACATCTTATCAATATCCTAATTCTCATTATGTAGAAATAAATGGGTCGAAGGGAAGAATTTTAATAGAGGATCAGGTGCAAAAATATACATTTAACAAGAAAGATAGTGAAACCGCTGAAGTGTGGAAAGCAGGATTTTTTAATGATTACGAAAGAGAGTTTTTGCGAACGTTTGATGAGCATTATAAAGAAGTAATTAATAATTTCATAAAAGGGAAGAGCCCTCCAATACATGCTAAGGCTGGAAAACGAGCTTTAGAACTTGCACTTGCATCAATTAAATCTTTTAAGTTAAAAAAAGTTATAAATATTTAGCGCTGATAAACAATTTTGTTCATCGGATGATCTGCTATTTCTCCTGCTTTTTTTCCACCAAGAAATAATTCAGCATCTCCTTTTCTATCTTTTGTATCAAGTTTACCTACACGAGATCCATCAGCATAATATGTTACAACCATTGCTTCACGTATTTTGTCTGATTTATTTAATCCAGCTCCATGAATAGTCCATCCAAAGTGAAAAGTGCAATCACCAGCATCTATTGAGTCTAATTCAACAACTTCCAAATTTTTTTCTTCAATTATCTTATCATAATGATCTTCTGATTTTTCATTTATTGATATACCCATTAAATCACCCATTGTATGAGAATTTTTTACAAATCGCATAATTCCCATATCTTTATTACAATCGATTAATGGCATCCATAATCCAATATGAAGATTTGTATCAAGTGGCCAAAAAAATTGATCCTGATGCCAGTATGATTTTGTATCTCCGGGGTGTTTAAAAATTGCTTGTTCATGAAATATTCGAACAGCATTAACCTTCATTAGATCAGCAGCAATTTTTCCCAAACGTTTTGATAAACAAAATTTTTCAACACCTTTAGAGTCATAGCGGATATTAAGTGCTTGATAAAATGCACCACCAAATTCTTTATCTTTATCTTTATTTCTTTCTTCTGCTACTTTTTTTATTTCATCTCTATAAGAAGAAATTTCACTCTTTGATAAAACATTTTTTAACACTACAAAGCCATTTTGCCAAAAAAAATCAATTTTTTCTTCATCTAAGTTATAATAATTATCAATATTAGGTAAATTATTCATATCTATTCAAATTTATATTTGAATAATTATTGTAATTAAATCTTTTTTAATTATGATTTTTTAATTCTTGTTAATATAAATTTTTTATGAAAGTTAAAATTGTTCTCCATAAAGACTATAAAATTAGTCACATTGATAAAAGAATATATAGTTCATTTCTAGAACATCTTGGAAGAGCAATATATGAAGGTATTTACGAACCTGATCATTCTGAGGCAGATGAAAATGGATTTAGAAAAGATGTAATGAAATTAGTTTCTGAATTAAATATGCCTGCAGTTAGGTACCCTGGTGGTAATTTTGTTTCAGCTTTTAATTGGGAAGATTCCATTGGCTTAAAAGAAGACAGGCCAACAAGATTAGACTTAGCTTGGAAAAGTAAAGAGACTAACGAATTTGGTTTAAATGAATTTATCACATGGTGTAAAAAAGTTAACACAGAGCCTATTTATGCTATTAATCTTGGAACCAGAGGTATTGATGCGGCAAGAAATATCATAGAATATTGCAACCATCCAAGTGGCTCTTATTGGAGTGAATTACGCATAAAACATGGATTTAAAGACCCTCATAATATTAAAATGTGGTGCTTGGGTAATGAAATGGATGGTGAATGGCAGGTTGGTCATAAAACAGCTTATGAATACGGAAGACTTGCCAATGAAACTGCAAAAGCTATGCGTTTATTTGATAAAAATATTGAATTGGTTGTTTGTGGAAGTTCGTCAGATACAATGAAAACATTTCCAGAATGGGAAAGAGAAGTATTAGATTTAACTTATGACTCCGTAGATTATATTTCTATGCATAAATATTGGAGTAATTCTGAAGATAGATCCGATGAAAGAGAAATTGGCAAACATAATACAACTAATTATTTAACTAATAGTATTGGTCTTCAAACATACATATCTGATGTTGAAAGTACTATAAATTTTATAAAGTCAAAAAAAAGATCAAAAAAAAATATTAAAATTAGTTTTGATGAATATCAGCCTTGGTATCATAGTATTAAAAAAATGAATACACATTTAAATTCAGATATTAAAGATTGGCCCAAAGCATACCCAATTTTAGAAGATGAATATAATCTGTTAGACTGTTTACTTATTGGAACTGTGATCAATACTTTTATAAATAACTCACATATCGTTAAAATTGCCTGTATGGCTCAACTTGTTAATGTTATACCAGCAATTTCTACAGTAAAAAATGGAATTAGTTGGAGGCAATCAGTATATTATCCACTTTATTTCGCATCTTTATACGGAAGAGGGGAGTCGCTTCAACTTAAAATTAATTCACCTAAGTATTCAAGTGATATAGCTGATGATGTTAACTATGTAGATGCATCTGCTGTAGTAAATGAAGAAAAAAAAACATTATCTTTTTTTATTATTAATAGATCAGAAGAAGAAAATGTAGATTTAGATTTTGATATAAATAACTTACCAATTATTAAAATAATTGATCAGCAAATAATTAATCATACAAGTATATATGCATCAAACACTATTAACAAACCAAACGAAATTGTTCCAAAAAAAACTAATATAGTAACTTTTCAAAATGAAAATTTAATGGCTAAAATACCTAAATTGTCATACCTATTTATTCTCTTAAAAATAAAATAAATTTAATTTTATTAATTTTATTTTGTTCCTAAGGCAAAACCTCTTAGTAAATATTTTTGAAAGTATACTAAAAGAAAAATAGTTGGAACAGTAGAAATAATAATTCCTGCTAAGGATGTACCCATATACATACTCAATCTATTTCCTAACTGAAGAGACATACCAACCTGAAGTGTTCTCATGTGCTGTTCTGAGGCAGATACAAGAGGCCATACATAATCATTCCAAGCTCCACCAAAATTCACTATAGCTACTGTAAAAATCGCAGGTAGTGCTAGTGGCAGCATTATTCTAATAAAAATTTGCAAACGATTAGCTCCATCAATAACAGAAGCTTCCTCTACTTCTTTTGGAACACCCTTAAAATATTGTGTCATAATAAAAACACCAAATGGTATTCCAAGCTTTGGAAGAAATAAACCCGTATGTGTGTTATTTAGTCCTAAAGAACTAAACTGCGTAAAGAGAGGGATAAATAATAATTCACCGGGTATCATTAATCCAGCAAGAACAAGTGGATATATAAATTTACGACCAAAAAAATCAATTCTTGCAAATGCGTACCCTGCCATTGAGCAAAATACAGTAGTGAAAAAAGTTGCACATAACGCAACTATTAAACTGTTCGTAACCCATACATCAAAACTTGAACTCCACATTTTAATATAATTTTCGACAGTAAAAGGAATGGGAAAAAATCCAAATAAGAAATTTGTAGTTGTTTTTTGTAATAATTCATTCGGTTGAAAAGATAAAGAGATTACCCATACAACTGGGGTAAACCATATTAGACATGCTATTAAAATTACAAAAAAATTGAGAGTTAATCTTTTACTCATTTTCTCTAAATAACCTAAATTGTAAAAAGGTAAAAAAACCTATGATTAAAAATAGTACTACTGAAACTGCAGCACCTGAGCCCATTCTCATATCTCTAAAAGAGTATTCGTAAATTAATTGAACTAAAGTTCTTGAATTATTATCTGGTCCACCTCCAGTTAGAAGTTGTGACTGAGCAAATATTTGTAAATGAGCAATAATTTGTAAAACGGATACAAGAAGGAAAATTCTACTTACCCCTGGTAAAGTTATATACCAAAACATTTGACTATTTGATGCGCCATCAATTCTTGCAGCTTCGTATCTTTCATCAGGAATTTGTTGAAGGGCGGCAATAAATAAAATTATTGGCAAACCAATTGTCCACCAAACAGTTGCAAAAATGATAACAAATCTACCTCCAATTGTTTTTTGTGTAAAAGGATAAGCATCATACCCAAATGCCTCTATGGCATTATTTACTAAACTTGCATATGGAGCAAAAAGTTGATTGAATACTAATGATAATCCTACAACTCCAACACCACCAGTTGCCCAGAACATCGTTCTAATAATGGTAAATGTTACACCTTTTTTATTTGTTGCAATGGCTAAAATGACAGCAATGAAGGTAACACCATAGGCAGAGTAAAAAGCTAAAATAATTGTATTTCTTACTGTTTTCCAAAATAGATCGTCTTCCCAATACGCATCTTCTGTTGGTTTAATTCCATTCATAAAATAAACAATTAGAGCAAATATAAAGAAAAACTTTAAACCAACGTTATGCTTTAATATTTCGTTTTTATGAAAAATATAAATAGTAGCAATTATCAATAAAAGTACACAAATTTTTATTGGAGTTAAAAAAACGGTAAAATCATAATAAACACCTTCTCCAGCTAATAAATATATATAATTTTCAAATCCAATAAATTTTTTGTTATCTGGATTGATAGCTACAGCCATCAAATTCCAATCAAAAAAACTCATATAAAATAATTTACCAAATGGATAGATTAGAAAAGATAAAAAGAAGACTATAAAAGGTAATATTAATAAATATGCATAAAAATTGTCGTTTTTAATTTTCATTATTTTACCTTTACAGATTCACGTTTTATTAATGGAGACTCAACTAAAATATTAAAATTATCATTAAATTTTTGTGGATCAATTATATGCTTAATGGCTTTTTGCGTCATTTCAGAATATGGTAATTGAACGGTTGTAAGCTTAGGTTTAACAAGTTCACTTATTCTTGAATTATCAAAGCCAATAATTGAAATATCATTTGGTATTTTCAATCCTGCTTCTTTTATTGCTTGATATGAGCCCATAGCAATTTCATCAGATGTACAAAAGATAGCATCTATTTTTTTATTTTTTTTTAATAATTTTTTTGCTTCAAAATAGCCTCCATTTTCTACATTACTTTCAGGTTTAACAATGAAGCTGTTACTATAATTGATGTTGTTTTCTGTATGCGCATCTCGCCAACCTGATAATCTATCTTTATAACCTTTCATCCAAGTATCACTTGATAATATTATCGGAATTTTTTTTAAGTTATTTTGAAAAAGATAATTTACAGCTTTTTTTGCCCCATTGTAATCATCCGGTAATATTGTTAAGCCATTAAAATTATTACTGTAACAATTTAATAATATTTTACTTAAATTTAGATTATTTAAATTTATTTCTAATTTTTTTGTGTAACTGTTTGCAATAATTACACCGTCTGGTTTAAATTCATCTATTGCTTTAAAAATATTTTTTTTATTATCGAGTAATTTATTGAACAAAAAAACAAATTGATGTGACTTTAAATCATAACCATTAAAACCATCAAGTAATTTACTGGCAACATTCTCGTTGTAAGAAAATTCCTCCATAAAAAAAATAAATTTTCTTTTATTAAGTCTACGAATTTTATTATTGCCACTGTAGTTATATTTTTTTCCGATTTTTTTGACATTATTCCATGTTTTGTCAGAAATACCTTGGTTTTTTTTATCATTAAGAACTATTGAAGCTGTTGCAGGACTAACTTTAGCAAGTTTTGCGATTTCTCTTAATGTGATTTTTTTTTTCATTTTCTAATAAAATTTGTTGGTAAAAATTAATAATTTACTTGAAATATTATTAAATTCAATGCAAATTAACTAAACAAATACTAAATGTTTAGTAAATATGGAGGAAAAATGAAAAAAATTAAATTACTATTTTTTGCATCATTCCTATCCCTTTTAAGTTTCAGTGCATCGGCTGTAGATATTACGATTGCAAGATTCTTTGGTGATTGTGAAGATGCTGGAAGTGATACTAAGGCAACTTCAGGAGAGGCATGTATTATTCAATCAATAATTAATGCTTTTAATGAACAAAATCCTGACATTAATGTTACTACTGAAGTTCTTGATTGGGGTCAAACATATAATATTCTTCAAACAAGATATGCGGATAATAGTGCACCTGATATCCATATCATGCACAGACACCGTATTCCTCAATTCTCTTCAATTGGAGCTATTGCAGATTTAAGTGGTGAATTAGAAAAATATGGAATGGACTCTAGTGATATTGTTCCAATGATGATGGATGCATTAACGTATGATGGCGGTATGTGGGGTTTACCACTTGATATTCATGCTGGATTGTTCCATACCAATTTGGATCTTATGGCAAAAGCTGGCTTAGTCAAAGATGGAAAACCAATATATCCTACTAGTCCTGCAGAAATGTTAGAGCATGCAAATGCATGTAAAGCTGTAGGAGCTGATTATTTAGCAAGTGGTATGACTAGAGCTGTTTATAGTCTAACATGGCAACAAAATGCCAATTTCTTTGAAGGTAAAAAGGCAACTCTTAACACTGATGAAGTGAAAAATGTAGTTCAGCTTTATCTGGATCTTAAAGCTGCGGGCGCTTACCAACCTGAACTTGATTATGGTAGTGCTGAAAAATTCTGGATGGATGGTAATTCATGTATTTTATATAATGGTACATGGGTTGTAGATTATTATTCTCAGAATGTTGACTTCAATTACTATGTTGGACCTATGCCAACAATTTATGATAAGGGAGCAACATGGGCTGATTCACATATGTGGTCAATTCCAGCATCATTAAAATCTTCAAGTCCTGAAAAATACGATGCTGTTATGAAGTTAGCAAAGTTTATGTGGGATCACAGTATTGATTGGTCAAGAACTGGTCACATGTCTTATAGATCATCGGTTATTAACAGTGATGCATATATGAATTTACCGCATAGAACTGAGTATGCATCTACAGCTGATATAATGACTGATACTCCGCATTCCATAAATTATGGAGCTATTGTTCAGTTAT
The DNA here is from genome assembly GCA_902602135.1 of uncultured Alphaproteobacteria bacterium. Lineage (GTDB taxonomy): Bacteria > Pseudomonadota > Alphaproteobacteria > HIMB59 > CACPNW01. Next base: position 38,258 of record CACKQA010000002.1, read on the forward strand.
TGGACACAGAAATTGGAGCTATAATGCTTGGTGAGAAAGACATGGATTCAGGTCTTAAGGCTGCAAATAATCAATTAAAGAAATTACTTCGTTAATTTCCCTTTTATATAATGGAGGTGTTTTTACACCTCCATTTTTTTGATAAAGAAAGATAGGAAGTATGAGAAAAGAACATCCAAGACCACAGTTTGTAAGAAAAGATTGGTTAAACTTAAATGGAGTTTGGACTTGCGAATATTCAAAAAATATTAAAGGTTTTAAAAAATCTAAATTAAATTCAAAAAAGTTTTCAAAAAAAATTAATGTACCTTTTTGTCCTGAAAGTAAATTATCAGGTATTGGAAACACTGATTTCATGCAAGAAGTTTGGTACCATAAAAGTTTTAAATTAAATAATAGTTGGAAAGATAAAAAAATATTCATTCATTTTGGTGGAGTTGATTATAAGTGTGATGTATTCGTAAACAAAACTAAAGTTGGTTCAAATATAGGTGGTCAAGCGCCATTTAGTATTGATATTTCAAAAGCAGTAAATTTTACTAAAAATAATGATTTAATTGTTTATGTAATAGATGAAAGATGTCCTGGAAGTATGAACCCATCCCCTTGGTACAAAGGAAGATTTACTCCAAAAAAAATAGCAATAGCAAAAAAATGGGCTCTGGATAAACGTAGAACGCAACCTAGAGGTAAACAATCATCTTTTTTACATTCTTATCAATGTGTTTATACAAGAACAACTGGTATTTGGCAGACAGTTTGGTTAGAAGCTGCTGATAAAAAACATATAAAGAGTGTTTCAATTGTTCCAAATTTAAAAAGTTCATGTTTTGAATTTACACCTGATTTTTCAGAAAATGTAAATGATAATTTTAAGGTTGATATTACATTTAAAAATAAAAAAATATCTTCTTCTATTTTCAATACAAAAGTAAAAAAAATAAAAATTAAAATTCCAAAACCAAAGTTGTGGTCTATTGAGCAACCAAACCTTTATGATTTTGTTTTTACTTTAATAAGTGAAAAAAATAACAAAACTTTAGATAGAGTTAAGAGTTATGGAGGAATGCGCTCTATAGAAGTGAAGAAAAATAAAGTATATCTCAATAATAAACCTCTCTATCAAAGATTGGTTTTAGATCAGGGATTTTACCCAGACGGAATTTGGACAGCACCAACCGATAAAGCTCTAAAAAATGATATTATTTTATCAATGAAGGCTGGTTTTAATGGAGCGAGGTTACATGAAAAGGTATTTGAAGATCGTTTTCATTATTGGGCTGATAAATTAGGCTACATAACATGGGCTGAGTGGGGTAATTGGGGAGCAAACGAAAATGCAAAAGGTACCGAGACTGCTTTTATGCATGAATGGCCAAAAATAGTAGAACATTTAAAAAATCATCCATCAATCATTACATGGACTCCTTTTAATGAAACTAATACTTTGGAATGTAATTCTCAACATAAGAAATTAATGCGTTTAGCATATGATGTAACAAAGAAAATTGACCCAACAAGACCAGTAAATGAAACAAGTGGTTATCAACATCAAAAAACTGATATTTGGACAGTACATCATTATGAACCAAAACCTGATAAATTAATGAAAGTCTTAAATCCAAAAAAAGGAGTTTACAGAAATTTTCCTAAGTTTGAAACATCCTATAAAAATCAACCTTATATAATTGATGAATATGGAGGAGCTTGGTGGCTTCCTTTAAATCTAAGAGATAAATTTTTTTCTTGGGGTCACGGAGATCATGTAAGACCTAAGACAATTCAAGAAGTTTATGATCGTATGGATAGCTTGACTGAAGTTGTTTTAAAAACAAAACATATCCAAGGATTTTGTTACACACAA
>CACKQA010000003.1 GCA_902602135.1 uncultured Alphaproteobacteria bacterium
TTATAATAAATCATATCTCTAATTCTTTCTCCAATATGAACTCTTTCAATTTTTATATTATCACTATTACCATTGCTAACTTTATTTGGGGTTGTGATGTTTTCATCATTGTAGTCAAATTCAAAAAAATAGAGAGATTCATCCTTCATTGATGCTACTACGTAACTATTATCTTTATCTAAACCAACTATTTGAGAAATCCCAATAGATGGATTAAAGTAAATTAGAGGTTCAATAAAATTATATTCAGAGTGAGATTTATGAAGTGGATATTTTACATACTTTTTTTTGTTATAGGGTGCATTTTTTCCTCCATAATGTTCTCCATATGATGAAATAGCCCATCCATAATTAGGTATTTTATTAATATTGAAATCTATTAAATTAATTTCATCACCACCCTCTGGGCCATGCTCCGCCTCTAATAGGAAATTATTTTTTTTATTGTAATATAATCCTTGAGGATTTCTATGACCCATACTTACAACCTTGTAATCTTTTGTGGTTTTATTAATTTCAATTATTTTACTAAATATACTATCTTCTTTTTGCGCTCTAAATCTACTTCTAAAATCACCAGTAGAAAAAAATAGATTTAGATCATCTACGTTAATTATTCGCCCTCCAGATTGATGTGCATTAAACTCACCGTCAATATTATCATAAAAATGAACACATTCATCTGACGTGAAAAGATTTTCAAAAATAATAAGCTTTAAATTCATTTTTCCATGTAATAAACTTGTATTCCAACAATTTGCTTTCACTTCTCTTGTATAAGATACGTAAATTTGATCTTTGTAAATATTTACATCTTTAATTGAGAACCAACCACCTTCTAACCAATCAAAATCATGTATTCTTGATTTTCTAAACTGTTCTCCCCCTATAAATTTACTAATATTTGTTTTAATTTGTTTAAAATATAAATCATTTGTATTATTTTTAATTTGATTAGAATACGCTAATACACCACTTGCCGAGATTAAAATTAAATTATTATTATATTTTTCTAAATAGCCGCTTGCAGGAAATTGATTGGCTATACCATATAATAATATATTTTTATGTGGGCTATAAATTCTTGCTTTGATTTTATTATTTGAAAAACTGTGCTCAGCATTAATTGAATATTCTAAATTCTTATTATTTCTTTTGATATCTAAATCAAATTCGTAAGGATCAAATTGCTCAAGTATTTTTACTAATATTTGAGAATTATATTCAGTTTCAATACTATCATCATATAAATCTTTGAATGCTTCCTCAAATAATTCTTTTTGTGCTCTGAATTGATTACGTTCTTTTTTAAGATCTTTGATTTGAGTTTTTAAGTTTGTCGTATTTTTATGAAATAAAATATACTTATGTACAAATTCATTTAAATTATTGTTAATTTGCTTATTTATATATTTGAAATCAAATAAAAAATTGAATGAAAGAAAGGCAAATATCAAAACTACAATAAAGTTTCTAAAAATTTTCATAAAAAAAAATTATCAAAAAAGAAAACTAATTACAATATGTTTTAGTATCTAACTTTGTTTTTTAATTTTTTTGAATAAAGATAATTTGATATATTTTGTGAGCTTATCTTAGCCATTCTCAATCTTGTCTCAAAAGTAGCACTTCCATTATGAGGGGATAACAAAACATTTTTTAATTTTAAAAATTTATTGTTAATTTTTGGCTCCAGTTTAAACACATCTAATGCAGCACCAGCTATTGAATTTTTATTTAAAGCATCCAATAAATGAACTTCATTAATTACAGATCCTCTTGAAACATTTACTATTATAGTAGAAGGCTTCATGAGTTTTAAAATAGTTTTATTTATTAAGTCTTTTGTTTTGCTTCCACCAATACATGTAATTACCATTACATCGATTACACTGACCATATCTTTTAAATTTTTGAAATATTTATACTTTAAATTTTTTTTATTTGGTCCAAAATAAACAATTTTCATAGAAAGAGATTTTACTCGTTTAGAAAATGCTTTACCTATTTCACCCATACCAACAATTCCTACTGTTTTGTTAGTAAGACTAGTTGTTAATTCAAACGGTTTTTTGCTCCATTTTTTTTTCAAAATAAAATTATGGGCTTCATTTATTCTTCTTGATAAAGACATCATTAGACCAAGTGCTAAATCAGCAACATCATCAGTAAGAACTTTAGGTGTATTTGTTATAACTATTTTATTTTTTTTACAATAATTCAGATCAACACCATCATATCCAACACCAAATACTGAAACTATTTTTAGATTTTTAAATTTTTTAAGAAATTTTTTATCAGTTTTAAAACCACCGGTGACAACTATTCCTTGGTATTTATTAAAATCAATTTTACTCTCAAATTTCCACAAACAATCAACACTGAAATCTTTTTTATAAACATGCACAAAGAAAAGATTTAAATTATGGTTACGATGGACGTTTTAATATCTACGATGATAATTTAAGTGTTAAATTTTATACTCCCATAGGTGATACTTTACTATACGGAATAACGAATACTACTCCTGGAAGTGGTTATTTAGATATTCATCAAGATAATCTAATTCTTGTTTCATCTAGCGGCATTATTGGGCATTCAAAAAAACCATTAAATAAACCGAAATTTGGAATATCGCTCAAACAGATTCAAAATAATCTTAATAATTTTATTGATGTTAACCAATTTAAAAAATCAAGACACTTCGATGATCCAAAATACTCATGGTTAAAAGGAGGTTGGTACTCAATAAAAGACGTAGAAATCTTTGGTAGTAATATTTATGTCTCCTACACAAAAGAAGTTAAAGAAAATTGTTGGAATACTAGCTTGCTTTCTGGAAAAATGAATTATGTTTATATTCATTTTACAACTTTGTTTACATCTGAAGAATGCGTAAATGAATATAATAATATTGATGATGAGTATAATGCACACCAGTCAGGTGGGAGAATTATTAATTTAAATAATGAAACAGTTTTATTTTCACTTGGTGATTTTAGAAGTCGCTATCGGGCACAAACAGAAAATAGTATTTTTGGTAAGATTCTTAAAATTAATAAGAAAAATAAAAGTTATGAAATTATCAGTATGGGTCATAGAAATCCTCAAGGTCTTTTTTATAATGAGGATGAAAATTTTCTTTTAGAGGCAGAACATGGGCCTCAAGGTGGAGATGAAATTAATGTGATAAAACTTGATTTCAATACCATACAAAATTTTGGTTGGGCCATTTCATCTTATGGAGAACATTATGGAGGTAAAAATGCACCTGAAAATAAAAATAAGTATGAAAAATATCCACTACATAAATCACATTCTGAACATGGATTTATAGAACCATTAAAATATTTCAATCCATCAATAGGAATTTCACAAATTATTGGTTTAGATAATGAGTATCAATATGTTGTAGCTTCTTTAAAAGCCCATTCTCTATATTTTTTTGAATACAATTATAATAACAAAAAAAATAATTTTAATATTGTAAAAAAATTAGATATTGGTGAAAGAATAAGAGATATGATTTATTACAATAATAAATTATATTTATATCTGGAAGATACTGCTTCTTTAGCAGAAATATCTTTTAATTAAATTGATAAAACTTAAAGAAAAATGGCTTTGGGATTTTTGGATAAGTAATGATAAAGACATTTGGTATTGTTATTTTCTTCAAGCTGATAAATCTCTAAAAGATCCTGATCTAAGACATAATAACGTTACTCATGGATTAGCTACCTCAAAAGATTTAATTAATTGGGAATATCATGGTACAGTTTTTACTCCTTCTAAAAATGAAAATTTTGATGATTATACAACTTGGACAGGATCAATAATTAAAAATAAAAATAAATGGCACTACTTTTATACAGGTAGAAATAAAAAGGAAAATGGTAGTAAACAAAGAATTGGTCATGCAATAGGTGACACACCCTATTCTTTTAATAGATATGGAAATGGATTAGCTCTCGATTTAGATAAAAATATTTACCAAGAGTTAGAGAGTGATAATTATTGGCAAGATCGTGCTATGCGTGATCCATGGGTAATGAAGCATCCTTATGAAAATAAATTTATAATGGCATACACAGCTAGAGCATCAATCCACAATAATCCTTATCAGTGTGGGGTAATTGGAATGGCTGAGTCAGATGACCTTTATGAATGGAAATCTATTCAACCTTTATTTGGAGGATTATTTAGTCAGTTAGAAGTTCCTCAAATATTTACAGTAAAAAATAAATGGTATTGTTTATTTTGTAACCATCCCGAAGACTGGTCTAATGAATTCAAAAAAAATTATAATGGGCCGAATAAGCGAGGAACACATTATTTAATTGCAGATAAATTTGAAGGTCCATGGAATCTGGCACCAGGCCCCTACTTTACAACAAGTTCTGAAATAGAACTTTATGCAGGTAGAGTTATAGAAAAAGATAATAAATTTTTCTTTATGGCTTTTTTACATGATGATCAAAATGGTAATTTTATTGGAGAAATATCAAATCCAATTCCAATTAGTTTTAATAAAAATGGTTTAATGAGTTTGGAAATTTAATTAATATTTTTCCAAGAATATTCTGGTTTAAATCCTAAAATTTTTTTAGCTTTCTCATTACTTAGCAATGTTTTATTTTTTCCAATTTCACCTTTAATTTGAATATTTGGAAATACTTTATCAAGAAGAGATTTATTATCTTCTTCCATAACAGTATCATCTGCGGCTATAATAAAATTCTCAGCACCTTTTAATTTACTTTTCATTGCTAATAAACAAGCTTGAGCTACATCTCTAGCGTCAATATAGCCCCAAAAATTCCATTTTCTTAAAAATGGATCTTTTTGGAATGATTGGAATTGTTTGTAATCTTTCTCTTCCATTATATTTGAGTAGCGAAGTCCAAATATTTTCATTTCAGGATTTCTCCTGCAATATTGTCTAGCCATTTCTTCACCCATTACCTTTGATAAGGAATAGCTAGATTCAGGACGAGGATAATATTCTTCATCAACTGGGACATATGGCGGATATGTGTCAAAAGGTAAACCAAGAACAGTTTCACTTGAAGCCCATACAATATTATTAATTTTTAAAACTTTAGCTGCCTGAAAAATATTGTAAGTACTCAAAGTATTCATTTTAAAAGTTTTATGATTGGTTTCTAAACCTGGAGCAGGAATAGCTGCTTGATGAATAATTGCATCAATTCCATTAATACGGTCATCTATTTCAGATACAGACTCCATTGCATCACCAAAATTTTCTAAATTAACTTTTGAAAAAGGGACATTCAATTCAGAATGATTGGCTAAATCTACATTAAACACATTATAGTTATTTTTTAATAGTAAATTTATTGTTGCTCTTCCCGCTTTACCAGAACCACCTGTGACTAATATATTTTTCATTTTAAATTACTTTAATAATTTTTTTATAAAGAATCATTAATAATTTGATAAGTATTTTTATAAAGGAGATTTTATGGCTGAATATATTCTAGAAGCTGGAGGTACAATGGCGTTTACATTCCATGTTTTATTCATGCTTTTTAACTTATTTATTATTTATCAGTTTTATTTTAATGATAAATTTTTTAATGAATTAGGCTTTTCTAATGAGGAACCAAAATTGGTATTTAGAGGTCCTTTAGGTGCAGTTTTTTTAACAATGTTATTAATGTCTATATTGTTAACATTTGATGTTACTGGGAACACCTATGAAGAAAATGTAGTACAATATAAATTCTGGTATTCATTTTTGTTTATGCTTATGGCAATAGCTTTAATTAGCTCTGTTGTTAGATATTTTAATCTTGTAAATAACTACGGCATTACTCCTAATATTAGAGGAGTTATGTTTCCATTAATTGGATTGATTTTAATTATCCTTCGAACGATGTTTGAGGCTTATTAATATAGATTTGCAAGCGGTTTAATAGCCGCTTGTTTTAATTAAAATAACTTCTCATTTTTTTTCTTGATGCAAAATGTAAGATTATAGAAACTATAAATAAGAAAAAAACAAAATAGTATTCTCTAAATTCAACTTGACTAGTATAAAAAACAAATAAACAACAAATTGTAAATGATTTAATATAAATTTCTAAAAACTGAATAGGATAAAGTTTTTCTGATTGAAGGAAAAGATATCTAAACCCAAAGTAAGCAAAAGTAAGAAAAACAGCTAATCTGACTGAAGTAATTCTATGATATGGTATTTCTTGTTTTTCAACAATAGTGAAGGGAAAATAGATAGTTACACCCATTATCTCTGCAATTATAAATGCTACTGCCCATAAACTTAATAAACCAACTATAAATTTAGCTAATGTTCTTACCATAATCAAATTTATGGTCTTTTTTTTACAAGGGTTTTGACCGAACCTATTTATATATTCTAACTAAATTTTAATAAAAAATACATAAATATTGATTTCATTGCAGAAAACTAAGTTATTTTTTATTTAAAAATTATCTTTAATTGGAGAAAAATATAAAAGAATCAAAATTGCTCCACTAATTAATCCACCAATTTGATCAAGCATACCACTAAAGGCAGTATAAATAACAGAACCACTAAAATAATTTAGAACTATGCCAGCTACTACTAAAAATAAATACAGTGATTTTCCATAAGAGATAAATCGATAAAGTAGATTTAAAGTTAATAGATATAAAAAAAATAAGCTAATCGATACTATTCGGGCAAAATTTTCAAAATTAGATAATAGTCCATCATTTAAATCCTCATAAAGATTGGAAATTTCTGATGGTTGATACATAGAAGATATCACCATTAATATAATGACAATAAAGTCAGCTAAAATTAAATTTTTAAAAATTTTTTCAATTTCCATAATAGCTATAAATTAAATAAATATGGTATTTAACTTAGATATGTAGTTTGAATATTACAATAAGATTATTAAAATCTATTTAAAAATAAATTAGATATTAAAAATTATATTTACCACATTGAATGGATAATATCGGAACTGTTAATTTTTACTAAATTCTCACATTTACTTTCAAAATCACTAAAATCATCTCTAAAAGATGCGCCATTGTTTTGTGCTTGCTCAAAATGATTATCTATTCCTGCTTGACTTTCATAAAGCTCTGTTAAGATTAGAGACATATTGCCTGTTTTATTTCCATCTTTAAATTCAGGGCCTATAGACCAATTTAACATTAGGAGTGCTTTTTCACCTTCCTTTGTATGTGTTTCCTTCATCCATTTTGTATGATCTTCTGCAATTCTTTTTGCAATATCATTAAGTTCAGGTTTAAAAATCCATAAATACTGAAGTTGTTTTTTATTTTGAAACATATTTCCTCCTTTTTTTAAAATAATACTAGTAAGTTAAGAAAATATTTCAAACAAATTATTGTTGAGAATTATTTTCCAATGTTTGTACATGAATATCTAGGTTTTCTATCAAAGAATCATTATTAATATTTCCATAAAAAACACCTTTAATAGGTGATGCGTAACTTGCATCAAGTCCACAAGAAACACGTACGTATCTTTCATCTGGACTGCACTTATTTGTAGGATCAAATCCCACCCAACCTAAGTCATTTATATAAAATTCTGCCCAGGCATGTGTAGATTGAAATTCTGAAGAATGGGAATTGTTATGCATATAACCATTTACATATCTAGCAGGTATTCCTAAAGTTTTTGCTGCGGCAATCATAATATGTGCTTGATCCTGACAGACTCCCTTTTTCTGATTAAATGCCTCAATGGCTGTAGTTTGATTATTTGTCGTTAAAGGTTTGTATTCAATTTTATCAGCTACTAAATTCATAAGATTATGAGATGTTTCTAGATTTTCATTTTCATTAAAACCATTTTTAGCTTCAATAGCTAGATTTTTTATATCCGCATTTGCTTTTGTTAAATTTGATTCTCTTAAGTAAACTAATGGATCTATTTTATCAGAAGTACTCTGGTAAATTCCTTTTGTATCAAATGTTTCAACTTTTCCAAGAACTGTAAATTGTATTTTTTTCACCTTGTTTGTATTTGTAAAACTTTGAATATTATTAGCCTCACCATCCTTATAAATTTTTGATTTTTTAGCTGAGTCGTTATGGACATTCCACTCTAAAATTTTAAGACCATTATATTCTGAAGGATGCAGTTTAGTAGTTTGAATTAATCCAGCAACTGGATTTTTATACTCATACTTAGTTGTGTGTTCGATGATTAGTTCCATATTAATTAAAAAACTCCTTATGTATTTCGTTATCAACACTAGATATTTTTCTAATAAATTGTGTTACAAATTGATGAAGTCCATATTCAACAATAGTTTCTATTTTTTCTTCCTGAATTTTAGTATTTAGATCTTTTAAATTATCATAAATTCTTCCAACCTTTGCTGGACTACATGTTAGGTTAGTTAAATGCTTAACAATATTCTGAATACAAAAACTTAAAGATCTAGGGCAATTATTATTTAAAACTAAAAAGTCAGCAATTTTAGTTGCGGTAATATTACCATCGTATGCCCATCTAAAAGCTCTAAAAGAAGATAAAGAGCGAAGCAATATACTCCATTGCATATTATCGATATTACCACCTACATATTGAGGCTTAGGTAATAAAACAAAATACTTCACATCTAACAATCTGGCAGAATTATCAGCCCTCTCAATAAACAAACCAAGAAAAAGAAAATTATAACCATCATTTCTAAGCAAAGAATTTAATGATCCTCTAAATAAGTTTACTTGTTCTATTGTCCACTCAGTCAGATCAGGTAAATCAGATTTTGTAAATTTTTTTTCTTTTAAATTTAGTATCTCTTGATAAGTTTTATTAATTGCTAACCAAGACTCAGGGGTAAAGGAAGTTCTAACTACTAATGCGTTATTTCGTGCATTAAGAATACAATTGTAAACAGATGAAGGATTACTTTCATCAAAAAATAAATAATCTTCCACATTTTTCTGTTCAATTGTATCATATTTATTTTTATATCCCTCAATTGCTCCAGCAGCAGATAAAACTGATTCCCATTCATTATTATAACCACTTGGATTTGGAAAAAGAGACATTCTATAACCAACATCCAAAAGCCTGGCTGTAGTTTCAGCTCTTTCCATATAACGACTGATCCAATATAGATATTCAGCAGTTCTACTTAACATTTTTATTACTCATTCAGCCAAAACCCATGTGTCTTTCACACCGCCTCCTTGGCTAGAATTTACAACAAACGAACCTTCATTCATTGCAACTCTAGTTAAACCACCAGAACTTAATTGAGCCTGCTCTCCAATTAAACAAAATGGACGTAAATCTACCCTTCTTCCCTCAACTTGATTTTTGATTAGTGTTGGTGAAAATGAAAGATCAAGTAAAGGTTGAGCTATATATCCTTTTGGATTTGTTGACAGTTTTGTTTTAAATTCATCTATAGAGGATTTAGAAGATTTTGGACCTATTAACATCCCATAACCTCCAGATCCATCAACCTCTTTTACGACAAGTTCATTTATATTATCTAAAACATATTTTAATTCTTGTTCCTTTTCGCAATTCCATGTTTCAACATTATCTAAGATTGGTTGTTCACCTAAATAAAATTTTATCATCTCAGGCACATATATATAAATTGCTTTATCATCGGCTATACCTGCTCCAGGAGCTGAACAAATATTAACACCTCCGGTTCTATAAACATCCATAATTCCTGGAATGCCAATTACAGATTGAGGATTAAAACAGAGAGGATCTAAAAAATCATCATCTATTCTTCTATAAACAACATCTACTCTCTTTGGGCCATCTACTGTTTTCATATAAAGGTATTTACCTTCGACAAATAGATCGGTTGATTCAACCATTTCAATACCCATTTGATCTGATAAAAAACTATGTTCGTAATAAGCACTATTCAATGGACCAGGTGTAAGTAATACGCATACAGGTTCTGGATTTTCGCATTTAATAGGAGCCAAGCTCATCAAAGTTTGTAAAAGTCTTGTAGGATAATCATCTATTGGCGTTACTCTATTGTTATGAAATAGATCAGGAAACATTCGCATCATTATTTCTCTATTTTCTAGCATGTAGGAAACACCACTTGGCGTTCGACAATTATCTTCCAAAACAAAATACTCGTTTGGACCTGTTCTAACTAAATCAATACCAATTATAGGACTATAAATGTCTCTAGGAGGTGAAAAACCAAACATTGAAGGTTCAAAAGATTTTTTTTTGTAAATAATTTCTTTAGGAATTATATTGGCTTTTATTATTTCACCTTGATTATAAATATCAGCAAGAAACGCATTAAGTGCTTTAGCTCTTTGGATTACTCCTCTTTCTAGCCTTAACCATTCTGTATAAGTAAATATCCTTGGAATTAAATCAAACGGAATAATTCTTTCTCTTGCAGTTTCGTTATTTGTAGAAAATGTAATTCCAATATTTCTAAAATGAGATTCAGCTTCAGCATTCTTTTCAAGAATAACTTTTGAAGTCATTTGATCCAACCAATCATTAATATTGTTATAATGTTTTCTTATAACTGACTCAGATTGATACATTTCATTAAACATCAATGAGTAAACCTCTTGAGATTTGAATAGAATAATTTTTTATTATCTAACTTTTTAACCATAGTTATAACAAACCTTTCATATCCGTTACAATTCATGCTTAGCTATGGAAATTAATTATAAGATCCGCGTTCCTTCGGCTTTAGCTTACTTCCGATCTGTTAATACAGATTGAACGATTTAATAACTTGCATGCGTTCCTTCAACTTTCGTTTACTTCCGTTTTGAATTATTCAAAATGAACGATGAATTTTTAATAATAAAATTTATTTATTTTTAAAAATGAATTTCATACTTATTTGATATGCGTTTTTTGCATATACAAAATAATATTGAATTACTTACGCTTTTAATAGTCTTTTATCGATCTAAGAAAACAAATATAAATAAAATAACCCGTACAAATTAGCCATATTAAAAGAACAATTGTATCATTTATAATTAAGTTTATTTCTGATTTTGTTACTAATCGTAGTGTTGTTGCTGCCCAAACAACAGTAAAAAAAATCGTTAAATTTCTAAATGATTTTACTCTTAGTGGATGAACAAACTTCCATGGAACGAATGTCAATACTGATAGAACAATTATCACAATTAAGTTTATCCATTCATTTGTATTTAATATAAAGAAATATAAAACCACAACATTCCAGACTGCAGGAAAACCTTGGAAATAATAATCATCCGTTTTCATATTCACATTGATAAAAGTGTACAAAGAAACTCCAAATATAAGAGCAGGCATAATCATTTCAAAACCTGATGGTACCATCTGAAACCAGTAAATCATTAAAGCTGGGTTAATAACGTAATTCAGATAATCAATAATGGAATCTAAAATAATTCCATCTAGATTTGGCGCCTTTTCCTCAACACCAACCTTCCTGGCTAAAGTTCCATCAACTCCATCTACAAGTAAGGCCATACCAAGCCATAAAAAACTACCTACTTGATCATTATTTAATATTGATATTAAGGCAAGAAAACCAAGTATAGCTCCAGAACCAGTGAAGGCATGCACACCCCATGCGGATATTTGATCTTTATCAACTTTCATAAATGTTTTTGGTCTTTATCATTAAAATAAAAGAAAATAAAATTTTTGAAAAAAGAGTAGAAAAATTAAGGTTTTAAGGGATTTTTTAAATTATATTTATAACAAGTTTATAATATCACTATCTCCTTCAGCAAAATTATAATTTTTAAAATCATTTTTTGTAACCCAAGCAGAATTCTCGTGTTCATTCAAAATAATTTCACCATTAACATGAGAGCATATAAAATAATGTAATTTCACATTTATTTTGTCATCTTGATAATTTTCTTCACCTAATTTGTTTTTTATATTTATTTCTATATTAAGTTCTTCTTTTATTTCTCTTTTTAATGCTATGTCAAAAGTTTCCCCTTTTTCCACTTTTCCACCTGGAAACTCCCAACTTAATCCCATATGTTTATTTCTATTTCTTTGCGCAATAAAATATTTGCCATTTTTTACTATTATTGCTGCAACAACATCGAATTTATCCATTAATTGGTATTATCAATAATAAACTGATTTGCTTTTTTTATAATATGATTTTTTCTCTCTGTATTCATTTTATCATAGATATTAACCATCATATTTAAACGTGGATTAGATTGAAAAAATTTTCTATTTTTATTAATAAAACGCCAATACAATCCATCCATAACATCATTCCAATTACCTTTTTTAAAATTCATCATTTTCATAAAATAACTTGAACCACAAATATATGGTTTGGTACTAAATATACCTCCATCACTAAATAATCCCATACCATAAACATTAGGTGACATTACCCAATCAGAACTATCTACAAACATTTCCATGAACCAATTATAAACTTCATTGGGTTTAATTTCACATAAGTTCATAATGTTACATAAAACCATTAACCTCTCAATGTGATGTGTGTAACCATATTTTTGAGCATTTTTAATTGAGTGATCTAAAGGATCTAATCCGGTTGTACCGTCATACCATTTTTTAGTAAGGGAATTTTTATGTTGAAAGAAATTATTTTCTTCTAATTGTTGATCATAATTTTGGTAAATTCCCCTAATGAATTCTCTCCATCCAATAATTTGCCTAATATAACCTTCGTAAGAATTAATTTTAATTCTATTTTCAACTTTTCTTATCCTCTCAATAATTAGATCTGGTGTTAATAAACCTAAATTAATCATGGGGCTTAGAACACTATGAAATAAAAAGTTATTATTAGTATCAACAGCATCTTCGTAATCACCAAATAAATTAAATTTTTTAATAATAAAATAATCTAACCATTTAACTGCATCATCATAAGTTGTAGGTAGCCAAAAATTATCAACTTGGCCAGGGTGATTTTTAAAAATTGTGTTTATTTGTTGTTTTAAAGCTTTTGTATGCTTTGTTTCTTTTGCAGTAATCATTTCTGGAATTTTAATATCTTTAGGGAGTTTTTTTCTGTTATCTTCATCAAAGCTCCATTTTCCACCCTTGGGCTTATTATTTTCCATCAAAATATCTATTTTTGCACGGGCAATTTTATAAAAATTTGCCATAAAGGGTTTTTTTGTTTTACTTAAATAATTTTTAAATTCATCTCTTGAATTTAAAAACATGGGTGATTGTATAAAAGTTAATTTAATTTTATTTTTTTTACATAAGGTGCTTATTTTTTTTTCAAAAAATTTATCTTCAATTTCAAAAGAAATTAATTCTTCAAATTTATTTTTTTTTATAAAATTTTCTAATTTTTTTTTGTAGGATATTTTAAAATCCTTTTTTAAATCAATATAATTTACTTGAAATTTATTTTTTTTTAGTTCATCAGCATAAGATCTCATTGATGACAGAAAAAGAATGAGTTTTAATTTATGATGTTTTTGAAAAGTACAAAGATCAAAACTTTCACACATAAAAATAGTTGAGTCTTTATATTTTCTTAGGTGTTTATGCGGAAATAATTGATTTCCAAGAATTAAAAATACACTTTTCATCAGTATTTAAATAGTAAGTTATTATAAAATTTATATGATTTATTAAAATTAATTGCTTATTTTAGACAATTTTTAACTATAATAATTGATAAATTAATGACCAAATTAGTAAATTTATTTGTAATTCCGCTTATAATTAGTTTTGCACTAATCTCTTGTAATACAACATCTCCAAATAAGGTAAAAAAATCTGATGCACAAAAAGTAACTAATATTGAATATGGAACAATTAAAACCTCTCTTCCAGTAAAAATTGAAGGTGAAAGTGATTGGATTGGAGCAACTGCTGGAGCAATGATAGGAGGTCTTTTAGCATCTCAAATATGTGGAGAAGAAGAAATATTAGGAACAAAGTGTCAAGATATAGCAATAGTATATGGAACTATTGGAGGAGCTGCTATGGGCTCTGTAATACAAGCTAAAATTGGCAATCATGATGGCTTCCAATATATAGTGAATATTGATGAATGTGGTAATAACACTTCTAATTGTAAAAATGATCAAGAAAAGGCTTTTGTACAAGGAGATAATAATGCCCTTCCGAATGGGCAAAGAGTTGTAATTATTTACGGTGATGTAATAAGAGTTATGCCTTATGAAGAATAATTTAGTAAAATTAATTTTTAGTATTTTTTTATTATTACCATTTCACCTGAATGCAGAATTAATATTTGAAGATAATTTTCCAAAAGATATGCAAGGTATTTGGAGTGATGATTGTGACGCAGAATATCAAGTATTTATAATATCAAATAATACAAGTATGTGGATTGACGAGACATATGTTGGCTTTAATGTGTCCAAAACCTCAAAGGTACAAGATTGGTCAGCTTATAAATGGGGAGAATTAGATGGAAGTTATTATTATTTTTTAAAAAAAGATGGTGATAATTTACTTGAAGTTACTGCTCCTGACGGTTGGGATGGTATAGATTATTCTTTTTTAAATTCATCAGAGTATTCTGTTTATGAAAAATGTGAATCAATCCCTAGTGTCTATCAAATTATTTATGGAGAAATTATTAACTTAATGAATTCTCAATTAATTGAAACATGTAATAATGATAGCAATCCCGCAAATTGTATTAATGAAACTTTTTCATTTTTAGATGTATCACAAGATGATGAATTATCTGTAGCAGAATTAACACGTGCAGCAAGAATAGCTATTTATTTTACCTTTATTGACAAAAGACAAGACGAAGACAGAGAAATAGGATTTGCAACTTATACAACTACATCTCTAATATTTCCTACATTATCAAAAATATTAATTGGGAATTATGATTATGATAATTCAAATACAATTTCTTTAAAAGAAATTTATACGGATCGTATTGATACGTTAGACTATCAAAATTTATTTAAAGAAAATTTAAAAGGACTAAATCCAGAAGAGTTAAGACGATTAATTGAAAACTTAGATTTCCTAAAATCATTAATGCTAAATTAATTTAGTGTCTTGACTTTTAAGTATAATTTTAATTATAAATAGATATGAACAAAAGAAATTTATACGCGGCTATTGCGATAGTATTTATCTTCGCTGCTTTAAATTTAACTATATATTTTTTCTATTAAATTATGGTTATCAGAAGAAAATCTAGTATTTATAAAAAATTGTATGAAATTAATGGTCAAAAAATGATGTTTGGTCACGATAATATACATTTCAAAACAATAAACTTACCTGCAAAACAGAGATACAAAAATCTATGTAGTAAATTTGGTTTAAAAAAAATTAAATCTTCAGTTAAAAAAAATTTTCAAATAATAAATATTAATTAAGTGAAAAATATTGCAATAATTGGAGCTGGGATGACTGGCTTGTCTCTTGCTTATAATCTTCAAGAACATAATATTTATATTTTTGATAAATCATGGAGACCAGGAGGAAGAGTCTCTACTAGAAAGCATGATAATTATCTTTTTGATCATGGCGCACATTATTTATCGACAAATCATTCTGTAAATCAATTAAATGAAGTAGTAACTAAATATAACTTGGGACAAATAATAGAAATAGATTTTGCAACAGATTATTTAAAAAATAAAAAAACTAGAAAAAAAATTATTATTGGTCAAAATGGAATGAATTCTATTCCAAAGTCTATTTTTGATAATATTAAAGTAAATAGTTATTTAAATTCAAAAATAATTAAAATTTCAAAAAATAGTAATGATCTCTTCTCACTATTTTCTGAAAAGGAAGAAATTAAAGATTTTGATTATGTTTTAATTTGTATACCTTATTTACAATCAAAAGAACTTTCAAAAGATTTAATTGATTTTACTCAAATTGTTAACGAGCCATCTTATGACCCCATACATACTGTAATGTTAAGCTATAAGGATAATAATAACATTAATGTTAAAGCTGGATTAAATCTTCATAAAGATATTAGTTTCTTTATGAATCAAAATATTAAATTTAAAGAATTATCCCATGATTGTTGGGTATTAAATATGAGTTCTGAATATACGAATAACAATATTAACATTGATAAATCTGATCTAGAAAAATACGCTCAATCAATATTTGAAAAAACATTTGGTATAAAAAATGAGATAAGATTTATTAAATCACACAGATGGCTATATGCACAAACAAAAGTAAGTTATAATAGTATTTCAAAAAAAAATTGGATTAATTCTAAGGATAATAAAATATTTTTAAGTGGAGACTGGGTTCTAGGAAAAAGTCTAAGCGATGCCTGGGATGCAGGTGAAAAATTATCACATTATATTAAGATTTTATCAATTTAATATTAATTATTAAAATATCTTTTAATATTTTTAGCTGCCTGTCTTATTCTTTGAGTATTTTCTACTAGACCAATACGAACAAATCCCTCGCCTCCTTTTCCAAAAGCTAAACCAGGAGCTACTGCAACGTCGGCATTTATCATTAAATTTTTGGCAAACTTCATAGAACCCATTTTTTTATATTTTTTTGGTAAAGGAGCCCATACAAACATTGATGCTTCAGGCTCTGGAATTTTATCCCAACCAGCCCTTTCAAAAGATTCAATTAAAACATCTCTTCTTTTTTTATAAATCTCTCTTATTTCTTCTACACATCTTTGAGATCCATTTAAAGCTGCAGTGGCTGCTACTTGCACAGGAGTAAAAGCACCATAGTCTACATAAGATTTAATTTTTGTTAATGCTTCAATTAATGTTTTGTTTCCAACAGCAAAACCTATTCTCCATCCTGCCATTGCATAAGTTTTAGATAAAGTCGTAAATTCAACAGCTATGTTCTTAGCTCCATTAACTTCTAATATTGATGGAGGTGGATATTTACCAAAATAAATTTCAGAATAAGCTAAATCAGATAAAATATAAACTTGATATTTTTTTGCAATTTTTACTAATTCTTTATAAAAATGTAAATCTACTATTTGAGCTGTTGGATTAGAAGGAAAAGAAACAATAATAACTTTTATTGAAGAGTATTTTTTTAAATTATTAACAATATTTGATAAAAATTTGTTTCTATCGAATTGTCCATTATAAAATGTTCTTAAAGGTGTTAATTTTGCTCCGGCAATCATAAAACCATATGGATGAACAGGGTATGATGGATCAGGGCATAATATCCTGTCTCCTCTTGAAGTTATAGCTTGTGCTAAATTTGCTAAACCTTCCTTTGAACCAATTGTTACTATAATTTCACTTGATGGATTTAGATCAACATTAAATCGTTTTTTATAATATTTAGCTTGAGCTTTTCTTAATCCATTAATGCCTTTTGAAACTGAATAACGTCCAACACCTGGTTTATCTACAACTTCTTTTAATTTCTGTCTTATGTGAAGAGGTGTTGGCATATCAGGATTGCCCATGCCAAAATCAATAATATCCCTACCTTCTGATCTCAGTTTCATTTTTAATGAATTTATCTCCCCAAATATATATGGGGGAAGTCTATTAATTCTTTCAAATTTAGATTTCACTTTTTAAGCAATAATTAATTATTGATAATAATACTAGTTTAAATAAAATTGATTTTTAATAATATTATTCCTATTTTTATATTGTGATTAAATTTTTTTACTATTTTTTGCCATTTATTGTAATGTTTCTACCAAGTTTATGGGTAAATTATATTTTAAAAAAATATAATAAAATTTTACCTGATATGCCTTTCACTGGTAGAGAACTTGGAAAAAAAATACTTGAAGAAGAAAAAATTACCAATGTATCAATTAATCCTATTCAGCAATTAGATCATTACAATCCTAAAGAAAAAAAAATACATATCGCTACAGATAAACTTGATAAAAAAAGTATTACAAGCATTGCGGTTGTTGCACACGAAATTGGTCATGCAATTCAAGATAAAGAAAAATACAAACCACTTATTCTTAGGCAATCATTAATTGAAAAAACAATGATCTTTCAAAGAATTGGCTCGTTTTTATTAATTATAGGAATACCATCAATATTTGCCTTCACTAAAAGTCCATTTATCACCCTTATTGCTGCGATAATAATAATGGGATGTTTGTCTACAAATGTGCTAATCCATTTGATTACTCTTCCTGTAGAATTTGATGCAAGTTTTAAGAGAGCGTTACCAATACTCAAAAGATTTGTTCCTAGAGAGAATATGTACCAATGCAAATCTGTTTTAAGAGCTGCTGCATTGACATATTTAGCTCAATCCATTGTAAGTATATTTAGATTAAAAATAATACTGTTATCTTTTATCAATATTTTTAAGTCAATTATAAGAAGATAATATTTTTCTCTTTAAAAAAAATGGGAAATTTATTAAGTTAGATAATTAATGAATTTAAGTGAAAAAATATCTTTAATACTTGTAGATAAAGGTTTTTCTTTGTCTCCAAAAAAAAATACTGAAGATTTAATCAATTCTAGCACAGAATTTCACAAAAGTAATGAAGACATCAAAATTGCAGAACAGCATGGTATTGCAGATCAAATTTTTATTCTTTTAAAAGGTGAAGCTGAATATGTAAAATATCATAATAATGTTTTTTATAAGTTAGCAACATTAAAGAATGCAGGGTCACCTCTTGGTATTTCAGGCTTAAATGCGCCAGGTAGATATATGTCAGATATATTTATTAAAGGTAATTCAGAATATATTTCTATCAAAATAGAAAAGTTAAAAGAATTGGAAGAAGTAGATCCGGACTATGCAAGTTTTTTTTATTCTTTTTTATTATTTGAATCAATTAATTTAATATGGTCATCTCGCAATTTAGAAAAACCTATTGAACACAAAAACATTAATTTAGCAGATGGTGTTAAAACTGGTGGAGATATTGTAAATACCAAAAGAATTAAAAATTCAGCATTTTTAGCTTTTCTTGATGATAACGATTTAGATGAATTAATACATTACGCAAACGTTAGATTATTTTCATCTGGTGAATTTATAACATTAGAAGGTAAAAATTCTGATGGAATAAATATTTTGTTAAAAGGTAAGGTTGAAGCCTCTTTTACAAATTTAAAAGATGACCAATTAGAAAACAATTCAAGATCAATAGCTAGACCAGGAGTAGCATTATCCTTATCTTCAGGATTACATGAAATTGAATCACCCTACTCCTTAAAAGCAACAAGAGATACAACGA
The DNA here is from genome assembly GCA_902602135.1 of uncultured Alphaproteobacteria bacterium. Taxonomy (GTDB): domain Bacteria; phylum Pseudomonadota; class Alphaproteobacteria; order HIMB59; genus CACPNW01. The sequence goes on from CACKQA010000003.1 coordinate 19,203, forward strand.
TATTAAAATTCTCAAATGAATTTATTGATAATTTAATCAAAACTAATCCAGAATTGGCAATCAAATTTTTTAAAAGACAATTATGGCAATTAGGACGCTATATTCAAAGTTCAACAGGCTTAACAACCTATCCAGCTAAAAATGAAAAAGAGTTTTTTCAATATTTATTAAATGATAATTCTGCAACAATACCAAGTAATTCCAAACTTTATACAATACCTCATTTATTAGAAAATCATTTAACTCATTCGTTAGCATTCGATACAATTTATGATTTAATTATCGCAGGTAATGATGATGAAAAATCTATAGCTAGTTTAATGATTGATGCATTGAGTGGTATAGAAAGAAAAAATAGATTTTTCAAACAACTAAACAAAATATACAACAGAGTAGCAAATTCATATGATTCAATAAATAAACAAGCATTACAAAAATTAACAAATTCAGATTTTATAAAAGCTTTTGATCAAGTACCTTATGTTATTAAAGGAATGGAGAATTTACCTGATGAAGCCACAAACATATTTTTTTATAATCATTTGGCAAGCATTGAAGAAAATGGTTTAGCTAATGGACATCAATTTAGTATAGATAGTCACTTTATAAGTGCAAAAATTTTATTTCCAAAATATGGTGATGGTGGTCAAAGAATTGCTCGATATTCTAGAAATACAGAATTCTGGAGATATAATTATTATGAGAATTTAGATTATATTTTCGTCCATACACCAGAATCAGATTATTTAAATGAAACTCAAGAACAAAAAAAGAAAAGAAAAAATAAATTATTTATCGAAACTCAAAATATTTTTGACCAAAACAGACCTTTAGTTATAGCACCAGAAGGTACATCTGAAACTGAAAATAATTTAACTCCAAATTCCCCAGGCCCATTAAAACCAGGTGCATTTTTATTAGCAAATCAATTAAAACCAGAGCCCCTTCTTGTTCCAATTGCATTAGCAAATTTTGATTATTCAATTTCTGATACTATTTATTCAGCAGTTATTAAAGAACCAATAAAAATAAAAGATTTTGTAAATGATATGAAAAATAAAAAAGAGTTAGAAAATTTTTTATCTAAATATAGAAAAACTTTTAGAACATATGTTGAGGAAGCAATTGAATTAGCAAAATCTGCTTCAAAAAATAAAATTAATTATGAAGATGTGGTTAGTAACTTAAATTTAGTAAGCCCTATTGAAGAAGAATTTGAAGCAGACGTGAGAGAATTAGAAATTAAATTACATTCAGATCAATATAAAAATAACAAAATAGTCTTATTTGGAAGTTCAACATTTAGAGATTGGGAAAATGCAAAAACTGATTTGTCATTTAATAGTTTATTAAATTTAGGATTTGGTGGTTCCACATTAGTATCATGCCGAACCTATTTTAATAGAATAGTAGTCCCAAATAATCCTGACAAGATGATTTTTTATGCAGGTGATAATGATATAGGAAGCGGAATGAGTGCTGAAGATCTAGAAAATGAATTTTTATTATTTGCTTCTGAAGTTAATGAAAAATTACCTCATACCTTATGTTTTTTTGTTTCTATTAAGCCAAGTGTATTTAGGAATAATTATTTAAATACAATATTAGATGCAAATGAACGAATTAAAAACAAAATTGAGAATTTTAGTCAATGGCGCTATATTGATCTTTGCTCTCCTATGCTTGATGCTGGATTTGAAAAATTTTATTCAGAAGATCCATTACACATGAATGTACTTGGTTACAGTCTCTTAAGTAAATTAATTAGAGATGAAATCTCGAAATTTACAATTTAAACTTAAATAAAAAATTAAATTTTAATTTCTTTTCTTAGTTTATCTGATTTATATGAATTGAAGACTAATGATAAACTCTTTATGTTATCTTCACCACTGGTGTCGTGTTCAATATTATTTATTAGTGAATCAATGAAATGTTTGTGCGTATTGATTACACTTTCTTGAATTTGATCCCAAGGTTTTGAAATCCATTTATATTTCTTTGGTTTTCCATCATAAATCTTCTTCTTATTATTTTTGTGAAGAGTAATTTTGTAATTATAGTCCAAATCAATTGAGCCGTTAGAGAATTCTAAATTAACTAGTGTTTGAGCAAATCTGTCTGGTTTTTTTATTGAAGAAATAGATGCATCAACAATAGTAATGCTGTTATTTTTATTTTTTATCAGGGATATAAAATCGGTTTCACCTTTAAATTTATTATTTGTATTTTGATTTACTGTATAAATACTTTTTGCTTCTCCCATAAAAAATCTACTTAAATCAAATAAATGGATTCCTACATCTAGGGTTAAATACTCTTTTAAATCGTATAAATATGTTTGATTGGTATATCCAACAGGATTTGCATGTCTAAAAGATATCTTGGCATAATGTGGTTTCGTTAACTGCTCTTTATTTATAATTTCTTTTAATTTTAATAGAGGGCTTTGCCATCTAAAATTCTCATGAACCATAAGTGGGGTTTTGTTTTTTTTATATAAAGAAACAATTTTTTTTGCATTTGATAAATTTTCAGCAAATGGCTTTTGTATAGAAGTTGGAATTTTATACTTAGATAAAATTTTTCCAATATTTAAGTGTGTCTCCATTGTTGTGACAACATCAACAAAGTCAATTTTATGTTTTTTTAACATTTCTTCTATAGATGAATAAGAATGCAAAATGTTAAATTTAGATTTAAATTTATTAGCTTTTTTTATATCTAAATCACAAACACATATTATTTCAATATTTCTTAATTCTTTCCAAGCTAAAATATGATTTTCAGCAAAGAAACCACAACCAATTAATGCTCCTTTTAATTTTTTCATTTATCTTCTATAAATTTTATTTCTAATGGCTCAAACGCATATGGATTTGTATCTTTTTTAAAGTTAAAAAAAGAAAAATCATTATTAAAAATTTCAGTATAATTTTTTAAATTAAGCTTATATTGATTACTAAAATTTATTTCAGGAATATTAATTTCCTTTTTTTGTTTTGATGAATTTACAAATAAATAATAATTTTTATCTTTTAGTACAATTTTTAGTCCATACACTTCGTTAACTGGATTAAATTTAAAAATTTCTGAATTTGATAATGAAATAAGAAAATTATTTAAATGATACAATGGTCTTTTGGCATTATCTTCATTTAATATTCCGTGATACCCATAAATAGAATTAAAAGTAAAAAATTTTGATTCTTTATTTATTGATTGAATAAAAATTGCCAGTGTCCAAGTTAGTGAAAATAATTGATCATGCCTTGGATCGCTATCAGCCATTTCTAATCTTATTTTCTTTTTATTCCTTACAAGACTTTCACCATACGGATTGAAATGCATACCAATAGAAATTGGACCAATATGAACATCGGTACTATTAGAAAAATTTTTTAAAGTTTTAAGAATATGAGGTATAGTTTCAGGTGTATTTAACACACCAAAATCACTAGAATCATGAACAATAGGAGTGAAAGAAAAACTGACCAAATCATAAAACATTTTTGGTCTCTTTCTATTTAATTCTGTAAAATTAGTGACCATTCCAGAAACAATTTGACTATTAGAAAATATCTTTTTCGCTATTTTATAGTATTCATTTAATTCTGGTACTTTAGGCCATTCACCAGCTGGTTGAAAACTATTCAAATATATTTTAGGACAAATTAAAATTTTATCTAAATTAATAGTATTTTCAGCTATAAAATTATAAATTTTTGTTAACTCTTCTTCAGGATCATTAGCATGATCAACTAAAGCTACAAGAAACATATTTTTGTCAGATCTTGAAGTTACATTCTTAAAATCTTCAGTAAAATCAATAAGATAGTAATAAAAATCAAAGTTTTTTATTAAATTATCATCAGGAAGAATTGGAGAATCAATTTTTATACCAATTTTAGGGAATTTATAGGAATTAGTATGATCAATTTTTACAATATTCTTAGATGGAAATGATCTTTGCTTTTTATTTTCTACATCTATTTTAACAGTTTGAGAGAAATTAAACCCTCTTTTTTCTAAATATGGAAAAGGATCTAGTAAAGAACCGCTATATATTTTGTAAGAAGCATCACCCCAGTTTCTTTGATCTTCCATTTCAAATAAAATACCCTCAAAATTAATATTAACCAACAAACTATTGTCTAAAGTATAAGTAAGGTTTTTAAATTTGAAAAATGGTTGGTCAGGTTTTATATTTTCTGGAAATTTTTTTTTCTCTTTTAAATCGTTCCCTTTTGTTACAATGATGTTTGAGCCAACATGATTTTGTAATGGAATTAATAAATTAAAACCTATTCTATTAGTCCAAAAATCAGTTAAAAATTCTCCTTCAGAGGATAGAGTGATAGAATTTTCAGAAAATAATATAGTATTTCTTGTTTTAAGAATTTCATCTATACCATATTCTAAATCGAATATATATTCTAAAGATGTATCAAAGTTCTCTTCATAATTTATAATTTTAGGATCATAGTTATTCCAATTTTTGTCTCTTACCAAAAATGATATCATCTTTAAAATTTGAAAATTTTGAAAAGTTATATTTCGAAAAAAAAGATTATCTTTTAATAAGGTAAAATTATTATTTGAATTTTTTATAAATTTTTCTTCTAATAATTTAGAGTTATACATATAATTTTGAAACTGATTTATAATCATTATATTCTGATATTAAATCTGATTTATTTTTTTCATATTTTGTATTTTGGATTAAACTTAAAAAAATAAGTTCTCTTTGAGCAAAACTACCTCCAAGGTATTTAAATTGTGATTTAATTATATTTTCGTTTAATGATTCATTTGTTTTTATACTGTGAATGATTGGCTTTAAGTAATTAATATAATTTTCTTTAAAAGAATTTTCTAAATAATTTTCTTCCATTCTCTCTTCAAGTTGCTGAATATAATCTTGGTCATTATAGTATAAGTAATAAAAAATAAGATGATAATCAATGAATGGAAGTATGTGTTGATTTTTAAAATATTCAGCATAATCTTTTAATTTATCCATTCTTTCTTTAACATTCACCCCTTTGTAATGAAGTCTTAATAAAAAAGAACAAGCATTACAAAAATCTAAATAAAAAATTTCTGAAGAAGAGAAATAATTATCAAATAGTTTTAAACTTTTCTCATATTCTTGATTGTAGAATAATATTAATGATTGGTGCCACCATATATGTCTTTTTATTGGCCCGTAAATTGACCAATTAATTTTATTAAAATTATCATTGTTGTTTATTGAGTCGTTATTTTCATTATCGTGTACATGCAAAAGGGCATGCCAACTCCACAAATCATTTGATGATTGTTTTAGTGAATTTAAGGCTAAAAGCTTAGCTTTATCAATTATATTATTTTCTTCAAAAGCATAGCTAGTCATCCCTAATAGTAAATTATAATGCTGATCATTTTCAGACCACTTACTTAGTATTTCCTCATGTTTATTTAAAAATTTACTATCAATACCCAAGAAAATATTATTAAAATGAAATAATCTAATTGCAAAAATATCTTTGGGATTATCTTTTATGATTAATTCCAATTTAATTAATAAATTTTTTAAATCATTTTTAATCCATAGATTTACTATCTCTAAATATTGATGAAAATAATCATTTACTTCATCAGTGGAAATTGATTTGAATGTTTCTCTAGCTAATGAAATTTTTTGTACATCTCTAGAAAAAAGCAATAAAACTATTTTTAATAATTTTGGAGCATTAAATTCTGGTTTTTTTTTAATTAATTTGTTAGTTTTATAAAAAGCATCTTTCTTAAAATAAATATATGAATCGATACATTCTTTGAAACTATTTATTTCATCATCTTTATTACTATCTATCCATTTATAAAAATAATTATTTTGCATTTACTAATAATACACATAATCTAACGATGTTAAATATTAATATTATGAATTAATATTTAATCTCTTTCTTGTAATTTCTTTATTTAATTGAAGTTCTCTGTATGAAATTAGAAGCACACCACAAAAAATTACAGAAGCACCTAACCAGGTATAAAAATCAGGTTTATCACTAAAGACAAAATATCCAATTATTGATGAAACTACTAATCCTAAAAATGAATAAGGTTGAGTCATAGTTACATCAACTAATTTATATGCATGATTTAATGCAATATGTAATATAGTTCCTGACATTGCAGCACATAATATAAAAATAATTGTTTTTAAGCTTGGCTGATCCCAAAAATATATAACTAATGGAAATGAAAAAAGACTCATATAAACATACTGGTGTGATAATATTGTTATAGCACTATCATCCTTAGATACTTTTTTAGTTAAAATTATAACTACTGACCAAATTAGCGATGAAATAAGCGCCATATATATTCCAATAGAAATATCTATAATACCGGGTCGCAATATTATTAACATTCCTAGAAAACCCATCACTAATGCAATTGACCTATACAAATAGATTTTTTCTTTTAAAAATATCACAGCTAAGATTGTAACAATGATAGGAACTATAAAATGAATGGCTGTCATTTTCTCTAATGGAAGCATAGCTAAAGCTGCAAAACCTAGTAGCATTGCAGGTAAGTTTAGTGCTGACCGTAAAATATGAATTTTTAAATTTTTTGTACTAAATACTTCAAATTTTGTTTTTAAAATGTAGGGGATGATGATTAAAAATCCAAAGAAAAAACGTAAAAAACCAGTTGTAAATACATTTAATTCTTCTTGAGCTAATTTTATAAATGTACCCATAAGAGTACCAAAAATAATTGATATAATAATTAAAAAAATTGCAAATTGATTATTGTTTAACAAATAATATTCCTAGTTAAAAAGAATTAGGATAATCATAACACAATTTTTCCTTATTTATATCTCTATTAAAACAAAATTTGATTATATTTAAAAGATTGTGGCACTTATTAAAAGAATAGTTCTTTTTTTCATATCTTTAATTTTCATTATAATTCTCCTTGTAGGTGCCACGACTTCATTTTAAGATTAGAAAATGTTAAATCTACAAGATGAATTGATAATTTCTAATAATGGACAGGGAATGTATGAAATTACAAATAATGTTCATGATTGGATTCTAAAAAATAATATAATTAAAGGTCAGCTAAATTTATTTATACAACACACTTCTGCTTCATTAACAATAATGGAAAATGCTAGCCCTGATGTATTAGATGATATTAATTCTTTTTTTCAAAGAATAGTTCCTGAAGATGCTTCATTATATAAACACGGTTATGAAGGAGATGATGATATGCCTGCTCACATAAAATCTATGCTTACTCAAACTTCATTAACAATTCCTATAAACAATAAAGAAATGCAACTAGGTATGTGGCAAGGATTATATCTAATTGAACACAGGTACAGTAAATACAAAAGAAAAATAATTCTTAGTTATATAGGTGAGTAAATTATACTCTTACATTTTTTAAATTACTTTGATCTAAAATAATTTTTGATAAATTATTAGGTATAAAGAATGAAGCGATTAAAGATAGAAGAGCAAAAAAAGAACCGATTAAAAAAACTATTGAGTGAGAATTAATCCAAACAAATCCTAAAATTACTGGGATAAATACTGCAGCTATGTGATTGATAGTAAATGAAACGCCTGCAGTACTTGCAATATCTTTTGGGTCAGCAATTTTTTGAAAATATGTATTAATTGCAATAGCTAATGAAAAAAACATATGATCAATAATATATAAACCTGTTGCAACATAAGCATTAGTCACGAATGCATAAGATGTAAAAACAATTACGAGTCCAATATATTCAAATATTAGACATTTCTTCTCACCAAATATATTTATTAACTTTCCAATACGTTCTGCAAAAAACCAATTGAAAATATAATTAACTAAAAATAGTAAAGTAACTTGCGATGCTGAATATCCAAATTTTTCTACCATTAAAAAAGCTGCAAAAACTACAAAAATTTGTCTTCTAGCACCTGATAAAAAAATTAAGATATAGTAAAGAGAATATTCTTTTTTTAGAATTATTTTTTTATGTTGCTTATTTCTGATTTCAAAAAAAGGAAAAGAAATAAACAAGTAAAAAGAAATAAAAATACAAATTAATCCTGCAATTAAAAATATGAACTTATAATCTAAATTAAAGATTTCTAATAAACTCCAAATAATACAATACAAAAATAAGGACGTAATTGAGCTAACAGCTAATAATTTTCCTAGAACTGGTGGAGCTTCTTCTTTTGAAAGCCATTGTAAACTCAAAGAATTTTTGGCTGTTTCACAATAATGAAAGCCAGTACTCATAATAATTGTTGTAAAATACAAACCATAAACAGTTGGTAAGAAACCTGTAATTGCAACACCAAAACCAGTTAAGGCTAAAGAAAAAATAGCAAAATATTGTTCTTTAAAATAGAACAATAAAAAAATAATAGTAAATGCTAGGAAGCCAGGTATCTCTCTTATACTTTGAAGTATTCCAATTTCAACTCCAGTAAAACTTGCTCTTTCAACTGAGAAATTATTTAATAAAACCATCCAAGTACTAAAAGCAATAGGCATGGCTATTGATGATAAAATTAGTAAAGTTATTGGATTTTTATTATTTAATAAATTTTTCATAATAATTTTATGCTATTAAAATATTATCACAAAGTTTTGATTTATAATTATTAATTTAGTGACCTCTATTAAATTGGTCTCGAAATCTTGAATCTTCTTTAATATATGGTCTAACCCCTATTTTTGTTTCTCTAATTATTATATAAATTCCACTTCCAACAATAATTAATGACCCTATAATTTCATAAATATCTGGAATATCTGCAAAAAATAAATAACCTAAAATTGCTCCAGAAATTAATTGTGTATATTGAATAGGAGCAAAAACACTAGACTCTAAAAATTTTGAGGCGATTGTTAAACAATTACCCCCTATTCCACAAATAATACCGCAAAAAACAAGTATCATTAGATCATTAAATGATAATCCGATGTGGTTATTAAAACTAAGTAATCCATTTAAAATAGTTGCTGATAAAAAAGCATAAAAAGTAAATGCTATTGATGATTGATTATTTGAATACTTTCTTACTAAAGTAATATTTATCGCCATTAGTAATGCAGAAAAAAATAAACCAAATAGACTTAATGAAAAATGAATAGTGCCAGGTCTACTAACTATTAATACGCCAATAAATCCAACTGTTACCGCTGACCATCTTCTAATACCAACTTTTTCATCTAAAAAAAAATGGGATAACATTGTTATCATTAATGGAGCACTAAATAATATTGGGTAAATTTCACTAAATGCATGTTCTCTAAATGAATAAACTACTAAAGCTCCTGAAATTAATCCAAATAATCCTCTAAGAAGCTGTATATGAATAATATCATTTTTTAGTGAGCTCCATTTGTTTAAAAAATAAAGAGTCAATAATGTTGGTATAAAACTAAAAAGACAAATATAAAAATTTATTTGAAAAACAGAATATTCATTAACTAGGTATTTTTTAATTATTGTATCTAAAATGACAAATATCGTGTAACCAATAAATCCAATACTAATTCCAGATAAAACATTCATATGATTTGATTAAATTGAAGTTAATTTTTAGATGTCTTATTTCAGATTCTGATAAATAAATATTAATTTTTTCTTATTGTTTCATTATAATGATTATTTAATACTAAAAGATGTTGATAAGCTTCATGATCAAAGTCATCTTTAGCTACTTGATCTGTCTTAAAATTTTTATACTTATCTTCTCCTCTTACACAAATAGCACTATCACTTTTGCTTTTTAGTTGTTGCATATCAGTAGAAATAAATTGAAAATTTAATCCTATTCTTCTGTCATTACTAAAATTAGGTTGAGATGCGTGTAATGTTAGACCATGATGAAAAGAAACTTCACCGGGTTCTAACGGACATGATACTGCTTTATTTATATCAATATCTTTTACAGTTTGACCTCTAGATAAAACATTATTTTTATCTTCAGTTGAATGATGTTCAAAAAATCCATTTTTATGGGAACCTGGAATCATTTTCATACAACCACTTTGATCATTAGCTTTGGATAAAGCTAACCATGCACTTACTTGTTTTTCATTATTATCAAAACCCCAATAGGTAAGATCTTGATGCCAACTTACGTGTGTTTTAGTGTTTGGTTCTTTTATTATAAAAGTTGCATTATATAACAATATATTTTTACCAATTATTTCTTCGACAAAATCAAGCAATATTTTATTAGTTGCTATTTCATACACCCATTTCATTATTGTATAAGTTTTCACAATATAATGAAGTTTACCTAATTTTTTTTCTGAGTCTTCTAATTTATTTCTAAAAAAATTTGCTTCTTTTGCATTATAAATTTTTAATGGTGAAAAATAGCCATTTAGATCATAAAAATCTTTCATTCTTAAAATATTATTTAAATTGATTATTAATTCAATAAAAATTGACAATAAAAAAACCAATTAAACAAATAATTAATAAATCAAATATTAAAACAAATTCCATATTGGTTGTGACACTAATTCTTTATGGATAGAATACATTTACTCACTAAATATATATTGGTAGATTAGTGCCACATAATCTATGTACAAATTAATTTTGGCATAAATTGAGTTAAAAAGAGGCAAATTTATGAAAAAAATCAGTTGGGTAACACACGAAGATTATGACATTCCTCTGCCTGAAAATCATAAATTTACTGCCAGTAAGTTTTCAGATTTATATAATGAATTAAAAACTTCAGATTTTTATCATCGTGCAAACATTCTAAGTCCTCAAAAAGCAAGTGTTGATGAGGTTTCTATATGTCATGATTTAGATTACGTATTAAAAATTAAAAATGGTACTTTATCCGATAAAGAAATAAGAAGATTGGGTTTTAAATGGTCAGAAACACTTTCTAATCGTTCATTTTTAGCAATTAATGGAACTCTATTAACATGTAAAGAAGCAATTAAGAATGGTATAGCAAATCATTTAGCTGGTGGTACACACCATAGTCATAGAGATTTTGGTTCAGGATACTGCGTTTTTAACGACTTGGCTTATGCTTCATTACATTTAATAAGAACGCATCAAGTAAAAAAAATATTAATTTTTGACACTGATGTGCATCAAGGAGATGGTACAGCTTCAATCCTTAAAGATAATGATAAAATTTTTACATGTTCTATTCATTGTAAAAATAATTTTCCATTTAGAAAATCAATAAGTGACATGGATGTTGAATTAGATGATAATTTAGAAGATAATGAATATTTAGAAATATTATATCAAACTCTTAATAGTTGTATAAAAAATTTTAATCCTGATTTAGTAATTTTTGATACGGGAGTTGATATTCATAAGAATGATAAATTAGGAAATTTAAATATAACATCTGAAGGAGTATTAAAAAGAGACATTACAGTGTTAGAATTTTTTAAAAATAAATCAATTCCTATAGCGACAGTTATAGGTGGCGGATATTCAAATGATAAATTAGAATTAGCTAAAAGACATAGTTTAATTTTTAAAGCAACATCTATGGTTTTTAATTAATTACATTTAGTAATAACTACTTGTATAGACATGTCATTATAGAGATATTCAAAACAAAAATTTTTAAACGAATTAAAATGATTATTTATAATTTTTAAATTTTTTTTATTGTGATCAGAAAAAATATATTCAAATATAATTTTTTCAACAATATCCTTAGAAAAAATTGGCATTGTAATTATTTCGCCATCATTAAATATTGATTTTAAATAAAATATATCTGAGTCATTATTTACTTTAGAGAATGAATTCTTTTTTATCAGAAAAAGAACATTTTCATTCCAATCATTCTTTTGAAGATCAAAAAGTATTTTTAAATCATCAAGGTTTATTAATTTATTTGAATCTAAGGCATGAGTATTTAGTGATAAAAAAATAAAACATAAAAAAAGTAATTTTTTCATAAAAACAAGTGTGAATTAAATAACGATACTGATAGATATATTAATAATCTATTTATTTTCAAACATTTATGAAAACAAGAAATAAGGGTCTTATACTATCATTTGTTGGGGTTTTAATACTTAGCCCTGATAGTTTATTTATTAGATTAGTAAATTTAGATGATTTTAGTTTAATATTTTATAGAAGCTCTCTACCAATTGTTACGATATTAATTTTTCTCATTTATACTTACAAAAGATCTTTTCTTAAATCATTTTATCTAATTGGTGTACCAGGGATAATCTATGCTATTCTCTATGCTATAACTCATATTTGTTTTGTATATTCAATTCAAAATACTGCAGTAGCTAATACATTGGTTCTAATTGCATCAGCTCCCATTTTTGCTGCATTATTTTCAGTTTTTATACTTAAAGAAATACCTAGTCTTTTTACATGGATAGTGATTTTAATTGCTATGCTTGCAATGATAATCATTGGAATAGGAAGCTTTACAACTACAGGATTATATGGAGATATTATGGCTCTAATTGTAGCAATAGGAATGGGCTTTAGTATGGTTCTTGTTAGATTATTTAAAAATAAAGATTTGGTACCGGCATGTTTATTAGGATGTTTAATATCAACTCTTTACGCTCTACCATTTGGAATTAACTTTGATTTAAATAATGATCAAATTTTATTTCTTTTCATAATGTGCTTATTAATACTACCAATTCCATTTATGATTTTAACAATTTCTCCTAAATTTGCTCCTGCACACGAAGTAGCTCTAATATTTTTATTAGAAAGTGTTTTAGGTACTGCTTGGGTTTGGTTTGTTATAAACGAAATACCTCCTCTAAATACAATTATAGGGGGAGCCCTACTGCTTGGATCTGTTACAATATTTATTTATCAAACAACTAGAAAAACTAATTAATTTTTTTAATCTCTTTTCTTTCTCTAGTAAAAATATAAATACCACTAAATACAATCAAAAATAACCCTAGATAGATCCAAATATCAGGCAAATCACCAAAAAAAGCATATCCAACTAGTATATTTGTGGAGATCTCAAAATAGCCTAAAGGAGCTAGTTTAGAAGCTTCTCCAAGTCTTAAAGAAAGAATTATTAAAAAATGTCCTAAAGTTCCTATTGAAGCTAATGAGATGAGTAATAATAATTGTCTTAAATCTAAATTTATCCAGTAAAAAGGAACAATAAGAGATATTAAAATACAACCTACGATACCTGTAAAAAGCAAAGTAACAACAGCACTATCTGTAAAAGATAATTTTCGAGTATAAATGATATAAAAAGCGTATGAAATTCCTGCTGCAATAGCTGAGAAAGATGCGAAATTAATTTCTATAAAACCTGGTCTTATGATGATCATGACACCAAAAAACCCAATCAAAACTGCGATCCATCGGTGAATTCCAACTTTTTCTTTTAAATAAAAAATTGATAATATTGTCACTATTATTGGAGAGATAAAGGCAAGGGTTAAAGCTTCTGCTAAAGTTATAACTGAAATTGCATAAAAGAAAAAAATGGTAGATAAAAATAAAAAAAAACTTCTAAATAGCTGTACTGAAATTGTTTTAGGAAAACTAATTTCTTTTCTAAAAAATATAAATGCTAATGGAAAACTAACTAAAAGCATAAAAAAATATCTACCCCAAACAACTTGTATGAAATGTATTTCTGAAGATAGATATTTTGCAATACCATCCATGAAAGGTAATAATAGCCAACCTGATATATTAAGAATATATGCTAACATTAATTTTATTTAAAAGATGATGGATCGCAAATCTTACAAATTAAATCTCCAATTGATTTTTTAGGATTATAAGTTTGATAGAAAATATCTTTTGTAGAAATATTATTTTCAGATAAATATTTTTCTATTTCCCAATAATACCTTAAACATTTTGAACATTGTGCAGCATTTACTTTATGTGATGGTTTATATATTTCATTCCAAAGTTTGGACATTTCATTTTGTTTATCAGATGAAATATTTTCTGAAATAATTGATGGAATATCCACAAAACATTTAGCGCATTGAATTTCGGATGTTACATTCTTATATGGTCCATCTTTATAATTTTTTCCTATAGTGGTTTTACCAATATATTTATTTGAATTACAATTTGGACAAAAAAAATTGATTTGATTGCTATGCATTTTATTCTATGAATAAATTTTCATAACATTTATAAATAAAGATTAGTATTATTATTTATTTATAATGAACCTATATCTTTCGTATCTATTTATTTTTTTTTGGAGCAGTGCTTTTATCAGTGGTCAATTTATAGTTCAATCAGCAAGCCCTTTTGCTGCATTATGTTTTAGATTTTGTATTGTAAGTGCATTTTTTTTAATTTTTTCTATTATTCTGAAGGAGAAAATAAGAATTAATCAAAAATTAATTATTCAAGCTATGTTTACAGGAATTCTTTTTCATGGATTATATCTAGGAGGAGTATTTTTTTCCTATTCTGTTGGACTTACAGCAACATTATCAGCTTTGATTGTGTGCCTTCAACCAATTTTAACTAACATTTTAAGTGGACCTATTTTAAAGGAAAAAGTTACTTTTACGCAATGGATAGGAATATTTTTTGGTTTTTTAGGTACTATATTGGTTATAGGCTATGAGATTGGAACTGAAATCCCAACAATAGGTGTTGTTGCATCTATTGTTGCACTTCTAGGAGCAACTTCAGCTACTATTTGGCAAAAAAAATTTACTCATGAAGTAAGTCTTTCAGTTAATAATTTTTATCAAGCATTAAGTGCTGGAATTTTTTTATTTATAGCTTCAATGTTTTTTGAAAAATCATTTATTAATTTTGATACACGTTTTATTTTATCAATTTCATGGCAAATCATAATGGTATCATTTGGAGCGTATGCAATTCTAATGTACCTAATAAAAAAAGGAACAGCATCTAAAACGTCCAATCTCTTTTTTCTAGTTCCTCCAACTACAGCTGTAATGGCTTGGTTTGTATTAGGTGAAAAATTATTATTAATAGATATTATAGGGTTGTTAATTTGTACTTTTGGTGTTTATATAGCAACTCGAACTAATGTGAGTAAAAATGTACATAATTCTTAAGACGTTAATCAGTGCAATTATAATTGTTGCTGTTTCAGAAATAGCTAAAAAATATACGTGGACTGCAGCAATAATTGTTTCTTTACCATTAACTTCACTATTGGCATTTGTTTGGCTGTATTGGGATACAAAAGACTCTCAAAAAGTTATAGAGCTTTCTTATAGTACAATTGTTATGACAGTTCCTTCATTAGTCTTTTTTATTGTTTTACCTATTCTTTTAAAATTCAAACAAAACTTTATTTTTTCTTTAATTGTATCAATAATTAGTACTGCAATAGCTTATGCTATTTTCATGTTTATAATTAAAAAATTTAATTTTAATTTTTAATAATATTCTCTTTATTCATTAAAATTGGTCTTCCATCATGGGCAGTATTTAATGGATAATAATCACCATTATATTTGACACATAATGTTAAACCATTTCTTTTTTCTTTACCTAAATTTACCTCTAAATCGACTATTACTAACTCAGTTTTTTCTAAAACTTTAATAATTTTCATAACTATCCTTTCAAAATATATAAATATATTTAGTAAGTACTATAAGATGTATCAAGTTTTATGATTAGAGTTTTACTAATATTTATTTTAATATTTTTGATTAAGAGTGCTCTGGCAAATAAATATATAACCATAGCAAGCACAACTTCAACTCATGACACAGGTTTATTAGAATATCTCAATAAAGAATTTGAAAATAAATATAATATAAAAGTTAGGGCTCTATCCCTAGGAACAGGGCAGGCAATTAAAGTTGCAATGGATGGAAATGTTGAAATTTTATTAGTCCATCATAAAAAATCAGAACTAGAATTTATGGAAAATGGGTATGGCATCTTAAGACATGATTTAATGTACAATGATTTTGTCTTAATAGGGCCAAAAAAAGATAAAAAAAAATGTTCTTCAATTGAAAATAAAATGATTGAAATAAAACAATCTGAATTATTATTTATATCTAGAGGAGATGAAAGTGGAACACATAAAAAAGAAAAAGAACTTTGGGAATTATCAAATATAAATATACCAGTACAAGAAAATTGGTATCTCAGTGTTGGTCAGGGAATGGGATCGACATTATTAATAACTAACCAAAAAAAAGCTTATACCCTTAGTGATCGTAGTACCTGGATAGCTTTTAATGAAAAAGAAAATCTAAAAATTGTTTGTGAAAATTTACCGCCATTATTTAATCAATATGGAATAATTTTAGTGAGTAATAAGATAAATAATAATTTAAATATTGAAACAGCTGAAATATATATTAATTGGATAACATCAGGAGAAGCAAAAAAACTAATTAATAATTATAGAGTAAATGGCAGGCAACTTTTTTATTTTAATTATAATTAGTTAAATTCAACCAAGTTTTTTTATCAATATTTGAGCCACATAAAATTATCACTGTATTTTTAGCTTTGATTTTATTGTTAATTTTATATTTTAATGCAGCAAGTCCAGCAACACATGCAGGTTCAAGAAATAATTTAAATTTTTTATAACAAAAAACCATGAATTCTCTCATTTCATCATCAGAGACCGTTACCATTTCATCAATTACCTCTTTTGCCACATCAAAAGAATATTGCATATGTAAAGGTGCTGAAAGGCTGTCAGCAATACTATTTACATTAACATTATTTAGTGGTTTTTTAGCTCTAAAACTTTGATTTAAACCATTAGCATTTTCAGGCTCAACACCAATAATTTTAATCTTAGGATAAAATTGTTTTACATACGATGAAACACCACTTATTAATCCTCCTCCTCCAACTGAAATTAATAAATTATCAATTTTAGTGTTAATTGATTTTAAATATTCTACAATTTCTAATCCCAAAGTAGCACTACCTTGTAATGTCAATGGACCGTCAAAAGGGTGAATAAAATAGTAACCTTCATTTTTAGCATTTTCAGCATCAATAAAAGCTTGTTTTGGATTTGTAAAAATAATGTTAGCACCATAATTTTTACAAGTCTGAACTCTATATTTATTTGCACTTTCGTATAAGAAAATTTTATTTTTCAATTTAAATTGGTTGGCCACAAATGAAGCAGCAATTGCATGATTTCCAGCACTAACTGCAGTAATTCCTTTTATAAATTTATTCTGATCTTGAGAAATTATATTATTAACAGCACCTCTTGCCTTAAATGAACCAGATTTTTGTAAAAATTCGCATTTAAAAAATAAATTAGTAGAAAAATAATTATCAATATCATCAGGACACTTTAAAAAAGGGGTTTGATTAATAAATGGTTTAATTTTTTTATAAATTTTACTAATATTATCGACAGATAAATCTTTAGGTATCAAGAAATTCCTCTAATTTCTTTAATTTTATCGTAAGCAATATTAATCGCTGCTAACTCTTTATTAGATTGTTTAATAAATTCTTTTGGCATACCTTTGGCAATTAAATTGTCTGGATGATGTTCTTTATTTAATTTTATCCATTTTTTTCTTATCTCACTATCAGTGCTTGATCTATTTACACCCAAAATTTTGTAAGGGTCAGATTCACTATTTTTTAAATTTGATTGGAAAATTCTTTGGAAATCCTTTTCACTAAATTTAAAAGATTTAGAAATTGATCTTAAAAAATCTATTTCGCTAATAGATATCTTTCCATCAGATGCAGCAATATAAAATAAATTATTTAATAATTCTTCCAATAAAATTTTATTAGCTGAAAATAAATCCCCTACTTGATTTGCTATTTGTTTATAGCCATACGTATCTTTTTTTGCCTCATTAAATATTTTTGCAACTTTAGGAATTTCAGATTTTGGAACTTTAAATTTTTCTTTAAATGCCCTGATTTCATCATCTGATACAATGCCATCTGATTTAGCTAATTTTGCAGCTAAAATAACAAAACTTAATGTAA
Source organism: uncultured Alphaproteobacteria bacterium (assembly GCA_902602135.1). Classification (GTDB taxonomy): domain Bacteria; phylum Pseudomonadota; class Alphaproteobacteria; order HIMB59; genus CACPNW01. The sequence goes on from CACKQA010000003.1 coordinate 37,189, forward strand.
AAATTTGTTGTTTTTGATTATTATTTATTCGATTGAAGTTAAATGATGATTTTGATTTAGACCTTCTATCAAATGCACCGCCAGCCATTACACCTAAGATAGCCCCTATAGGTCCGCCTAAAGCAAATCCTGCTGCTCCTCCTATAACTCTACCCCAAATACTCATCTTAAAGATTCAATAATACCTTTTAATTCATTTATCTCATTTTGAGAAATTTTATTATCTTGATTTAGATCTATAATTTGAAAGAGTAGATTTAATGATTGTTCAATTTCTTCATATGAGATAACTCCATCATTATTTAAATCTACAAAGTTAAAGTACATTTCTTCTTCTTCATTTAATTCAGAAGAATATGCATTTGGAGAATATAAAAATAAAAATATAAAGAATATTTTTATCCAAACCATCTGTACATTCCTATAATACCTGCACCTGCGTAGAAAAATTGTAAAAACAATATTCCGTTGTGTTTTAATTTATAAGCCCACATTCCAATTAACAATGCTGAAAGCAATAATAATGAAAAGCCAATAAATTCTAATCCAATGTTAAATGCAACTAGTAGGGAATAAAGGATGGCTGTAGTTACACCAATCCATTCTAAAAGTTTGTTTGAATTCAATTAAATATTATTTTTTCTTAATATTAATAGCGTTTTCTTTTCCACGGTTTTCACCGATTTCAAATTCAACTGGCATACCTTCTTCTAAGGTATCAATACCAGCGGCTTCTAAAGCTGAGACATGAAGAAAAACATCTTTTCCTCCATCATCATTTTCTATAAATCCATAACCTTTGGTCGGATTAAACCATTTAATTTTACCACTTGGCATATTATATTCTCCTTATTTATTATTGGGGGATTAAAATTATTTAACTTATATAAATATTGTATATTGATTAATTGAATACTTTAAATAACTAATAAGAAATTAATTTCAAGAATTTTTTTTATTTTTATGCTTAGCTATAAACACGGGTATCACGCTGGAAATCATGCAGATGTTATGAAACACATTATTATGCTTTACCTATATAATCTTGAAAAAAAGGTAAATAATTCAATAAGTTATATTGATACTCATTCTGGTAATGGAATTTATAAATATATATCAAAGTATATGGATAAAAATAAAGAGTATAAAGATGGAAT
>CACKQA010000004.1 GCA_902602135.1 uncultured Alphaproteobacteria bacterium
TTCATAACCTTCTTTTAATCTAACATTCATAATAATTTTCATAATACTTCCTTTTTTCTATTTATTTAATTTGCTTCTATAATTACCAAATTTCTCACAACAACATCCTCTTTATTTTCGCCTAAATATGCCAAAGCTTCTTGATAACGAGGATCATTGTACCCATCTATTGCATCTTGTACGCTATTAAATTCAACAACTGCTGAATATAATAAATCAAAATTCTTTTGAATATAGAACTTTGGTTCACTGCTAGCAGTAGGAACAAAATTTCCTGATTTCTTTTCTGCCTCCTCAGCAACAATATTCATAAATTTTTCTAAATATTGACCCCATTTTTCTTCATTTTTAATTTCTTTTACTTGTCCTACCCAATATCCTTTTTTCATAAATCCTCCTTAAAAATAAGTTTATTTACATTTCTGTAGCGCCAGTTTCTGTTCTCCAAATTAATCCATCTTTTTTTAATGCAACCATCATTAAGGCTTCCTTATCTCCAGATGCATAAGTATTAAAGCGATGTGTAACTAAAATTTCATCATTTTCATAAATACAACGAACTTTATCTTGAGTAATATTATTGAACATTTCTAATGTTTGTTCTTCACTTCCTTCACTTTTTTTAAAAACTTTATTTTGCTTATGACTAATAAATTCATGGTCTTCATGGAAAAGAGCTCTGTGAGCTTTTGCATCTTTTTCTTCAAATGTTTTTTGTAATTTTTCAAATAACATAAATCTCCTTTTGTTTTTTAAAAATTAAAATTCAAATTTTACAATTTTATAAATATTCTATTATTGAATAATAATTAAGTTAAGTAAAAATAATATTATTAATAAAAAATAATAAATATTGACGAATAGTTATTCAAACCTTTTAGTTTTATTTAAAAAAAGATTGTTGATCTTGATAAATTTTTAATAAAAAATTCAATCATAATTTATAGTTAAATTGAAAGGAGAGTATTAAATGTCAATTTTTGTATCACTTGGTATTTATTCTCAAAAAGGTGCTGACGGTATTATTAATGGAGACTCTGACAGAAAAGCAGCTATGGAAAAAATGGTTAGCAGTGTTGGGGGTAAATTAATTGATTATCATATAACAAGAGGTCAGTATGATTTTGTGATGATTACTGAGGCAGAATCATTTGAAAGTATGGCTGCTTGCGCTTTAAAAGCAAAAGCTGCAGGTACTCTTACTGAGGCAGTTACTTTAGAGTCTGTTGATTTAAACAAAGTAAGAGAAATGGGAAATAAAGTCGATTTTTCTCCTCCAACTTCGTAATTTAAGAAGCACTCAAACTAGAGTGCTTTTTTTCATTAAATTAAATAAATTTTTCTTTTCTTATGTAACCAACTTCTGTTGTTTTAAAGTGTTTGAAGGGTACATTTAGAGCCTTAATTGCATTGATTGTTTCATCAGTAATATTACCGTAAACTTCTATTTCAAATTTATCAGCTATTTCTTGATGTTTTTCTACATATGCTACAACAGGAGGGTTATTAATGTGATGAACCATTGCCTCACTTGTACGGTAGACTTCACTCCAGGTAAACTCTAAGGGATCTGTTGGATCTTGATCAAAAGTATGGATCAGCATATCTGGTTCTGATGCATTAACGGCGTCATCAGCTTCTTTTGCTATCTTGAGATACTCTTCAATCTTACCTTCTTTTACACGTATTCTAGCTATTAAAATAAAAGGATTAGACATATTATTTATCTTAACATAATCAAGATACTTTCACACTAATAAGTACTAAACAATCTTTTTAATTGGTAATGGGTTTCAAAACTAAAAATGCCAACTCCAAAATGCGTTAAGATAACAATTAGATTTATAAATTTGCTAGGTAACTTAGATTTATTTTTCTAAAATTATTAAAAAAAGAAATTGTAAATGTAGTTAAAATGTAACCAAAATTTAATATTTTATTTTTATATTAATTTTTTATATTCTTATAAAATAAAAATCATAAATGTCTAAAACTGCAATAGTAACAGGTGCATCTCGTGGATTTGGTCGAGGTATAGCTCATGTTCTTGCTACCGAAGGTAATTTCAAGGTATTTGCAACTGCAAGAAATAAATCTGCTCTTGATGCTCTAAAAAATGAAGTTGATTCTTTTAAAGGTGATGGAGAATTGATTCCTTATGTTTTAGATCAAAATAATGATGAAGATGTCAAAAAATTTTCTGAAGAAATAATTTTAAAAGAAAAAAAAATAGATTTACTCGTAAATAGTGCTTATCAAGGGCTAGTAGCAATGACACCTCATTTTGGTAAGCCATTTTGGGAGAGACCTATCTCAGTGTATGACGGACATATGAATGTAGGTGTTAGAAGCTCATATGTAATGAGTAAGCTAATAGTACCATCAATGATAAAAAACAATAATGGGCTGATTTTACAAATTTCTAGTTATGGAGGTTTTTTTTATCTTTTTGATGTTGGGTATGGAGTTGCACATGCTGCAATGGATCGTCTGAGTTGTGATATGGCTATTGAGTTAAAAGAGCATAATGTAAAAGCAATAACTTTACATCCTGGAGGTGGTCAAACAGAAATTACTGCATTTCCTGATGGAGAAAGTCCAAAATTTGTTGGTCGAGCTGTATATGCTTTAATTGAAAAAGCTGATGACTCTTTTTTATCTAAATCAAATGGGAAAACATTATTTACAATTGATTTGGCAAAAAAATTTGATTTTAGAGAAGATTATGATCATGATGGATCTATCAATGAAGCACGTTATGAAAATTCAAAACCTATTAAGGAAATGATGTTAAAGGCATTACCACAATATGATAGTGAATCTCCATTACCATCATTCAAAGATACTAATAATTCTGGTTTTGCAGATTTATTTCCTGGAGCAAAAAATAAAAAATTATAAAGGAGTTATAAAATGTCATTAATGGTTTGGATCAAAGTTCATATTAAAGAAGGTAAAATGGAAGAATATATAAATTTACATAACTTACCAAATGGAAGGGCTTACACTTTATCGCAAGAAGGGTGCAAAAGTATTATTAGATCCATAGATACAGAAAATAAAAATGTTTTACTTTTAACCGAGGAATGGAGTAGTATGGATGATTGGGATAAATATATAGCTAAAAGAGAAAGTGGTGAAGAAGACGATAATTTTTTAAAGAAGATAGAAAATCTTCTTACCGATAAAGGTCACGAAATCACTTTTTCAGAAATAACTAAATAAATTGATTTATGTTTGTGACAAAAGAATTTGGCAATAATAAATAGTGGTTTAGCCCTTAAAAAAGGGCTAATTAATTATTGTGGTAATACTACTTTATTAATGACATGAATAACGCCATTTGTAGTTTCAATATCTGCAGTAATTACTTCTGCATCATTTACAAAAACTTTACCGTTTTCTGCTTTTACAATTAATTTTTGACCATTAACTGTTACTGCTTCGATGGTTCCAGATATGTCTCCTGACATTACTTTTCCTGAAAGCACATGGTACGTTAAAATTCCTGCTAGAGTACTTTTGTTCTCTGGCTTAAGAAGATCATTTAGTGTTGCTTCGTCAATTAGAGCAAATGCATCGTCTGTTGGTGCAAATACTGTAAAAGGACCCATGCCTTTAAGTGTATCAACTAAGTCAGCTGCTTGTACTGCAGCAACCAATGTATTAAACGCGCCAGCTTTAACAGCAGTGTCAACAATATCATGTTTGTGTCCGTCTGCTTTTAAAACATTAGCAAAAAATACGAATGGAATAATTAATGTAATAAATATTTTTTTCATATTATTTCCTTTTCTAATATTTTGAAATAGTTTGAAAAAAAATAAAAAAATGTGACAACCTGTACAAAATGAAATTTTTTTAAAATTTTTTTTTAATTTTTTTTTATAAAATTAATTTTTATAAATTTGACTTTTATAAGTATTAATAGTGTGGCGTATGTGTCGCGATCACTTACGACTAATAAAAAAGAAGAGTTGTTTGTCTAAGGAGACAGGATAATATAAAAAATAATTTAAAAAGAAAATTTATTTTCAAATATCAATAATATTTAACAAAGTATTTACTATTTAAAATAAAGACCTATTTATTATAGATGCGACAATTTATAGTTGAATGTTGGGATAGTATTATGAATCATGACTTTAACCCATTAAAGCACATTCCCGACCTACAAGTAAGACACATGGTATTGCAAATATTAGCTTGGATGTGGTGCATCGCATTTAGTCTCTATGTAGGATCATGGTATGTAATGGGAGTAACTTTTGCTACACATTTTCTTTTAATCGCAGCTATTGCTATCACTATTGCTACTTTTAAAATATCTGAGAATGTTTATAAATTTAAAGAAGGTTACCATTCAGCGAATAGAGCACGAGGTAGCGTTATTTATAGAGATAAATATGGTAACCCCTATAAAGTTGAACTGCCAAAAAATGATCCAGGTGGAGAACACGACTAATCCTTTTAAATAAATAACAACCTCTGACTTGATAGATTAACAATTAAAAATAATTAGTGATTATTGTGAAGAAGATTAATGAATATTAGATTTTATATAAAGATCATAGTTGGTTTATTGATTTTTAAATTTGCATTTGCAGAAGTTATAGATGTTGATGATCAAGAAATGATAAAATTATCAAACGATAATATTCCAATTGTAGATGTAAGAAGAAGTTCAGAGTGGGATCAAACCGGCGTTATTCCAAATAGTATTTTACTAACTTTTTTTGATGATGAGGGGAATTATAATTTTGATGAATGGTACGAAAAATTACAACTAGAAATAAATGTAACCGATCCAATAATCTTAATTTGTAGATCAGGAAAAAGGTCTAAGGTAATTGCAAATATGATAGATGAGAAATTTAATACTATTATTTACAATGCACAAAGTGGAATAAACTCTTGGATTAGTAAAAAATTAATAACAGTTGAGCATCAAACTAATTAATAAAAATAGAATTTTTTTTTCTTTCTTTCGCTTAGCTTCAATTAGAATCAAATGTTTTTTAAAATTTTCAGATAATTATACTCTAAATAATTTTATGCTTTTACAAATGCATTAAAAGAAAAACATCTTCGCTCGCCATCTTTACGAAACGGATGAACATCATGCATTAAAAAAGCAGGAAATAAATACATATCTCCGACACGAGGTTTAAAGGTAATACGATGCTTTACCAAAGGAGGGCTATTACGTGGCATAGAGACACGACCATCAAAAAAAGAGAGTCTACCTGCAAAAGCTATCTCTTTGTTATATTTAATAGAATTTGGAACCTCAAGATAACACACTCCACTAACGTTACCTCTATGAATATGTGGTGGATTAAAATCACCTGCAAATTGTCTAACGATCCATGCGCGATCAATTTTAATAGAAGAGGGTTTTATTTGAATAACGTTTTTGTAATAAGATTGAATAATGCGGTTAAGTTGTTTTTCTAAACCGCTTCTAAAAAGAAAATCCTTTGTTAAGCGAAATTGTTGCTGAACATTTCCCACTAATCTGTGCGAATGATCTAACACTTTACTTTTATGTTTACTGTCAATTATTTTATTAGCATAAGAATTAACTTTATCAGTCAATTTATTTGATAAATTATATTTACCTATTGTGGGTCCAAAGGGTTTATAATACGTTTCTTTCATACATTTTTATTTAATAACAGTCTTAGTAAAATCAATTAACTTTCACACCTTTCATCATCTAGTTCTTCTAATCTGATGAAAACATAGTGAACGAAAAAGAAGATTATTTTTGTTTACCAAAGATATTTCAAATATTTCAGCATTAAGTATTGTTGATTGAAACATCAAACTCTAATAAACTAAACATAAATAAAAATATGAGAGAAACTGAAAAAAAAGAAGCTACTTATAATAATATTGAAAAGTGGGATACAAATAAATTACTTGAGGAGTTACTTCAATCACAGAACAAATCGTTTATAGCGGTAAAAAATTCTCTTAAAGATATTGAATTTGCTGTATCTTCCTCAATAAAAAAACTTGCAAAAAAAAATTCTAAAATTGTTTATGTCGGTGCTGGCACCTCTGGAAGAATTGGAGCTATCGATGGTGTAGAGCTCATTCCAACATTTGGTTGGCCTTATGAAAGAGTGCAATTTTGTTTCTCAGGTGATAATCCACTTAAACCAACAGAAGGTTCCGAAGACAGTGAAGAACTTGCTATACAACATTTCAATGATAAAAAAATAAATCAAGATGATGTTGTTATAGGTATAGCAGCAAGTGGATCAACTAAATATACTTTAAAAATTATTGAATTAGCAAAAAATATTGGTGCATTAACTATTGGGGTTTCAAATAACAAAAATTCTTTACTAAAAAATTTAGCAGAAATAAACATATGCCTAGAAACTGGAAGTGAATTTTTAGCTGGTTCTACGCGTTTAGCTGCAGGAACAAGTCAAAAAATTGCTCTCAATCTTTTTTCAACTTCCTTAATGATAAAATTAAATAGAGTTTATAAAGGTTTCATGATTGATGTTATTGCATCAAATGAAAAATTAAAAAAAAGAGCGCAATTTATATTATCAGAAATCACTGGATGTTCAGAAAAAATTGCTAATAATCTTTTATTGCAAACAAATTATAATATTCGCATGTCTCTTATGCTTTTTCATAATTATACTATTGAAGATGCAAAAAAAATTCTTGAAGAAAACGACAATAATCTTCATAAGATTTTAAAATAATATAAATTTAAAATTTATTTTCAAATTCTCCTTTTAGTCGAGGATCAAGTCTATCTCTCAAACAATCTCCAAGTAGGTTAAATCCAAAAGAAAGAAATAAAATTGCTAAGCCCGAAAATACCGCTGGCCAAGGAGATAATAAAAGAAAATTTCGACCTTCAGATAATGATAATCCTAAAGACGGAATAGGGGGTTGCGCGCCTAATCCCAAAAATGAAAGTGAAGCCTCTACTAATATTGCAGCAGATAATAAAAGACTTGACTGAACTAAAATAACAGAAGTCAAATTTGGAAGTATATGAAAAAAAATAATCCTAAAATCTGATGCTCCAACAGATAAAGCACTTTCAACATACTCTGTTTCACAGATAACTAGCGCAGGTCCACGAATTAATCTTGAAAAAATTGGTGTATAAACGATGGCAATTGCAATTGCAGCTCCCCAAATACTTGGGCCTATTACTGCAATTATGCCTATAGCCAATAATAGGATTGGAAATGCAAATAAAATATCCATAAATCGCATTATAATTCTGTCAAATAAACCTCTGTAATAGGCAGCTAACAAGCCAATAGTTCCACCAATAATAAGCGATAAAATTACAGCAAGTGAGCTAGTTAATAATGATGTTTGATAACCATACACAACTCTGGCTAAAACATCTCTACCTAAATGGTCAGTACCAAATAAATTCATTAAGTTAGGATCTTTCAATCGATTGATCATGATCATTTTATATGGATCTTGAAAGCCTAATATTGGCGCACAAATAGCTAGTGCGACTTGGAAGGAAACTATAATAATTGAAAAAAATAATAACTTATCATTTTTCATAATATTTGAAAAAAATTTAATCATTTCTGGAAATTCTTGGATCAATGAAAAGATATAAAATATCAACTATAAAATTTACTAAAACAAATGCTGCGGTCATAACTAAAATACTTGATTGCAAAAGAGGATAATTACGTTCTGCAATTGCGCCTAGTACTAAGCGTCCTAAACCTGGAATTGCAAAAACTTGTTCAATCACAATTGAGCCTCCTAAAAGATAACCAACAGATACACCTACACTTGTAATATATGGTATTAGCGCATTGCGAAGAGCATGCTTATATACAGTAGAAAAATTACTGACACCTTTTGCTTTCGCTGTTCTTATATAGTGCTGACTTAATGCATCTAGCATTGCAGAGCGAATAAGTCTGGAGAGATTAGCAATCATAGGAAGTGAGAGTGCAAAGACTGGCAACACCATTCTTTTTAGATTTTCAATGGGATCTTCAAAAAAAGGAACATACCCAAGAGCAATAAAACTTGGAAAAAGTTTTGCTACTAGAAATATAGATACAATACCTAACCAAAAAGAGGGAATAGTTAATCCTGCGATTGCCGTCACTCTAGCAAAAATCTCTGATATACTTCCACGTGATATTGCCATGAAACATCCAATGGGTATTGATAAGCCAGCTCCTATTAATACTGCTAAAACTGTTAACTCTATAGTGGGCCAAGCATTTAAATAAATTTCATCAATAACAGGTCTCCCAGTCCAAATAGAAGTCCCAAAATCACCTTTAAAAATATTGGACACCCAAAAAAAATATTGCTCTATAATTGATTTATCTAAACCTAATCTCGAGCGTAATTCATTCATCGCTTCATCAGTAATTTCAGTATTAGCTCCAAGCATGATTGCAACAGCATCACCTGGTATTAGTCGGATCATAGAAAATACGATGATTGAAATTCCAATTAGTACGATTGAAAGATCAAAAATACGATTGATAAGGTATTTGTAGTTCATATAAAAAAAACACCTTAATATAAATTAAGGTGTTTTTTTAAGATTTTTATTATTTTGTAACAGAAATCAAACTTGCCAGTCTTCCAGTTGCGTAAATTTCAAAACCTTTTACACTCTTGTTTACTGCCGTTGAAAGATCGCCATATGCTAAATGCGCAATTGGACCTTCACATGCTAATTTTGTTTGAACCTGATCATAAATTGTTTTTCTTTCAGAAATTGATGTGGATTTTCTACCTGCATCTAAAAGGGAGTCTATCTCACCATCACTGTATTTAAATACGTTTGTTGACCCTCCAGTTCTAAAAGTTCGATAAAAATATTGGTCTGGATCTGGGTTTCCACCATTTGCAGAAACAAACATATCAAAATCAGAATTTCGCCAATCTTGAACAAATTCACCAATTTCTTTATTTGCAAGAGTAATTTCAAATCCACCAGCATTTAATTGCTGTTGAATTACTTGTGAAATATCTTTTGCATCTTGTCGTGGAAGTACAAGTATTTCTAATTTAATAGGCATAGAAATACCTGCATCAGACAATAATTTTTTTGCTGCATCTACATCATGTGAGTAACAACTAAAGCTATCCGTGTTCATAGCCCATGTTGCTAATGCTGGAGATAAGGGGCCACCAGGTACAGCAGCGCCAAACAAAGCTCCATCAATTATTTCTGATCTATCTAAAAGTAAATTGATTGCCTTCCTTACATTTGCGTTGTCTAGAGGCGCTCTAGTAGTATTCATTCCAAGCAATGTGTATGACAAATTTCTTGTTTGAAAAATATCAATATTGCTATTTGCTTGCAATTGAAGTGCAGTAGCTGGATCTACACCTGGTAAAATATCATACTCTCCATTTGCCAAACCAACTTGTCTAGTAGCTGACTCAGGGACAAAACTAACTCTTACTCCATCAACTTTAGGAAAACCAGGTGTTCTATAGTTTTCATTTTTAGACATTTGAATATGGCTATTTGGCTGCCATTCCTCAAATTTAAAAGGTCCCGTTCCGATAGGAGTTTGTTGAAGAGTATCTATATCATTTTCATACTCTGATGGAACAATAGCAATTCCCGCAAGAGAAGATAAGATTGCTGCGAATGGCTCGTTAAGTTTAAGCTCAATTGTTGAACTATTAACTACGTTCATATTAACTATAGGTGATACTCTACTTGCTAGTGGTGATGCCACATCTTCACTTTGTACTCTCATAATGGATGATTTTACATCATTAGCATCCATAGTTGATCCATCATGAAATGATACACCTTTAGCAAGATTAAAAGTATAAGTTAATCCATCACTACTTACGTCCCATGATTCTGCTAATCCCGGACCAACACTTAAATCACTGTTAATATGTGTTAAACCTTCATAAATATTATTTTGAACTATTATTACTGAATTGAAAGCAGTAATTAGATGTGGATCTAGTCCTGCAGGGGAAGAGTCAATAGCAACATTTATATTAGTTGCTGATGCACTATTAATGTGGGTGAAGAACATTAATGTAGCAAAAATTGAAAGTATTAATTTTTTCATATTTTCTCCAATTTAAATTTATTTATTATAAAAAAAATACTATGTTTAATAATTTTATACAATATCTTTTTAAAAGTATGAATGAGAATAATATTGAAATTTTAAATATACAAAAATTAAATATATCTACATTTAATAATAAAATTTTAAATAACGTTTCATTAAAAATTCATAAAGGTGAAATGATAGGTTTGGTTGGTGAGTCAGGTAGTGGAAAATCTGTCACAGCATTATCAATATTAGCTTTGCTTGATGAAAAAGCTATGAAAATTGATACTGGAAAAATTTTTTTATCGAACGAAAATATATTAGAAAAAAATGAAAAGGAAATGCAAGAAATCAGAGGTAATAAAATATCAATGATTTTTCAAGAACCAATGACTTCACTTAATCCTGTTTTTACTATTGGAGATCAAATTAATGAAGTTCATAGTATTCATAATAATCTAAATAGAGATAAAGCTAATGAATTGACTATCAGTTTATTGGATAAAGTTGGTATTCCAAATCCTGAAATTTCAATTAAAAAATATCCGCATCAGTTATCTGGCGGTCAAAGACAAAGAGTAATGATAGCTATGGCTCTTTCTTGTAGGCCCAAACTGCTCATAGCAGATGAACCAACAACAGCATTAGATGTTATAGTTCAAGCACAGATATTAAAAATAATTAATGATCTTAGAAAAGAATTAGAAATGTCAGTTCTATTAATCACACATGATTTAGGTGTTGTTCAAGATTATTGTGATAGAGTTTATGTTATGTATAAAGGAAGAATTTTAGAGAATTCTAAAACAAAGGATCTTTTTTCGAAACCCAAACATTCTTATACAAAAGATTTGTTAAACACTAGACCTGCTGTAAATCCACCGGGAAAAGAATTGCCGATTATTAAAGAAGATTATAGTTTTGATGATGAGTAATAAAATTCTTGAAATAAACAATTTGGAGAAAAGTTTTTTAGACCCAAATAAAAATCCTTTTAAAGTATTAAAAAATATATCACTATCGATTAAGAGTGGGGAAATTCTTGGTTTAGTTGGAGAATCAGGATCAGGGAAAACAACACTTGGAAGAGTTATAATTCGCTTACTTAATTCTGATAGTGGTCAAATAATATTCAATGGACAAGATATTACCAGTTTATCAAAAAAATTGATGCGAAAAGTTAGGAAAGATATGCAAATTATTTTTCAAGATCCTTTTGGCTCTCTTAATCCAAGACATACAATAAAGAATATAATATCAGAACCTCTAGTTATTCATAATTACAAAAAAAATATCTTAGATAGAGTTTATGAACTTCTTCATCAAGTAGGTTTAGATAAATCTTCAATAAACTTATATCCACACGAATTTTCAGGTGGTCAAAGACAAAGAATAGCTATTGCAAGAGCTATTGCTTTGAAACCTAAATTTTTAATCGCGGATGAGTCAGTATCCGCTCTTGATGTATCAATTCAAAGTCAAATTTTAAATTTAATTTCAAGATTAGTACGTGAAAACAATATTTCAATGATTTTTATAAGCCATGATTTATCAGTAATAAGACATATTAGTGATAATATTGCTGTGATGAATAAGGGTTCTATTGTTGAGCGTGGAAAAACCGAAGATGTCCTTGTAAAACCAACACATAATTATACAAAAATGTTAATTGACGCTGTTCCAGGTTTTAAAACAAATTTTTAAATAATGAGAAATAAAAAAAATTTTAATATCAAAAGAATTTCAAAATTAATTAACACATACATAAATAAGAAGAAGATACCTGGTGCTGTTTTTGGCGTAGTTAATATTAAAAAAAAGAAAACGATTATTTCAGATGGTTATCGGCAATTAATCAATAAAAAGATTAAAGTAAACAATGCAACAACATTTGATTTAGCATCTCTAACTAAGGTGTTATTTACAACTCATCAAATATTAAAACTTCATTCAAAGAAAATTCTAAATATTAACGACCTCGTATCTTTGTATATTCCTGATTTTTGTCAATATGATTATAATTCGTGGGAAAGAAAGGTATCTATAAAGGAGTGTTTATCTCATCATACTAATTTTCCAGCTGTAGAACCTATTTATACATATGGAAATGATCCTGACACGCTGAGAGCATTTATTCTACAACGACGATGGAAAAAAAATAAATCAGTATATTCGGATATTAATTTTATATTGCTTGGTATTGTTCTTGAGAGAATTTATAAAAAAAGTATTACAAAAATACCTACTGGTTATAATTTTTCCTTTAACCCTTTATCCAAGAATATTGCTGCTACTGAAATTTGTAAGTGGCGAAACAGAATTATATGTGGAGAAACGCATGATGAAAATGCTTTCGCTCTTAAAGGATCTGGTCATGCGGGACTTTTTGGAAATGCGGATAGTATTTTAAATTTTGCTTTTGATATGCTGAATAATAATATCTCAAAAGAGCATTCTAAACTGATAAAAAACAAAATATACAGAAACAGAAGTTGTGGATGGGAAGTATCATATAAAAATTGGTCTGGAGGCAATTATTGTTCAAAAGAAGCAATAGGACATACGGGATTTACTGGTACCGGTTTATGGATTGATTTTAAAAATAAACTTGCATGGACTTTATTGACGAATAGAGTTCATCCATCAAGACATACGGATAGCGGAATACAAGAATTGAGATCAAAAGTAGGTGATCTTGTTATTCAGGATTGTGTTTTATAATGAATTATAAATGGTCAATAGGTTTAATGACAGGCACAGTTAATGATGGCTTTATTGATGTTGCTGCCCTAAAGACTGATGGCCATCAAATCATTGAATACGGTCCCTTTGAATTAATTCCATATCAGAATAAAAATATTCAATCGAAAATAATAGAAACTTTTGAAGCTGCTAAAAAATGGCGATTTGATAACATTGAGCCTGCAATTTTTGCAGAGACTGAAAAATTAATATCTGTAGAACAGTCTGAAGCTGTAAATAAATTTATGCATAAATTTAATATTAAACGAGATGATATTTCTTGTGTTGGTTTTCATGGATTAACAGTTCTCCATCAAGCGCCATTAGGTGATATAGAAGGTAAGACTAAACAGCTAGGTGATGGTAATTTAATGGCTAATTATCTAAAAATACCAGTGGTTAATGACTTTAGATCAAATGATATATTGAATGGTGGGCAAGGTGCGCCCCTTGCACCAATTTATCATTTAGCTGTAAGTCATTACATTAATAAAAAAAATATCATCATTTTAAATATAGGTGGTGTATCTAATATTACTTATATAGGCGAAGATGATAAACTAATTGCTTTTGATACCGGACCTGGAAATGCACCAATAAATGATTTTGTTCGTAAAAAAAATAGTGGTCAAATGGATACAAATGGTGACTTTGCATCTAAAGGATCGGTCAATTTTGATTTTATTAATTCTTTTTTATCACATCCATATTTTGAATTAAATTTCCCAAAATCTTTGGATAGAGATCAATTCTCCTATAATCAAATAGATGAGATGTCCTTAGAAGATGGGTGCGCAACGCTAACAAAATTAATTGGAGAGAATATCTCTAAAGCTATTAAGTTATTACCAAAAAAGCCTGAGCGCATTATTGCATCAGGGGGAGGGAGAAAAAATTTATCAATTATGAATGCTATTAGCAAAAGTACAAATATCAAATGTGAAGGTATTGAAAAATATGGGCTAAGAGGAGATGCCATTGAGGCTGAAGCTTTTGCGTTCCTTGCTGTAAGAAGTCTTAAGAAACTTCCGTTAAGTTTCCCTTCAACAACTGGTGTTACAAATCCTCTTACTGGAGGAAAGATTAATTAAAATATTTTTCTATTAAAAGGTGTAGCTCTAATACCAGAATTAAATCAATCTGTGGAAAAACTCCAAATAGAAAAAATTTAACCTATCCAATAATCTTAATTTGTAGATCAGGAAAAAGATCTAAGATAGTCGCTAATATGATAGATGAGAAATTTAATACTATTATTTACAATGCACAAAATGGAATCAACTCATGGATTAATAAAAAATTCATAACAGTTGAACCACATCTGAATTAAAACAAAATAACGTTTGCTAGGATATACAAAGCTGTAAGGACACAGAAAATTAGCACCAGATATCTGATAATAAACATTTTTTCATATAATAAAAAATAGTACCTATAAGAGCAACTCTTAACTGCATCCTTAGTTGGTGTTAGGATTATTAAAATGATTATAATTTTGTTAAAAATTATTATTAATTTTTATTTTAAATTAGTTTAACAAAATGTTTTATTGTAAAATTATGATTAAATATTTTTTATCAGCACTTTTATTATTATCTTTTAGTTGTAATGCTATAGAAATAACGTCTCCAGCATTTAATGATGGAGAAAGTATACCAAAAAAGTATGCATGTGAGAAAAGAGGTGGTGAGAATATATCTATTCCAATAAATATCTCTAATGTCCCTGAAAATGCTAAATCAATTGTATTAATAATGGATGATCCAGATGCAATGAGCCTGGCAGGTAAAATTTGGGTTCATTGGATATTATTTAATATCCCAACTGACGTAAATGAATTGCCAGCTATGAAAGATGGAAAAATTGGTATTGGCAAGAGTGGCCAAAACAGTAATTACAAAGAAAATTATGATGGACCATGTCCTCCGCACGGAATGCATGTATATAATATTAAAGCTTATGCTCTAAATATAGAAATAAAAGAAAGCTTTGGAGAATTACCACAAATTGAATTTGAAAAAAAATATAAGGATGCAATTCTCAGTTCTTCAGTCTTATCTGGGAAATATGCAATTTTACATATTTTAAAAAAATAGGTCCTAACAAATTAATTAGCTTTAGTAGAAAATGTTTTCCTCTTTTGTTTTAAAAATATGTATAAATATTTAGATTTTTATTATAACTAATTGAAAAATAACAATTTTTAATTATTTAAGAAATAAATAATAAATATTTATTTTTAATCTTAAAACTTACTTGTAGTTTCGGCTTAAAAATTACATAAAAAGCTTTATAGATTCAGTAAAAAAGCATGCTTTTTTATGAAGAAAATTGTCCTTTCACTTTTTCTAATTCTATCTAGTTCTCAATTATTTGCTTTTGATTTTAATACATTTCAGGAGGTTGATAAATGTATTAAATATTCTGAAGATCTTGAGCAATATAAAAAGAATTTTCAAAGCTGTTTAGACTCTAAAAATTTATCAATAGAAAATAATTTAACCCAATCTTTTAAAACAAAATTACCAAAGAATTTTCATGAAAGAGTTGATTTTGGCAAAAATGTAAATCAATTTATAGATAAAAAATATATCCCTAATAATCCTGAATTCACAATTGATGAATTTATCAAAAAATATCCAAATCATATTTTTACAATTGATAGTTTATTAAGAGGTAAAAATGCAATTATCAGTGATTATCAATTAAGAAAATTAGATCTTCTTCCAAAATTATTTTCAAATATTCAAACTATTGAAATAATTGAAAATAATAAAAGTGAAAAACAGATCAAACAAGAAACAAATTTTGCTACTCTTTTAACTGGTTATTTTCTATACCTTGTTACTAGTGACGATGAGATACAATGTAATCAGAATGCTTCTCTTTCACAGACTTCTACATCAATTGATGAGAATTCATCAGATACTATCGATTTTACTATATCAGGTGCTCCTGCTGGTGTTACTTATAGTGTAAATACTAGTGGCACAGCTACAGAAGGAACTGATTATGAGAGTATAAGTGATATAACAATTAATAGCTCTACAACAACTTTTTCGTTAACTTTAATAGATGACTCAATATCAGATATAAATGAAACTGTTGATATTAGTCTTACACCAACTGGTGGAGATATTACATTTTGTAAAAATACTTTAAACTCTCAAACAATAACAATTGTAGATAATGAAGCAGCTCCAACTATTACATTGTCAGCTAGTGCATCTAGTATTGCTGAAAACGCTGGGTCATCAATTACTCTTACAGCAACGAGTTCCATAGTATCTGGTTCAGACATTACAGTGTCATTTGATACTTCCGGCACAGCAACGGAAGGAACTGATTATGGAACAATATCAGATATTACTATTTCAGCTGGCTCTACAACAGGCACAACAACATTCACACCCACTGATGATAGTATGTATGAAACATCTACAGATGAGACAGCAACTGTTGCTATTGGAACTGTATCAGGAGGAGGGGCAACAGAAAGCGGTTCTCAATCAGTAACATTAACGATTGAGGAAAATGATAGTGCACCGACAGTTACATTGGCTGCTAGTTCATCGAGTATTGCAGAGAATGCTGGCACTTCTATTACTTTAACAGCAACCTTATCAAACCCTACAAGTGCAGATGTAACTGTTTCAATTGGAACATCTGGAAGTGCAACAGAAGGAACAGATTACGGAACAATTTCTGATATTACTATTTCTTCTGGTGATACTACGGGAACAGCTTCATTTACTCCAACAGATGATAATTTATATGAAACAAGTACTGATGAAACAGCAACAGTTTCTATTACCGGTGTCTCCGGTGGAAGTGCTACTGAAAGTGGATCTCAATCAGTAACACTAACAATTGAAGAGAATGAAAGTGCGCCAACTGTAACTCTAACAACGAGTGCAACAAATATTGATGAAAATTCTGGATCTTCATTAACTTTAACTGCAACGTTATCAGTTGCAACAACCGCTGATGTTACAGTTACTATTTCAACTTCAGGTAGTGCTACAGAAGGAACTGATTATACCGATGGAAGTGGAAATATCGATGATCTTGTTATTTCAGCTGGCAATACAACAGAGACAATTAGTTTTAAACCAACTGATGATAGTGTGTATGAAGGAGATGAAACAGCAACAATTTCTATTGATAGTGTTTCAGGTGGTGAAGCATCAGAAAATGGAACGCAAGCTGTTACCATTACAATAAACGAAAATGAATCTGCGCCAACAGTCACTCTTTCAGTTAGTGCATCTAGTATCGCAGAAAATTCTGGGTCAACATTAACGATTACAGCTACATCATCCATTGTTGCAGATGAAAATATTACTGTTGGAATCTCCACCTCTGGTACTGCTACAGAAGGAACGGATTACGGAACAATTTCTGATATTACAATTACAGCTGGTAATACAACTGGAACAGCAACGTTTGATCCAACTGATGATAGTATTTCTGATGTAGCCGAAACAGCCATTGTTGCCATAAGTAGTGTCTCAGGAGCTGATGCAACAGAGAGTGGATCACAATCAGTTACAATTACGATAAATGATAATGAAGCAACGCCAACAGTTACATTAACTGTTAGTGCAACATCGATTGCAGAGAATGCAGGTTCATCATTAACTTTAACAGCAACGAGTTCAATTGTTTCAGGTTCAGACATTACAGTTACACTTAGTACAAGTGGTACAGCAACAGAGGGAACAGATTATGGATCTCTCTCTGATATTACCATTAGTGCTGGCTCTACAACAGGCACAACAACATTCACACCCACTGATGATAGTATGTATGAAACATCTACAGATGAGACAGCAACTGTTGCTATTGATACAGTTAGTGGTGGTTCAGCAACAGAAAATGGAACACAGTCTGTTACCATTACAATAAACGAAAATGAATCTGCGCCAACAGTAACACTTGCAGCTAGTGCAACAAGTATTGCTGAGAACGCTGGATCATCAATTACAATTACTGCATCATTAAGCGGAACAACAAGTCAAGATGTAACTGTTTCATTATCAAGTTCTAGCACGGCAACAGAAGGAACAGATTATGGAACTGTTTCGGATATAACTATTACTTCTGGATCAACGTCTGGAACAGCTACGTTTACACCAACAGATGATAGTATTTATGATGCAACGTCAAATGAAACAGCTATCCTTTCTATTAGTGGTGTTTCAGGTGGTGGAGCAACCGAAAGTGGTGATCAAAAAGTTACCATTACAATAACGGATAATGAAAGTGCGCCAACAGTTACTTTAAGTGTTAGCGCAACATCGATTGCAGAAAACGCAGGATCATCTCTCACATTAACAGCAACGTTATCAGGTGCAACATTCCAAGATGTTACCGTTGGTATTGATACATCGGGAGGTGCAACAGAAGGAACAGACTATACGGATGGAAGTGGCGTCATTAATGACATTACTATTAGTGCAGGAAGCACATCAGGCACCGTTAATTTCACACCAACAGATGATTCCGTTTACGAGGATGATGAAAGTGCAACAATTTCAATTGGTAGTGTGTCTGGTGGTGGTGCATCCGAGAGTGGAACACAATCTGTTACAATAACAATTTCTGAAAATGAATCTGCCCCGACAGTTACTTTAAGTGTAAGTGCAACGTCTATTGCAGAGAATGCAGGATCATCTTTAACAATTACTGCAACTCTATCTGGTGCAACAGATGAGAATGTTACAGTAGGAATAGATACAGCAGGTACAGCAACAGAGGGGACAGATTATACTGATGGTTCTGGTAATCTAGATGATATTACAATTTCAGCTGGATCAACAACAGGCACTGTTTCTTTTACACCTAGTGATGACTCAGGTGATCCTGTTTATGAAGAAAATGAAACAGCTATTATTTCTATTGGATCTGTTTCTGGAGGTGGTGCAACAGAAAGTGGTTCGCAGTCAGTTACTATAACGATTACAGAAAATGAAAGTGCGCCTACAGTTACTTTAACAAGAAGTGCTGCATCGATTGCTGAAAATTCAGGCTCTTCAGTTACTTTAACAGCGACTCTTTCTATTAAAGTCGATGAAGCGGTAACAGTGTCTCTGAGTACAAGTGGTGCTGCAACAGAAGGAACGGACTATACAGATGGAAGTGGTAACTTAGATGACATAACTATATCTGCTGGTTCAACAACTGGCACGGTATCATTTACACCAACAGATGACAGCGTGTATGAAGGTGATGAAGCAGCTGTTATTGCTATTGATACAGTTTCTGGTGGTGGTGCAAGTGAAGATGGAACACAATCTGTTACTGTTACTATTTCTGAAAATGAATCTGCACCAACTGTAACTCTCGCTGTTAGTGCAACAAGTATAGCTGAAAATTCAGGATCATCTCTTACTTTAACTGCCACATTATCAAATGTTGCCGATGAAAATGTAACTGTATCTCTAAGTACAAGTGGTGCAGCAACCGAAGGTACGGATTATACGGATGGATCAGGCAATCTAGATGATATCACTATTACAGCTGGTTCAACAACAGGTACAGTAAGTTTCACACCAACCGATGATAGTGTGTATGAAGATGATGAAGCTGCTGTTATAGCGATTGATACGGTATCAGGTGCTGATGCAACAGAAAGTGGAACGCAATCAGTTACCGTTACGATTACAGAAAATGAAAGTGCACCAACAGTTACACTTGCGGTAAGTGCAACGTCAATAGCAGAGAATGCAGGATCATCTCTAACTTTAACTGCAACGTTATCTGGTGCAACTGATGAAACTGTAACTGTAGCACTTGGAACTTCTGGAAGTGCAACAGAAGGAACGGACTATACCGATGGAAGTGGCAATGTTGATGACATAACCATTAGTGCTGGTAGCACTACTGGAACAGTAAACTTTACACCAACTAATGACAGTGTGTATGAAGGTGATGAAACAGCAACAATTGCTATCACCGGTGTATCTGGAGGAGGAGCGAGTGAGAGTGGATCTCAATCTGTTACTATTACCATTTCAGAAGATGAAAGTGCACCAACTGTTACTTTAAGTGTTAGTGCAACAAGTATAGCAGAAAATGCTGGATCATCATTAACATTAACGGCGACACTATCAGGAGCTGCTGATGAAGCTGTTATTGTTGCTTTATCAACGTCAGGTACATCAACAGAGGGAACCGATTACACGGATGGATCAGGTAACATCGATGATATTACTATTAGTGCAGGTTCTACAACAGGGACGGTCAACTTTACACCAACTGATGATTCAGTTTATGAAGGAAATGAAACAGCCATTGTTGCGATTAGTAGTGTCTCAGGTGCTGATGCTAGTGAAAGTGGATCACAATCTGTTACGATTACAATTACAGAAAATGAAAGTGCACCAACAATTACATTAACAAGAAGTGCAGCATCAATTGATGAAAATTCTGGTTCGACTATCACATTAACGGCGACTATTTCTGGTGTAACAGATTCAGCTGTTACCGTCGCGCTTGATACGTCTGGTACCGCAACGGAGGGAACAGACTATGGAACAATTTCGGATATTACCATTAGTGCAGGTGCAACAACAGGTACAGCAACACTCGATCCAACAGATGATAATATTTATGAGGGTGATGAAACGGCAACCATTGATATTGCAAGTGTTTCAGGAAAATCTGGTGTTACTGAAAGTGGAACACAACAAGTAAGTGTTACAATTGCAGAAAATGAGTCAGCGCCAACCGTCACACTTGCAACAAGTGCAACATCCATTGCAGAAAATGCTGGTACATCGTTAACACTAACTGCAACTCTATCTGTTGCAACAACCGCTGATGTTACTGTTGCTTTAAGCACAAGTGGTACCGCAACAGAGGGAACGGATTATACGGATGGTGCAGGAAATTTAGATGACATTGTTATTTCAGCTGGCTCAACAACAGGTACAGTAAGCTTTACACCTACAAATGATAGTTTGTATGATGCAGCATCAGATGAAACTGCAACAATTGCTATAAGTGGTGTCTCGGGTGGAAGTGCTAGTGAGAGTGGATCGCAATCAGTAACAATTACAATAACAGATGATGATAGTGCACCAACTGTTACATTAGCAGCATCATCAACTAGTATTGCAGAAAATTCATCTTCAACTATTACGTTAACAGCGACACTATCAAATGCAACCTATCAAGATGTAACTGTTTCAATTGGAACATCTGGTACGGCAACAGAGGGAACGGATTATGGTAATATATCTGATATTACTATTAGTGCTGGTTCCACAACAGGAACGGCAACTTTTGATCCAACCGATGACTCCGATGAAACAGATACTGTTACTGCAACGATTGCCATTAGTGGTGTCAGTGGTGGAGGTGCTACAGAGAGTGGTTCACAATCTGTTACGATTAGTATTTTAGATGATGAAAGTGTTCCGCGTGTTACCTTAACTGTTAGTGCAACATCGATTGCAGAAAATGCTGGTACATCCTTAACCTTAACGGCAACGCTATCTAAAACGGCATCAGAAGATGTTACCGTTACGCTTGGTACGTCTGGTGCTGCCACAGAAGGAACAGATTATGGATCTTTATCAAATATTACTGTTACTGCTGGAGCATTAACAGGAACTACGACTTTTACTCCAACAGATGATAGTATTTATGATGCAACATCAAATGAAACTGCAACGGTGTCTATTGATTCAGTTTCAGGAGGTGATGCATTAGAAAATGGAACTCAATCAGTAACAATTACTATTACCGATAATGAAAGTGCACCAACCGTAACTTTATCAAGAAGTGCTGCAGCTATAGATGAAAATTCTTCTAGCACAGTTACCATAACCGCAACGTTATCGAATGCAACGTATCAAGATGTTACTGTCAGTATTGGTGCATCGGGTGGAACAGAAGGAACAGACTATGCAACTATTTCTGATATTACGATTAGTGCAGGTAGCACAACAGGGACAACGTCTCTTGATCCAACTGATGACTCGGTTTACGAAGATGATGAGGTAGTCACTGTTACAATTGATGGAGTCTCTGGTGGAAGTGCTAGTGAAAGTGGATCACAATCAGTTTCCATAACAATTACAGAAAATGAATCTGCACCAACCGTAACTTTATCTGTTAGTGCAACATCGATTGCAGAAAACGCAGGAACATCCTTAACACTAACGGCAACTTTAAGTGGTGCAACAGATGAAACAGTAACTGTTGGAATTGATACAGGTGGCACTTCAACAGAAGGAACCGACTATACCGATGGAAGTGGTAATGTTGATGATATTACCATTAGTGCTGGAAGTACAACAGGTACAGTCAACTTTACACCAACTGATGACTCTATTTATGAAGGAAATGAAACTGCGATTATTTCTATTGGATCAGTTTCAGGTGGTGGAGCATCAGAGAGTGGAACGCAATCCGTTACTATTACGATTACAGAAAATGAAAGTGCACCAACAGTTGCTTTAAGTGTTAGTGCAACTAGTATTGCAGAGAATTCCGGATCATCTCTTACTATTACAGCAACACTATCTGGAAAAGCAGATGAAGATGTAACTGTTACAATTGGAACAGGTGGAACAAGTACAGAGGGAACTGATTATACCGATGGAAGTGGAAATTTAAATGACATAACTATTTCTGCTAATTCAACAACTGGGACTGTTACATTTACTCCTACTGACGATAGTGTGTATGAGGGAAGTGAAACAGCAATAGTTTCTATTGACGGCGTATCAGGAGCGGATGCAAGTGAAGACGGAACACAAGCTGTAACTATTACAATAACGGATAATGAATCAGCACCAACTGTAACACTTGCTGTTAGTGCGACGAGTATTGCGGAGAATGCAGGATCATCTTTAACCTTAACGGCAACATTAAGTGGTGTAACAGATGCAGATATTACTGTTACTTTAGATACTGCTGGAACAGCAACTGAAGGAACAGATTATACCGATGGCTCGGGCAACATCGATGATATTACTATTAGTGCTGGTGCAACAACAGGAACGGTATCGTTTACACCAACAGATGATAGTATTTATGATGCAACGTCAAATGAAACTGCAACCATATCAATTAATGGCGTTTCAGGAAAAACGGGTGTTGCTGAAAATAGTACACCGCAAGCAGTTACGATAACAATAACAGATAATGAATCAGCACCAACTGTTACTCTTACTTCGAATTCTTATACAATGGCTGAAGATGCTGGTGGTTACCATGTAATAAGAGCATCATTATCAGGTGCAACTTATGAAGACGTAACAGTATCAATAGATGGAACTGGAGGTACAGCAACAGAAGGAACAGATTTTGGAACGGTATCTGATATAACTATTAGTGCTGGAAATACATTAGGAACAACTACATTTACTGCAATTGATGATAGTATTTATGAAGGAAATGAAACAGCAGGTATTTCTGTGTCTGGTGTGTCGGGTGGTGGAGCAAGTGAAAGCAGCCCTCAAGCTTTTAATATTACAATTACAGAAAATGAAAGTGCACCAACAGTAACTTTAAGTACTAGTGGATCAAGTATAGCAGAGAATGCTGGATCATCTCTAACATTAACAGCAACATTATCAGTTGCAACTACTGCTGATGTTACAGTTGCATTATCAACTTCTGGAACAGCAACAGAAGGAACCGATTATACGGATGGAAGTGGAGCTATAGATGACATCACCATTAGCGCTGGTAGTACAACAGGAACAGTTAACTTTACACCAACTAATGACAGTGTGTATGAAGGTGATGAAACTGCAACAATTGCTATTAGTAGTGTTTCGGGTGGAAGTGCAACAGAGAGTGGATCACAATCGGTTACGATTACAATTTCTGAAGATGAATCTGCGCCAACAGTCACTCTTTCAACAAGTGCAACATCCATTGCGGAGAATGCTGGATCATCTTTAACCATTACAGCAACCTTATCTACAGCTACGACTGCGGATGTAACCGTTACTATTGGAACAGCTGGTACCGCCACCGAAGGAACCGATTACACGGATGGTTCCGGTAATCTCGATGATATTACGATTAGTGCTGGTAGTACAACTGGTACCGTAAGTTTCACACCTACAGATGATGCATCAGATCCTGTCTATGAAGAAAATGAAACAGCTATCATTTCAATTGATGGTGTCTCTGGGGGAAGTGCTAGTGAGAGTGGATCACAATCGGTAACAATTACAATTACAGAAAATGAAAGTGCACCAACAGTAACATTAGCAAGAAGTGCTGCATCAATTGCTGAGAACTCTGGATCGTCAGTTACTTTAACGGCGACTCTTTCTATTAAAGTTGATGAAGCAGTAACAGTTGCCTTAAGTACAAGTGGTGCTGCAACAGAAGGTACTGATTACACTGATGGAAGTGGTAATTTAGATGATATTACAATTAGTGCAGGCAATACAACTGGTACAGTAAGTTTCACACCAACAGATGATTCTGTTTACGAGGATGATGAAGCTGCAACAATTGCTATTGATACCGTATCTGGAGGAGGGGCAAGTGAGAGTGGTTCTCAATCTGTAACTGTAACAATAACAGAAAATGAATCAGAGCCAACAGTAACGCTTGCAGTAAGCGCAACATCGATTGCAGAGAATGCAGGAACATCATTAACATTAACAGCAACATTATCTGGTGCAACCGATCAAAATGTTACTGTTGTATTAGGTACATCTGGTACAGCAACAGAAGGAACGGATTATACTGATGGCAGTGGCAATGTTGATGATATTACGATTAGTGCTGGTAGTACCACTGGTACTGTTTCGTTTACGCCAACTGATGATAGTGTCTATGAAGGAAATGAAACTGCTACAATTGCCATAAGTAGCGTTACCGGTGAAGCAAGTGAAAGTGGAACACAGGCAGTTACCATTACCATAACAGAAAATGAAAGTGCACCAACCGTAACTTTATCTGTTAGCGCAACATCCATTGCGGAAAATGCTGGAACATCTTTAACTTTAACAGCAACATTATCTGGTGCAACAGATGAAGCAGTAACTGTTGCTTTAAGTACAAGTGGTACAGCAACAGAGGGTACCGATTACACTGATGGTAGTGGATCAATAGACGATATTACTATTAGTGCAGGAAGTACAACAGGTACAGTCAACTTCACACCAACTGATGATTCAGTTTATGAAGGAAGTGAAACAGCAACAATTGCTATTAGTAGTGTTTCAGGTGGAAGTGCCACAGAGAGTGGATCACAATCGGTTACGATTACGATTACAGATAATGAAAGTGCGGGAAGTGTTACTTTAACTGTTAGTGCAACTTCTATTGCAGAGAATGCCGGTACTTCTCTTACTATAACTGCAACTCTCTCTAGTACAAGTGATGAAGATGTTACTGTTGCTCTATCAACTTCTGGCACAGCAACTGAAGGAACCGATTACACGGATGGAAGTGGAGCAATAGATGATATTACAATTAGTGCCGGTGCAACAACTGGAACAGTTAACTTTACTCCAACAGATGATTCAGTTTATGAAGGAAATGAAACTGCTACGATTGCTATCAGTAGTGTCTCAGGTGGAGATGCATCAGAAAGTGGTGATCAATCAGTTACAGTCACAATAACAGAAAATGAAAGTGCACCAACAGTTACACTAAGTGTTAGTGCAACATCGATTGCAGAGAATGCTGGTACATCTATTACCGTAACGGCAACACTATCTGGAGCGACAGATGAAGCAGTCACTGTTGCTTTAAGTACATCTGGAACAGCAACAGAAGGAACGGACTATACAGATGGAAGTGGTAATGTTGATGATATTACAATTAGTGCTGGTGCAACAACTGGAACAGTAAACTTTACACCAACTGATGACTCTATCTATGAAGGAAATGAAACTGCTACTCTTGCTATTAGTGGTGTTTCGGGTGGAAGTGCTACAGAGAGTGGTTCACAATCAGAAACAATTACAATTACGGATAATGAATCAGCACCAACCGTCACACTTGCAACAAGCGCAACATCCATTGCAGAGAATGCTGGTACATCGTTAACACTAACTGCAACGTTATCAGTTGCAACAACAGCTGATGTCACTGTTGCTCTATCAACTTCTGGTACAGCAACTGAGGGAACAGATTATACCGATGGCAGTGGATCAATTGATGATATTGTAATTTCTGCTGGCTCGACAACAGGAACAGTTAGTTTTACTCCAACAGATGATAGTATCTATGATGCAACTTCAAATGAAACAGCAACAATAGATATAAGCGGTGTATCTGGAGGTAGTGCAACTGAAAGTGGAACACAAAATGTAACAATAACAATTACAGATAATGAAAGTGCTCCAACAGTTACATTATCGAAAGGCGCAGATACTATAGATGAAGATTCTTCTAGCACTGTTACCATTACAGCAACTTTATCTGTAGCAACATTTCAAGATGTAACGGTTACTATTGATGGAACAGGGGGAACAGGTACGGAGGGAACAGACTTTGGAACAGTTTCTGATATAACGATAAGTGCAGGTGCTACAACAGGCACTGCAGCAGTAGATCCAACCGATGATTCTGTATATGAAGGAAATGAAACAGCAGGTATTTCAATTTCAGGAGTTTCAGGAGGTGGTGCTAGTGAAAGTGGTTCTCAATCTGTCACTGTAACAATCACTGAAGATGAATCTGCACCAACAGTTACTTTAACTGTCAGTGCAACATCTATTGCAGAAAATGCTGGTACATCCTTAACCTTAACAGCAACCTTATCACAAGCAGCAGATGAAGATGTTACTGTTGTTATCGGTACATCAGGAACAGCAGTTGAAGGAACCGATTATACGGATGGAAGTGGAGCTATAGATGATATGACTATTAGCGCAGGATCTACATCAACGACTGCTAACTTTACACCTACAGATGATAGTATTTATGAAATAAATGAAACAGCAACAATTTCGATTAGTAGTGTATCAGGAGCAGATGCATCAATTTCTGGAGGTTCACAATCTGTAAGTATTACATTAACAAGTAATGAAAGTGCACCAACTGTAACTTTAACTGTAAGTGCTTCTTCAATTAATGAAAATGCTGGTTCATCAGTTACAATTACCGCAACACTTTCAGGCACAACCTATGAAAATGTAACCGTCGGACTTGGTTTTTCTGGTGCAACTGAAGGTACAGACTTTACAGATGGAAGCGGGAGTGTTGATGACATAACAATTAGTGCTGGTAATACAACTGGAACTGTCAACTTTACACCGGAAGATGATAGTGTTTACGAAGGAAATGAAACAGTAACAGTTACCATAGATAGTGTTTTAAATGGTGGAGCAGTTGAAAGTGGATCACAATCTAAAACAATTCAAATAACCGATAATGAATCTGCACCAACCGTAACGCTTGCAACAAGTGCAACATCTATTGCGGAGAATGCTGGTTCGTCTTTAACATTAACAGCAACATTATCTGGAGCAACTGATTCAGATATTACTGTTGCCCTTGATACATCAAGTTCAGCAACAGAAGGGACAGATTATGGAGCAGTTTCTGATATTACAATTAGTGCGGGTGCTACAACGGGAACAACAACTTTTACACCAACAGATGACTCTATATATGATGCAACATCGAATGAGACAGCTACCATTGCAATTAATGGTGTGTCAGGAAAATCAGGTGTAAACGAAAATGGAGATCAGTCTGTAACAATTACGATAACAGATAATGAAAGTGCACCGACAGTTACTTTAACAGTTAGTGCAACGTCTATTGCAGAGAATGCAGGAACATCTTTAACTTTAACTGCAACATTATCTAATGGTACATATCAAGATGTAACTGTCGCACTAAGTACATCTGGAACAGCTACAGAAGGAACTGATTATACAGATGGAAGTGGAGCTATAGATGATATGACTATTAGTGCA
Source organism: uncultured Alphaproteobacteria bacterium (assembly GCA_902602135.1). GTDB lineage: Bacteria > Pseudomonadota > Alphaproteobacteria > HIMB59 > CACPNW01. Next base: position 27,731 of record CACKQA010000004.1, read on the forward strand.
GGATCAACTACTACTACTGCTAATTTCACACCAACTAATGATTCAACTAATGAAGGAAATGAAACAGCAACAATAGCTGTCAGTGGAGTCTCTGGAGGTAGTGCAAGTGAGAGTGGTTCTCAATCTGTAACAATAACTATTACCGATGATGATAATTTTAGTTTTTCAGTTGATGATGTTACTGTTGCTGAGAATGCAGGTAGTGCAACTATTACTGTAGATATGAGTAGTGCAAGTGTTTCTACAACTACGATACAATATGAAACATCAAATGGAACAGCAACAGCTGGACCAGACTATGGGGGAACAAGTGGAACTCTTAATTTTAGTGACGGAGATACTTCTGAAACATTTACGGTACTTATTACCAATGACTCTGTTTACGAAGGTAATGAAACTTTTACAGTTACTCTAAGGAATGCGTCTGCAGGTTCTATAAGTGATAATGAAGCAACAGTAACAATTACTGATGATGAATCTGCACCAACAGTATCGTTAAGCACCAGTGGTACAAGTGTTTATGATAATGGATCTAATATAACCTTAACCGCAACTTCAACACAAGAAGCGGATGAAGACATAACTGTTGTAATAGGAACAAGTGGTACAGCAACTGAAGGAACAGATTATGCAAATATTTCTGATATTACTATTAGCGCTGGAGCTACTTCAGGTACGGCAACATTTAATCCAACTGAAGATACAGTTAATGAAGGATCAGAGACTGCAACGATATCTATTTCAAGTGTTTCAGGAGCTGACTCATCAACTTCAGGAACAACATCTGTTACCATCACGATAACAGAATATGCATTAAGAACTGCAACTGCATTTGCAGATAGTGGGTCAGACTCAGTAACAAGCTCTACAATAGCCGCTGACCCTCAATACAGTAATGTTGATACAACAAATACAGGTACTACAGTTCATCCATATACTCAAATGAGAATAAATGAAGTCCATGCCATGACAGATGGTTCAAATTATCTAACAGGTGTTGGACAAACAATTCATATTGCTGATTTTAACTGTAATGATAATCATAAAGTTTATGATAATAAAACTATATATAACCTTGATGACGGTGGAGCAGGCGAAAGTACATTTGCTAATGATACACCAAATAATGGCGAATACCATTGCCAAGCAGTTGCTACAATGGCTGCAGGAGATAATCCGGCTAGTTATAATACAAATCTTATTACTGGAACTAATCTCATAGGTGGTGTTGCTCCTGATGCGGATTTAGTATTATCATCTATACCTAATTGTCTCGGTTCTTATTGTGCAGATGATTTTGCAAGAGATTTAGATAGTGCAAGAGGTTACAGTGCAGTAGCTTCTAATCAGAGCTGGACTGTTGGTGACAAAGTAGGTTTCTCCACTTGTGCTTCTGGAGACGCAAATTGCAATTACAATGCTACTGAATTTCAATCTACTATAAATACTTATAGTAGTTATTCAACTGATCAATTACTAGGATTTTTATTAGAAGGTACTACTGCTGCTGTATCAGAAGCACAACAATATGTTACAGCTTTAGATAATTTTCAAAATAATGGCGTTGTTATTTTTGCCGGTGGAAATTCCTCTTTTGAATCTGACGTTTCTGCAATTGCCGCTCTTCCACAATGGTATTCACAATTAGCTGAAGCATGGCTTGTAGTTAATTTCGCAGATTTCAGTGGTACTGATATGTCAGGTATTACAGAATCTGAATTTACCATTTTAGGAAACCCATGTGGAACGGCAAAAGAGTATTGTCTCACAGTTGATGGTTATCAAGTAAATGTAAATACCTATTATGATGAAAGTACTGGGGCTTCAAATTATAAATTAGCTGATTCGGGCTCATCTTACGCAGCACCCATGGTAGCTGGTGGTGTAGCTTTAATTAAACAAGCATTTCCTAATCATACTCCTGAACAAATTACAGATAGAATTCTAGCATCTGCCGATAATAGTTGGTTTACACCTGCAGGTAATACTACCTTCACAACACACGGAGCAAGTATTACACATGGTTATCATGCAACATGGGGTCACGGGCTACCTGATTTCATGGCAGCAATGTCTCCAATAACTTCTAATTCTAATCCTGCTAGTATAACAACAAGTGGAAACTTAAATGATACAGCTCCCTTGGAAGGAACATCTGGTAGCTCTTCTTCACAAAATCCTGGAAGATATAGTATTGCTTCTTCATCAATATCACTCCCTGGTTTATTGGGAGATGCAATTAGTGAAGGACTTTCAAATGAAACTGGATACTTCTATGATGGATTAAATGGTGGATTTAAATTTAATATGTCTTCTCTTCTAAATGATGAAAAGACAATTCAAAAACCACCGGCCTATAATATTAATAAAGATTTAGCTAAACTTGGTCAGATAAAAGATAGCACACAATTTGAAAGTGAATTTAATGCAGCTAACGCATTATCATATTCAACGGATGAAGAAAAAACCGCTTATATTACTTTAGAAGCACCAAATGCAGCAATACAAAAATTTGCCAGCTTTAATAATGGAAATAATTTTTATTTTGGACCTCAACGTAATCCGTTTGTTGGTAAAACAAATGGTCTTGGTGTGAACAGTGAATACACAATAGGAAATATAAAAGCAGTATTAGGTTATCACAACTCTCAATACAAAGGAGAGGAATTAGATAATGAATTAAAAACAGAAACTTTAGCTGCTTCCTTTGAATTAGATACAGATGAAAATACAAAAGTAGAATTCTTAATTGGTACGCTAGATGAAAAAGATACATTCTTATTCTCAGAAGGAAAAGGAGCGTTAGGATATCGCAATGCAAATCCTAATTCTTTATTTACTGGTATGAATTTGGGGAAAAGAATTGATAATTTATCTTTAAGTTTCTCTGGAACACTTGGTCAATCAAGAATGGATAATGCAAATCATAGTTTAATAGAAGGAACAACTAATGTTATTAGTTCAAGTTTAAATGCATCTGTTTCATTACATAATCTGCAAGGTAAACAAAACAAGTTATCATTCTCAGTTAGTCAGCCAAATAGAATTGAAAGTGGTGCTTTAAAAGTTCGTATTCCTGGATTAGCAGATGTTGATGGAAATATTCCTTATGCATATAAAGAAATAGATTTAGAAAGCTCAGGAAGACAATTAGATATGAGTATTAATTATACTCAATCATTTAGTAATAATGTTGATATTGGAATTAATTTCAGTCAAATTAATGATTACAATCACGTTGAAGGAAATGATTCTGGTATTAGAATGAGTTTAACTGGCCAATATAAATGGTAATTTAATAATCTAATTTTTTTTCTACTCTTGGATATTTAGAAGAATTATTATTATCTAAATATTTTATCTTTTCTAATAATTCTTTTGATTTGTTTTTTTTGCCAAGTGTAACATATAATTCTGATAAGTATTCAAGAGTAGGGATGTGATTTGGATCTGCCTCAAGAGCAATCATATAAAAAGAATACGATTTATCTAAATCAGGATTACTTTGTTTACGGTAAGAATATCCAAGTAGATTATAAAAATCAGCTGTTCTTTCGTTTAAATCTTTTCGCTTAATAACTTTTTCGAGTAACTTAATAGCTTTTGTATATTTTTTTTCATACACAAGGTCATACGATTTCTTATACAAAATAAATAAATGATCATCTCTAGAAATACTAATATTAGCTGATGGACCTAGATTGGAATTATTAGTTTCACTGGTATTACTGCTTGAATTATTATTCGATGGAGGGGAACTTTCTTCCTCTGATGGAGGAGATGCAGCAGAGAAAAGACTGCTAGAAAATAAAAAAATAAATAAAAAAACAAGCTTATGCATAGTTTTAAATTAGTTCAGCTTATTATGATGTAAAGATAAGGTTTTATAAAAAAGTAAAATCTTCAAGAGGGGACATGTGCCCATTTTCAATTTCATCAAGTGTTTGTTGACCTCTCTCCACAAGTTTCATAGCATTATTTAAAGCCCAAATTTGCTTAGTAGCAATGTGAACATCAAAAATTTTATTTCCTAATTCAATTTGCTTTTGCTCTTCTTGAATTTTATTGATTATATATTCTGCAGCACTTATTGCATTAAAAGAAACATTGGTAAGCTTAGAAGCTTTTCCCATAAAATCTTTTCTCATTTTAATTGTTTCTTTAAGATCAATTCTTTCTTTTCTTTTTGAAAGCCAGCCTTCATTTGCTGCTTGTTTTCTTAGCGTTGATAAAGAATAATTAAATTCAGTAGCGATATCTTGAAGAGTAGGGTACTCATTTCCCTCTCCTTTAATATAATAATTACGCGCTTTAGTGTAATCAGGACGTATTTTTGTCATAACAACATTAATGCGAATGATTCTTTATAAAGAAAGTTCTAGAAAAATTTTTTTGTTAAAAAAAATTTAATAACGTGAATAAATTAGTTTTTTATATTGCTTAAAAGTAAATTTTTAAATTCTTCAACCGCAACTGTTGCTGGTTTATGAATTGCAAAATCAAATTGTTCTTGATTACTTGATGGTTCCAGATTTAATTCAACTGTTGGTTTACGCATATCTCTAAACATCGTAACAAAACCAGCAGCAGGGTAGACTTGTCCAGAAGTACCTATTGAAACAAATAGACTAGATTGCTCTGCTAAATCATGAATTTCATCCATTTGCATTGGCATTTCACCAAACCACACAATATGAGGCCTCATCTGAGATCCACATTCAGGACATTTATGAGTCTCATTTAGGTCCCCTAACCAATCAAATACATGGTTTTCATTCATGATACATCTAGCTTTATTAAGTTCACCATGCATATGAATAATTGATGATGATCCTCCAATTTCATGTAAATTATCGATATTTTGTGTAACTATATGAATTTTATATGTTTTTTCTAATTCATGTAGTAAAATATGGGCCCTATTTGGCTTTATTCCTGAATTCAGTTCTTTTCGACGTTTATTATAAAAATCGTAGACAAGAGTAGGGTTTCTATAGAATCCTTCCGGACTAGCAACATCTTCAATCCTGTGATTATTCCATAATCCATCTGAGTCTCTAAATGTTTCAATTCCAGACTCTTTACTTATACCAGCACCCGTTAATACAAAGATCTGGGAATCAGCTGAAATCTGCGGTAATTGTTCCATTTCATACACTATATACAGTATTTTATTACACGTGAAAATCTATATCTAGTTTATGATATTATAAATGATATTAATTTATATATTTAAAATATTGATTTATATATATTATTATTTCTTCTTGACTATTATTTACGATAACTGTAATTATCGTAATATATATGGTTAAAATATCACTAAATGAAAACGTAAGTAAACTAAAGGAAAAATCCAAAGCTAAAAACACTCAGGATAAGTATCAGGGAGATTGGTTAAAGTTTATAGATTATTGCAAAAATAAATACAATTGCAGTCCTTTAGATGTTGATGATCTAGATAGCGCTTACGCATTAACAGCTAATTATATGGATTGGCTACATGAAGATCCAGAAGCGAAAATACTCAAAGGATCGAGCAACATACCGGGTAGAGAAAATGTAAATAACAACCCCTACTCCTCTACTGCCTATAAAGCTTCCACTATACAAAGAATCTTAGCATCTATTACATATAAATATAGAGTTAACGGATTTCAATTTGATAGAAAAAATCCAAATATTTCTGAAACAATTAGTGCAATTGTAAGAGATGAAAAAAATAATAAATCTGGTCAAGCAAGAGAGTTGTTAAAAGCAGATATTGAAAAAATTATTGATAAAATTCCAAATGATAACGAAGATTTTAGAAACATAAGAGATAGAGCTCTTATTTTAATTGGTTTTTATAGTTTTTGTAGAAGATCTGAGCTTTTAGGCATGAAATACGAACATCTAAATTTTGAAGAAGATGGTGTTCAAGTATTAATACCTTTTTCTAAGACTGATCAAAAAGGTGAAGGAAGAATGATCTATTTACCTAAAAATAATTCACCCTATTGTCCCGTATCTGCTTTAAAGAATTGGTTAGGGGTAGCACTAATTGATTCAGGTCCACTCTTTTATAAAATTAACAAAGCTAATAATATAGAAAAATATATTCTTAATAATAAGAATCAAAAAGTAAGTTTGACTGACACAAGTTTTGTTTTAATTTTAAAGAAAAGAGCTGAGGACGCAGGTATAGAAAATTGTGATAAAATTTCTGGTCACAGCTTAAGAATAGGTTCGATTACTCAGGCTAGAATGAATGGAGTGCCTACTCATGAAATTATGGCTCAA
>CACKQA010000005.1 GCA_902602135.1 uncultured Alphaproteobacteria bacterium
GGTTTTGTCGCTAATGATTATGCTATTGTTTTATGGTCGTTAAAAGAAGTTAAAGAAATTAAAACAATTCTAAATTTAGGATTATTAGATAAACATTTGGATAATTATCTTGAAGAAACTTCAATAGTCAAAAGATTGTTTAGAGACAATGCAATTATATCTTGTTTAATAGAAAGAAGGTTGCCAGGGATGGAAAAAACTGGGAAGCAAGTTTTATTTAGTTCTGATCTAATTTATACAGTTCTCAAAAAAAATGAACCAAATCACATTCTTCTAAAATCATCATATGAAGATGCAAAAAAGAATATGATTGATTATGATAGACTAAGAGAAATCTTAAAAAAAATTGATAAAAAAATTATATTAAAAAAACTCACAAGTATCTCACCATTGGCTGTTCCAATTATTCTTGAAATAAATAGAGAAAATTTATCAAAAAAGGAAACTGATGAATATATTTTAGAGGATTTAGAAAATGAAATATTAAAAGAGGCTAATGTACTATCAATTAATTAATTTTGGTAATGAAGAATTTCATGCTTACCCAAATAAATCTCTTTATTGGAAAAGATTAAATACCCTGATCGTATCAGATTTGCATATTGGAAAATCTATTAGTTATGCAAAAAATAAGCAATTCTTACCTCCATATGATACCAAGGAAATATTAAACAAAATTTTTGTTAGTTTAGATAAGATTAAACCAAGAAATTTAATTATAGTTGGTGATTTATTACATGATGTTTTTTCAACTTTGAGTTTAAAAGATCAAGATCATAAAAATCTTAGTCAATATATGAAAAATACTGATTTCGTATGGATCAAGGGTAATCATGATAAAAATATACAAATTGAAGGTTTTAAAAATTTTACAAATTACAAAATTGAAAAATTTTTATTTACACACATACCTATCGAAACATCTTTATTTCAAATTTGTGGTCACTATCATCCAAAAGTAAAAATTTCACACAGAGGAAAAACTATTTTTAAAACATCTTTTGTACATAATGAAAAAATATTCATTTTACCAAGTTTTGGAATTTTAACAGGTGGGCTGGATATCGATTCTAAGGAAATAAGCAATGTTTTGGGTAAGAAAAATTTGAATATCTATCCTGTGGGACAGGATAAAGTTTATAAATTATAATTAAAGTAGTTATTAATAACGATCCCAATTAAAATAATAAAATTTAATACAAATAATAAAACTGAAAGCAAATGCATATATTTAAAACTTAAAGATGCCTTTTTATCACCTTCTAATTCTTTATCTCTAAAATCATTAATTTTAGGTGTTAAATAATTTCGATTAATAATAAAACTCATTGCCACTATTATTAATAAAATAGAATTTAAAATATTACCTGAAATATAACAAAGGACTAAAGATAAAATGGCTATTATAAACCCTAATAAAAATATTCGAGGAAAAATTGTTCTTAACAATTTACTACTAGCATTAGTACTTAAAGTGGCAAAGATTGAGGGTGAGACAACAGCCATAAGGAAAGACATTGATCCTATTAAGACTGCTAATAAAAAATTAAGAGTATAAATTATCATAGGTTAAATTGCTCTTCAAAAAGAGCAATTGTAATAGTTATGAATTATCAATTGCTGATTTTAATTTTCTATATTCCATAGAATTAGTTCCAGCTAAAGTTTCTAACTTTAACAACATTTCATTTGCTTTATTCATCTTTCCAAGTGTAATGAAAAGCTCACCTAGATATTCGTGTGCTCCTAAATGTTCAGGGTTTGCTTCTAAGGCAATTTGATATGCATCAAAAGCTTTATCTAAATTTGGCTCACTATGTTTTCTGTAACTAAATCCAAGTAAATTATACACATCAGCTTTTTTATCACCAAGATCTTTACGCTTAGCCATTTTTTCAAGCAATTTGATCGATTTATCAAATTTCTTGTAATAAACTAATTCATACGCTTTATCGTAAAGTTTATTAACTTGTTCACCTGCAGACATACTTGAGCTACTGTCGTCTGAACTTGCAGCAGCAAATACACCAGAACTAATAAATAATAATGTAAGTAATATTCTAATCATGAAAAATCAGATATGTTTGTTTAAACTAATTTCAATATTCGTTTGTGAATTAATTTAATTAATGGCAGGCAATATTATATTTTTTTAATCTGTAATAATTATATGGCCACGGCGTTAGAAAGCCTGCAAGAAGCATTATAGGTATCACCCACCATACAAGTTTAGCGCTACCCATAATGATCCAGTCAACTGCATTCATGGCTATTTCCATGGACACCATTGAAAGTAAACTCATTCCAATCGCTGTTTTAAAAGCTTTGCTGATAATCATTTGTCTTGATAAAACGACCGTCTCTAAAATTATGCTAGTAATAATACCATTAATGATTGCTAGGATCATAATATAAAGAGTAGGCCAAGGAATGCCAGTTAATTGAAAATAAAGTATGGTTCCAAAATCACCAATACTACATCCTAGCAAACACCAAGCAGTATTTTTAGCACTTCTTCTCCATGTATGTTTACATTTCCAATGAAAACGTGGAGCTGGTTTTTTTAATGTTTCAGCAACAGACATTAAATTATATTCCTTGTTTAAATTCGAATGTATTATTTATATCATTAATTTCATAACTATCAATTGTACCATTCGTCCATTTGATTGTTATATTTTTAATGATTTCACCTTCACGTAAACCGTAATGTGCTACTGGTTCCATTTGACATAAATATCCTGAGCCTGCATCAATAGTCTTTGCATGATTTCTTAAATTTGTATGTAAAGTAACTGTTGCGCCTCTAGCTGGAGCACCAAAAGTGTTGATAGGTTTAATTCTAAGATAATTAGTATTTAACACATTTGCTTTAAATAAACTTAGCGGCTGAGCTCCAGATTCACCATGAGAAATAAGTAATTCTAAAATTCCATCTCCATCAATATCAGCAACAGCAGCACCGGTTCCTAGACCTTGTGCTTCAAGAGCTGCATCTAATTTAATTTCTTCTAGGTTTCCTTCATCAAGGATACGAAAGAGTTTATTTGGTTGACCTATATTATTTAAAAAAATTTCATCATAACCATCATTATCAAAATCAGCTGATATAACTGTTCGTATTCTACTTGGTGATCTAAAATCTAATGAGGACATATCGAGAAATGATTCTTTTTGTTTTACAAAAATACGATGATAACCTTCCCAGTTACTTGTTATAATATCAAGTTCGCCTCTATACAAAAAATCAGTTAAAGCAGTCCCTCGACCATTTTGAAAAGTATCTTGAACATTTTTTTCAGATGCAATGTCTTTAAAATTTCCATTAATATTTTTATATAAAAAATTTGGACCCCTCTCATTAGCTGCAAATATATCCATATTATCAGAAACTATATGTCCTGAGACTACAGCTCTACCTCCAGTTATTTGATCAATTCCAAGAATTGGTGCTATGTCTTCAACTGCATTTTCTTCAATTTCATAAAATCTAGTAGGACCTCCATAATTAGCCACATATATACCGTATTTACCTGACCCATTTCTGTCTACACAAACGACTGATCTACCTGCAGTTAAATTTAAATTTTCTAAATTTTTTTCTAACTCAAAATAATCAAAAATATTATTATTCTTGTTATCCACCAATCTATCAGAGTATTTTTTTTCTCCACTATACGTATCAGTATTTAAGAAATAAATTTCTTCAAAACCATCCTGATCTATATCGCAAGCAGATACACCAATAGTACTCCTATCTTCATCAATGAATAAAGGATCTTGTATTGTATTAATTAGTTTTCCATTTTTATAACTAAGAGCTAGATTAGAGAAACCAAAACCTGCAACAATAAATTCATAACTCCCATCTTTATCAAAGTCAGTGACTGAAATCCCATAACTTAATCGATCGTTATTATTTTCAATTATATTTGAAATATTAGAAAAAAATTCTGCTTTAGACATACTAGATATTAATAAGATAAAAATAAAAACTAACTTACTCATTTCAAGAATTTTAATTTGCCAATCTAATAAATATGTCACCCATTCCAAAATTAAGTTCTTCAATAGGCATACTATTTCTAGCTTCGCACATAGGGCCTGTTATCTGGTCATTTTTTATGTAATCTATATCGTAAGCATCACATATTGTTGCATTGTGCAATACACCAATAACAAGTTTGTTATCTACAGAGAATGTATATTCTTTATTTAATTCATTACCTTCACAAAAATAATCTCTATTAATAAGTATGGGAAAATCATTTTTGTTGCATGGATTATCAATAACGATTGTATAAATTTCTTTTGATTTATCTTTAAAATCAATGTTTATTTTTTTTGTTTCTGAATATTTCATTACATCGCATAAGCAAGGCCAACAACATTTATAATATTGACCACAAATGTTTTCATCGTTTTCTATATTAGTAAGAAAAATTTCATCTGGCTGTGCATCTGGAGGAATTAGAGAACCTGAAACAGCACAGTATAACTTGTTAAATTGCATAAACTCTTCATATTCTAAGTTTTGATCTAAAATATATTTAAAAAATCTTGGTCCTGCTGCATTTCTATTCCCATCAGGAAAAATAATGGACCAATCATTAACAAGTCTCTCATACAATTTTTCTGTATTCGCATTGACCTGAGAAATGGGTAAAAATATTGATAAAAATATAATTGTAGTAAGTAATTTTCTCATAAAAATTAAATAGTTTTAGCTTTAAAAATGTAAATCCCTGCATTGAATCAATACTGATCATTTTTTCTACTTTTTGTTCCTTTTTATGGTAATGTCGCACTTGAAGAATTTGACTTATTTTAAGCTAAATACTAGAGAGTAATCATATTTTTGGGGCGTCGCCAAGCGGTAAGGCACCGGTTTTTGGAGTCGGCATTCGTAGGTTCGAATCCTACCGCCCCAGCCAATTTCTAAAATCCTTTTTGTATTTTGTTCAGGTAGTTAATACTCTTCCAATATAAATCTTCAAATATTTGGAGAAAGCTAATTTTAATTATTTCATTTTCTTTAACACCCCAAATATATTTTTTATTAATCCAGCCTTTAAAATTTCTTGATGAAACTAAACACCATTCAATTTTACACTTTTCTAAACTGACAATATTTCCCTGTCCCATTTCTCCAATAACATCACCACCCAAAGTATTAAGCAATTCTAAATTTTTATTTTCTATTGATAAAATTAATCCTGTTCTAGTACCGGATATTAGACTTTTATGTATCCAACCTGTATTTTTTTTAAAATCCTCTACTTTTCTCCATTCTTGATACTCTTCTAATATTTTTAATGGGTAATTTTTTTTTATATATTTTATTACTATAGGATAATTCTTACTTGGACCGACGCGAATATTTGCATTATCAGATTTTAAAGATACGTACCTAGGAATTTCTAGACCAGTTTCTTTACCAATATCTGCAGAACTTATATTGGATAAAATTATAATTGAAATGAATGTGATTATAATTTTCATTCTAATTTTTTTATAAAGTAGCATAGGATTTATATAAAGTGTATAATATTATAAGCGCCTGTAGCTCAATTGGATAGAGCGTATGACTACGGATCATAAGGTTAGGAGTTCGACTCTTCTCAGGCGCGCCAAAAAAATGTTATTATATAAATTTGCTTAAATTTATATTAAAAGACAAATAAATGATAGTTGACATAGATTCTAAAAAAATAAAAAACGATAAACGATTATCAAGCTTATTTATTAATTCAAATTTTAGTAATTTATCAATCAATTGTAATATACTCAAAAGTAATTTCTTTTCTGATTCATTTTATTTTTTCCCAATTACAGAAAATAATGAAACATTTTCATCATTATTTTTTAGAGAACTAAATAATACTTCTCATTTTTACTCTCAAAATTTTTTTGATAATTTTAATAATAATAAAAATTCATTAAAAAATTTTCAAGATTTATATATTCTTGGATCAAATGCAGGTAATAATTATTATTCAAACTTACTACAATTTTTGCCCAGGATTTTTTTCAATAAAAAAATCAAAAATTAAATTAGCTATTCATAGAAATTCATCCAATAAATATAGAAAATTTATTGGAAGTATCTTAAAATCTCTAAATATCGAATTTAATTTTGTATTCCTAGATGATGACTTTTATTTTTTTAAAGATTCTGAGCTTCCGCAGTTTTTTAGTTTAAATGACTCTATTAAAATATTAAAAAATTTTTTAAATCCAAAAACTAATTTAGAATTAAGTAAAAAAATATACGTAACTAGAGAAGATTCTTACTATAGGAAAATGATTAATGAAGGTGATGTCATAACCATTTTAAGGAAAAAAGGTTACAAAATTATTAACCCGCAGTTATATGAAATAGACGAGCAAATAGAAATTTTTTCAAATGCTGAAAAAATTATCGCTCCTCATGGATCTAATTTAGCAAATATTATTTTTTGCAAACCTGGAACTGAAATTTTTGAATTTACACCCTCTTTTAAAGATAATGAAATGATTCTTGAAGATAGATATTCAAACTTGTCGTTAATTAATGATCTTAAACACAATAAAATTATCTGTGATACAGTTAATGTAGAAGATCATTCTGTTTTAGCCAAAAAATATATTGATACCAATACTTTATTGAATAGCAACTACTATAAAAATTTGATTGTTAAAATACAAGAACTGGATAACATCGTCTAAATTAACAATTTTTTAAATAAACCGGTATTATTAAATTAATATTTGTGTCTAAATTTCTGCAAAAGTTTTCAAAGAAATGTTCATCTTTACTTTTACTTTGTAATTTAACTAATAGATTTGCTAGAATAGATTTGCTAATTTTATTTTCATAAATTTTGTAATCTTCAAATTTGTTTTCCTTAACTATTAATTTGATAAGTGTTTCGTAATTCAAAATATCATCAATCAAAAATTTATTTTTTGCTTGATTACTACTGTAGATTAAAGCTCCAATATTATTTTTTATATTGGAAATTTCAATGCTACGACTTTTTGAGACTTTTTGTATAAAATCATTATAAACATCATCAACAATATTTTGTAAGTGTTTAATTTCATCGGTTTTAGGTCGTCTAAATGGATTAAACAAATCTTTACCTTCTCCTGCATTCTGATTAAAAACTTCTATTCCATTTTTAGTTTCAATAGATTGACCAAATACACCTGAACCCAAGCTTAATGGTTTATTATAATAGAACCAACTTGGTCCACTAACTCCTATACTGCCTATAATCGATCCATAAGATGCAAATATCTTATCAGCTGCAGTTGCAATCCAATACCCCCCTGATGCTAAAATTTCTTTTGTATAAAAATATACTTTAGCGTCTGTACTTTTCTTAAATTCATAAATAATTTGCTCTAATTCAGCGGTTGCACTTACCGTTCCTCCAGGAGAATTAATATTTATTATTAGAACATTTGTATTTAGTTTTTCTAATTCTTCTAAATATGATTTTACCTGGGTAGGATTTATATAATCATAAAGATTATTGCCTAAAACTTTACTGTTATCACTGATTATTGGTCCACTTAAATTAACATTTGCAATAATATTATTAGAGCTTGGGTCTCCTTCAGCTATTTTGAAATGTTTTTGTGAAAGTTCATTTGAAAAAAAAAGTAAAATATTAATAATTACTAGAAATATTAATAATGCAGATAAAAAACCAAGAGTTCTAAAAAAAACGCTTAAAAATAACATTTTTGTCAAAATATCATAACTTTAGATAATTCGAATTTTTTTTTGGTTTGTTCTTGAATAGACTTTAATAATGCTTAAATAACTAGCACTCTTATAATGAGAGTGCTAATAAAATAATGTTAAATTTCAATTAGTTAACAAATGAGGAAATATGAATTTTAGACCTTTACATGACAGAGTACTTGTTAAAAGAGTAGACTCTGATCAAAAAACAGCAGGGGGAATAATTATCCCTGATACTGCCCAAGAAAAACCAATGGAAGGTGAAGTATTAGAAGTTGGTTCTGGCGGAAGAGATGAAACAGGAAAACTAGTACCTTTGGATGTTAAAAAAGGAGATAAAATACTTTTTGGAAAATGGTCTGGTACTGAAGTAAAAATGAATGGTGACGACTTTCTGATAATGAAAGAGTCTGACATCATGGGAATTATAACTTCAGGTAAGAAAAAAAAATAGAAATCAAGAGAGGATAAAAAAATGTCTGCAAAAAATATATTTTTTGGATCAGATGCTAGATCAAAAATGTTAACCGGTGTTAACAAGCTAGCTGATGCAGTAAAAGTTACATTAGGACCTAAAGGTAGAAATGTAGTTATGGATAAATCTTTTGGAGCACCAAGAATTACCAAGGATGGTGTAAGTGTTGCCAAAGAAATAGAATTAAAAGATAAATTTGAAAATATGGGTGCTCAAATGGTTAGAGACGTTGCTAGTAAAACTAATGATATTGCTGGTGATGGAACAACTACTGCTACTGTATTAACACAAGCAATTGCAACTGAAGGAATGAAAGCTGTTGCTGCTGGAATGAATCCTATGGATTTAAAAAGAGGAGTTGATTTAGCTGTAGATGCTGTAGTTAATGAAATCAGAAAAAAATCTAAAGTAATTAAAACTGATAAGGAAGTTGCTCAAGTAGGCACTATCGCTTCAAATGGTGATGCTGAAGTAGGTAAAATGATTTCAAGTGCAATGCAAAAAGTTGGTAAAGAAGGTGTTATTACCGTAGAGGAAGCAAAGAGCTTAGATACTGAACTTGATGTTGTTGAAGGTATGATGTTCGATAGAGGTTATCTTTCACCATATTTTGTAACTAATGCAGAAAAAATGATCACTGAACTTGGTGACTGCTATGTGTTACTTCATGAGAAAAAATTATCAAGTTTACAACCAATGTTACCTTTACTTGAATCTATTGTTCAATCTACTAAGCCATTATTAATTATCGCTGAAGATATTGAAGGTGAGGCTTTAGCTACTTTAGTGGTAAATAAACTAAGAGGTGGCTTAAAAATAGCTGCAGTTAAAGCTCCAGGTTTTGGAGATAGAAGAAAAGCTATGTTAGAGGACATTGCAATTTTAACTGGCGGCCAAGTGATAAGTGAAGATCTTGGTATAAAGTTAGAAAATGTTAATCTTGAAATGCTAGGTACTGCTAAAAGAGTAGTTGTTGATAAAGAGAATACTACTATTGTTCAAGGAGCTGGTAAAAAGAAAGACATTGAAGGTAGATGTAATCAAATCAGAGCACAAATTGAAGAAACCACTTCTGACTATGATAGAGAAAAACTTCAAGAAAGACTTGCAAAATTAGCAGGTGGTGTAGCTGTTATCAGAGTTGGTGGAGCTACAGAAGTTGAGGTTAAAGAGAAAAAAGACAGAGTCGAAGATGCAATGCACGCAACAAGAGCAGCAGTTGAAGAAGGTATAGTACCTGGCGGTGGTTCAGCTCTTGCATATGCTACAAATTCATTGAAATCAGTTAAAACTGCTAATGATGATCAAAAGATTGGCGTTGATATAGTAAGAAGAGCGCTCTTTAATCCAATGAGACAAATTGCAGAAAATGCTGGTGTAGATGGGGCAGTAGTAGCGGGTAAAATTCGTGAAAGTAAAGATCATAACATTGGCTATGATGCTCAAATGGACAAATACACCAACATGGTAAATGCTGGTATAATTGATCCAACTAAAGTTGTTAGAACTGCACTACAAGATGCAGCATCTGTCGCTGGTTTACTAATTACAACTGAAGCTATGGTAGCTGATGCTCCTGAAGATAAATCTGCAGCACCTGCAATGCCTGACATGGGCGGTGGCATGGGTGGCATGGGTGGCATGGGCGGCATGGGCGGCATGATGTAACCTTTAATAAAAATAATTTTTAGAAGAGGGCAAATTTATTTGCCCTTTTTTTTTAAATTAACCGATCTATTAGATTAGTAACTTTTGTACTGTCTGGTTTTGTCATAGAAGACCAAGTTTTAACGAGTTGTCCGTTTCTATCAAAAAGAAATTTATAAAAATTCCACTTTGGCTTTACGTTATACTCATTGTCGATCCAGGCATAAATTGGATGGACACTACTCCCTTTAACATCCATTGGAGATGAAGTAACAAAACCTACGCCGTAATTAACTAAACATATTTTTTTAATATCTTCAGTATCTGAATATTCTTGATTGAAGGAATTGCTAGTAGTAGCTATTATTGTTAAATCACTTTTTCTGTAATTAAGAAATAAATTTTGAAGATCTTCATATTGTGGAGTGAAACCACATCTTGAAGCTGTATTTACTATTAAAATTGGCTTACCTGCAAACTTCTCTAAATTTACTTGATTGCCGTCTATATCTTCAAATGAAAAATCGTATAAATTCACTGTTTCATTAGCTAATAATGTATTCTTTAAGTTAAGCATAATCAAAAAAACAAGTAAAAATTTAAATTTCATGTTAGTGAGTAATAAATATATCGCTTATGGAAACATTCAATAGCTTTACAGACCTTTTTTTAGATGTTTGGAATAACGGTGTTTTTGGCATAAATGCTACAGATATCATAGTAAGCCTATTAATTTTCTTACTTTTTTATTTACTTAGAAGGCTTATAGCTAGATTTATTCTTAATCGATTATCAAGTATTGTTTCAAAAACTTCCAATCAAATTGATGACGCTGTTATTGAAGTCCTTGATGGACCATTAAAATTTCTTCCTGTTGTTTTAGGTTTCTTTATAGCTTCTTCGTACTTGGATGTTTCTGATAACAATCAAGATTTTTTAGATTTATTAAATAGATCTTTGATTACAATTTTTATATTCTGGTTATTACATCAATTGATTATACCTTTTTCATTTGTAATAAAAAACTTTGAGTCAAAAATTTCAAAGCCATTAGTTGATTGGACTCTTAAAGGTTTAAAAATTCTTGTTATTGTACTTGGGTCGGTCGCAATATTAGAGTTGTGGGGCATAAGAGTAGGGCCAGTAATTGCAGGATTAGGTTTATTTGGTGTAGCTGTAGCACTTGGTGCTCAAGATTTATTTAAAAATTTAATTAGCGGTATTATGATATTAATGGAAAAAAGATTTACTGTAGGAGATGTAATATTAGTTTCCGGAGAAGTTGAAGGAGTTGTAGAACAAATTGGATTTAGATCCACACTTGTTAGAAGGTTTGATTCAACACCAGTAATGGTGCCAAATTATAAATTTGCTGAGCAGTCTGTAACTAATTATACAAGAAGACATCATAGACGTATAAGATGGTTAATTGGACTAGAGTATAGAACAACAATTGATCAATTAAAAAAAATTAGAGATGAGATAAATACATTAATTGAGAAAGATGATAACTTTGCAAAAAATCAAAATGCAAGTTTCTACGTTCGAATAGATAGTTTTTCTGATAGCTCTATTGATATGTTAGTACAAACATTTACTGTTACGAATGAATGGGCTGAATTTTTAAAAATTAAAGAAAATCTTGCAGTAAAAATAATTGAAATTGTTGAAAATAATGAGGCTGGTTTTGCGTTTCCAAGCCAATCACTTTATGTTGAGAAATTATCTGATGAAAAAGCTGAGATTTTTAATCCTAAATCTACAAAAAATTAATGAACGAAAGTAATCGTGTTATTTCTGGTTCTCTTTTTATATTAGCTAGTATTGCTGTTGCATTTATACTAAATTTTTCTCAACCAATAATGGTTCCATTTGTGTTAGCACTGCTTTTAAGGATATTAATTGATCCAATAATTGATTTTCAAACTATAAATCTTCGTGTACACAGATTTATAGCAGTTTTTATAAGTATTTGTTTAATTGTACTTTTATTCTCAATTATAGTTCCTTTTATTGTTTCTTCTGTAGCAACATTCTTGGAGTCTGCAGATGATTATAATCAAAAAGTAATCATTTTAATTGAGGCTGTCATAATACAACTGCAACAATTTGAAATTGATATTGATAGAGAAACAATTAGAAATACAATCGCAGAGTTACCCATCACTAATTGGGCTGCAACTATATTAAGTAATAGTGCAAATTTTATTTCAAAGTTTCTTTTGGTTGTAATTATAACATTATTTTTATTATTAGGAACTCCTCCTAAAAATACTTCAGATGAATGGGATGATATTATTAGATTAGTAAAAAAATATATATTTACTAAATTTTTAACATCAGCTTTTACAGGCATTGCAGCAGGATTAATTTATTGGTTTTTAGGTCTAGAATTAGCCTTCATTTTCGGAAGCTTAACATTTATTTTAAATTTCATTCCAGTTATTGGTTCTGTTATTGCTGTTTTACTTCCATTACCAATTGCTTTCCTTCAATACAACGATCCAACACTAGTTGTATTAATTATAATTTTACCTACGATTATTCATCAAATAGTAGGAAATTTTGTAGAACCTAAAATATTTGGTGAGAGTTTTGGATTACATCCAATTACAATTATTTTATCGTTAATATTCTGGGGTATGATTTGGGGCTTTATTGGAGTTCTTCTCGCAGCACCTTTAACTGCAATCATCAGAATTTCATTTGAAAGATTTGAAACAACCAAACAAATTGCAAGATTATTAGAAGGTAAGATTCATATAAAAGAAAGCTAACCTAATATTTTCTTACATATGTCATAGCTAAAACCAGCTCTTGCCATTTTTGCTAATTTTTTTTCATAACTTTCATTTTTTTCCAACAATTTCTTTTTTTTAGCAAATATTTTTGCTGACTCTAATTCCCAATTATCGTTATCTTGCTTCATTAAGTTTAAATTATTTTGGATTTGAGATTTACTCACTCCTTTTTTAATCAAGTAATTGAAAATAAAATTTTTAGATCTTCCAGAATTTGATAAAGAAAGAATTTTTGTTGAGCTATATCTATCGTCATCAATAAATTTATTTTTTTCTAATTTTAAAATTATACTTTCAATAATATCAATGAGTTTTTTTTTCTCAAAATTTGTTAAATTTAATCTTAGAATTTTTCTTTTAAGTACACTAACTAAATTATTCTTTGAGGAATCATACTTGCTTAAGTAATCAACGGCATATTTTAAGAGTTTTTTTTCGTCCACTAAATTAATATACAAATAATTTAAATATATTAAAAGAAAACTCCTAATATGGTTTACTATAATTATCTTTGTTTTCTTACATTAGTAAAAAAAGAAGTATTTAGGTTCTTAAAAGTTGGAATACAAACTGTGATTGGACCAGCTATTAGCTCTTTATTATTTTTAGCTGTTTTTAGTTTAGCTTTAGGTAGATCTGTAAATTCTATAAATGGTATTGATCTTCCTTATTTTATAGCACCTGGTTTGATAATGATGACTATGCTTCAAAACTCTTTTGCTAATTCGGCATCAAGTATTGGTCAATCAAAATTTCAAGGTAATATTGTAGACATATTAATGGCCCCATTAAACAATGTTGAATTAGCATTCGGATTTATAATTGGCTCAATTTGCAGAGGTGTTGTGTGCGGTATAGTAACAACTTTAGGAGTTATGATATTTGTGCCAGTTCATGTACACTCTTATACAGCACTTTTATTTTTTACATTAATGGGGTGTACAATGATGGGAACTTTGGGAACAATTGTTGGTATATGGGCAGACAAATGGGATCAACAACAAGGTATAACTAATTTTATAGTTTTGCCTCTTACTTTTTTGTCTGGAACATTTTATTCAATTTCGAGACTTCCAGAGTTTTGGCGGACAGTTTCCTCATTCAATCCATTCTTCTATAATATTGATGGTTTCAGATATGCTTTTACAGGTATTTCTGATAGCTCATTAATCCAAGGATCAATCTTCTTAATAATTATTAATATTATATTAATTTTATTATGCTATTTTATGTTTCGCAAAGGATATAAAATTAAATTTTAAATATGGTTAGTAAACTTTTATCAAACGTGATGCCAACTTATGGGAACAAATCTCTTGAATTTGTAAAAGGCAAAGGATGTTATTTATACTCTAGTCAAAATACAAAATATTTAGATTTTGCAAGTGGAATAGCCGTAAATTCTCTTGGTCATTGTCATCCTAAACTTATAGAGGCGCTTAATAAGCAATCGAAACAACTTTGGCATGTTTCAAACTTATATAAAATTAAAAAACAGGAACAATTTGCAAAATTACTTTGTAAAAATTCTTTTGCAGACAAAGTCTTTTTTACTAATTCAGGAGCTGAATCTATTGAATGCGGAATTAAAATAATAAGAGGATATCATTCATATTACAAGACTAACAAAACAGAGATTATTACTTTTGATGGCGCTTTTCATGGAAGAACTTATGGAGCACTTTCTGCACAAAAAAACAAAAAATACTCTAATGGTTTTGGCCCTATGCTTAAAGGGTTTAAACAAATCGAATTTAATAATGAAAAAAAATTAATATCGGCAATAAACAAAAAAACAGCTGGTATTATTATTGAACCAATTCAAGGAGAAGGAGGTATTCGCCCTGCCAATCTAAGTTTTTTAAAATTACTAAGAAAAATCTGTAACGAAAAGAAAATCTTACTTTTTTTTGATGAGGTTCAGTGTGGATTTGGAAGATCAGGTAAATTATTTTCACATGAATGGGCAAAAATAAAACCTGATATTATGTCTGTAGCAAAAGGTATTGGATCGGGTTTTCCACTTGGTGCTTGTATGTCAACAAACAAAGCATGTGTTGCAATGACTAAAGGTAGTCATGGATCAACTTATGGTGGTAATCCGTTAGCCATGAGTGTAGGTTTAGAAGTCTTAAAAATTATCTCTAATAAAACATTTCTTAAAAAAGTTGATAAAACAGCGAGATATTTCTGGAAAAATTTAAAAAAATTAGAGAATTCATCAAATATTATTTCAGAGGTTAGAGGTGCAGGACTTTTATTGGGAATTAAAACAAATATTAGCAATATAGATTTTTCTGAACAACTTAAAAAAAATAAATTACTAAATGTACCTGCTGCAGATAATACAGTAAGATTAGCCCCACCACTTATTGTATCTTATAAAGAGATTGATAAATCATTAACAATAATTAAAAAAAGTTTAAAAGAACTATCAAGATGAAGAATTTTATTGATATTAATAGTTTTAAAAAAAAAGAAATTGATGAAATAATTTCTCTTGCTAAAAAAATCAAAAAAAACCCAAAAAAATATTCTTCATCTTGCAAAGATAAAACTCTCGGTTTAATTTTCGAAAAACAATCACTAAGAACCAGACTAAGCTTTAATGTTGGTATGCAAAAATTAGGAGGTTCTGTTTTAGAATTGAAAAGTAAAGATATTGGCTTTGATAATAAAAGAGAAAAAGCTGAAGATGTTCTTAATGTATTAAGTCAATATATTGATTGCATAATGATAAGAAATAATAATCACAAACAAATAGTAAATTTAAGCAAAGAAAATATTTTGCCGATTATAAATGGTTTAACTGAATATAGTCATCCATGCCAAATACTTGGTGATTTTTTAACTCTACAAGAGCATCTTAAAAGTATAAAAAATGCTAATATTGCTTGGATAGGTGATTATAATAATGTCTTACGCTCTCTTATTCATCTGCAAAATATTTATAATTTCAAACTAAATTTAATCATTCCTAAAGAAATTTTTAAAAATTATAATAAAGAGTTTCAACAATTCAAAAATAAAAATTTAAACCATTTTTTTGATCCTATATTAGGTACAAAAAATTCAAATTGTATAATGACTGATGTTTGGGTTTCTATGGGTGAAAAAAATAAAAATAAAGAAAAATATTTCAAAAATTATACCGTAAATAAAAAAATTATTAGCAATGCTAAAAATAATGTAATATTTATGCACTGCTTACCTGCAAAAAGAGGACAAGAAGTGACATCAGAAGTTCTTGATGGAAAAAATTCTGTTGTATTAATGCAAGCAAAAAATAGAATGTATGTTCAACAAGCTATATTAATTTATGTACTTAAAAAGTAGTTTTACCTTAATTTTATTTTTGGTGTTATCATGTCAACCAGTTGAAATATTAAGACCAATTGAAATTGATACTTCAAATCTTGATACTATTTCAATTTATTCAAAAAATATTGAAATTAATAAAAAATATAATTCTGTTTTTTCTCAAAATAACATTGAAGAACAAATCCAAAAATCACCGATTGATGTAATTGTGGAATGGCATAACAAAAACATATTAAAAATTGGAAATGAAAATAAATTAGTTATTAATATTTTAGATGCATCTATTACAAAAAATGAAATTGAGAATGTTGATGCAAAAAAATATGAAGAAAAAACTATATATAAATATGAATTATTTTTTTTAGTTGAATATGAACTCTACGATGACAGTGGTTTTTTAAAGGCAAATACTACTGTTCAAACTTCTAGATCTACAACATCTCAAAAATATATTTCATTAAATGAAGTTGAAATAATTATTAATGAATTATTATTAACAACAATGAAAGATTATATTAACGAAACAAAAAACCAATTATCTATTTATATGGGAGATTATCTAAGTATTTAAGCTCTCCAAAAATTAATAGATAATAAAACTAGTACTGTAAAAATTTCTAGTCTTCCAATAATCATTGTTAGAGACAATATCCATTTAGCTCCATTGTCTAATAAAAAATAATTTCCGCTAGGTCCTATCATTTCACCTAAACCAGGGCCAACATTTGAAATTGCAGAAGCAGCTGCTGAAAAGGCAGTTAAAAAATCTAAATTGAACAAGCTTAAACTTACTGCTGATAAAATAAATAAAAATATATACATAAAGAAAAAGCCCATAATGGAGTTATAAGTGTTTTCATTAACTGACTTCCCATTAAATCTCATCATCAATACTGCATGAGGTTGAGTCAGTTTCCTTATTTGGGTAATTGCTCCTCTAAAAAGTATTTGCAATCTAAATATTTTAATTCCTCCTGTGGTTGATCCTGCACACCCACCAATAAACATAATTATAATCATTATTACAATGCCAAAACTTCCCCAATTAGAAAAGTTACTACTAGTATAGCCGGTGCCAGTTAAAATTGATGTAATATTAAATAAAGCAATTCTAAAAGCAGAAATTGCATCTATAGATTGATTAGTAATTAGCCAAATTGTCGTTAATAAAATAATTATAAATAAAATTAGAAAGAATAATTTTATTTGATCATCTTTAAAAATAAAATTTTTTTGATTATGTAAAAATTGCAAATACAAGACAAATGGTAAACTTCCTACCAACATAAAAATAATACTTATACTTTCAATCTTAAATGAATTAAAATATGAAAATGATTCATCATAATTAGAAAATCCACCAGTTGAGATAGTAGTCATTGCATGAATAATTGAATCAAAACCTTGCATTCCATTTAGAAAATACAAAAAGGCACAAATAATTGATAATGATACGTACAGTAGAAATAATTCAATTACAAATCGATTAACTTTAGGAATTGTTTTTTCATAAGGATCATCATGTTCCATGTGTAGCAGTTGCATTCCACCAATTTGTAACGTTGGCAAAATAGCCATTGCAAGAACAATTATTCCTATACCACCAAACCATTGGAGAAGAGATCTCCAAATTAATATACCCTCTGATAAGTTTTCTAAATTATTAATAACAGTTGCACCAGTTGTAGTAATTCCACTTACTGACTCAAAAAAAGCATCTGTATATGAAAGGGAAGATGATGAATACACAAATGGAATTGCACCAAAAAGAGATATTACTAACCAAGATGAAATTGTTAACAAAAATGCCTGCCTTATTCCAAGCTTAATATCTTTTTTTCTAAATGAAAAATATAAAATTATACCAATAAAAAATGTTATTAAGCTTGAGTAAAAAAATTGTAACCAATCATAATTACCATAATAAAGGTCAAAGAACATTGGTATGAGCATTGCTACTGCTTCAATACATATCAGCATTCCAATTATGTTTAATATCGACCTGAAGTCTCTCATTGTATTTGTGAATTAATTTAATTTATTATTTTCAAATGGTGTATCTAATGAAAACTGAGGTATTTGAACATCAAAAGAATTTCCATCATCGCCTTGCATCTCATAACTTCCTTCCATGAAACCTGAAGAAGTAGTTAAAGGTGTGCCACTAGTATACTCAAACTTTTCACCTGGATTTAATATAGGTTGTTCGCCTACAACACCTTTTCCTCTTACTTCTTGAAGAGTACCATTAGCATCAATAATTTTCCAATGCCTGTTTACAAGCTGTACTTTTTCATTACCTTGGTTATCAATTATTACTTTATAAGCCCATACATAATGCTGATCTTCAGGCTCAGATTGGTCTTCAAGATAATAAGGCTTAACAGTAATATTTATTTTTTTTGTAGTTTTGGAATACATTGAAAGAAGCTCAATATACCAAAATATTTATAAACAAAAGTTAATTTGTTTTTTTTATTTCCACTCTTCTATTTGCGGGCTGTTTGGTGTCATCTGGAGTATCTACAGCTAAAGATTCCTCCCCTTTGCCTAAAATTTTAATACTACTTTGATTAATTCCATAATTAATTAAAATTTCTTTTACTACCTCTGCTCTTTTGATTGATAATGATAAATTATATTTGTTTGTTCCTTTAGTATCAGTATGTCCAACGACAAGATATTCACTAATATCACTTCCATAATTATTTAAAAATTTTTTTATTTTATCTTTACTAACTTCAGATAAATTGAATTGATCAAAATCAAAATAAATTATTTGCATTAATTCTTTATTTTCATTTTTAGTCACAATAGTTACTTCATCTTTTGTTTCATTTTCTAAATTATTATCTTTGTTATCTGAAGTTTCCTGCTCATTTTCCTGAGTAGATATTTTTTCATAAATATTATGCATGGCTTTTAAGAAATCATTCTTGCAACTATTAATATCCCATGTTTGCCAATTTTCCTCCTGTTGCTCTGACCAGCAATCTAATGACGAAATAGCTCTTGCCAAATTAATAGGATCAATATTTTTAGCATCTTTATAAATTGTCATAAGGTTTTCATATGCAATTTTTATTTCATTAATATTTTCTTCTGGAATTTTCCAATATGAAATTTCTTCTGGATATATTTCATCAGTTTCTAAACTCTTGAGAGCTTTTTCAGAATATAATTTTGCAGAATTCCAATCGTGCATTTCTTCTGCCTCGAAACTAGCTCTTTTTTTGTATTCGGATAGTAAGTGTTCTTGAAAGTTTTTTGGCTCTATACTTTCCATTTTAGAGAGTTGTTTATAACTAGCTGAACAACCGCCTAAAAAAATTAGTAAAAAGATAATAGGTAGTAATAATTTAAATTTCATAGAGTACAAATATCAAAATTTGCTGTCAAAACTAAGACGAAATTTTGACCTAATTAAGGTCCACCATTTTTTTTACATCGCCTACATTTTATCATTGCAGAGTATTTAAAGATTAAATACAGAAATAGCATATTTATTTAAGGAGTTTATAATGATTAAACATTCTACGTCGGTGGATCAATCGGACAGAAAGGTTCCCTACAATTTAAGACAAAGTGGTCCTACACCAGTCCAAATGCTTATTTCAACCAGAGTGAGAAAATCACCTTATTGGCATTTGTCAATGGAGGCGGGATGTTGGAGAGCAACAGTTTATAATAGAATTTATCATCCAAGAGGTTACGTAAAGCCTGAAGATGGTGGAGCAATGGTTGAGTATGAGGCAATTAAAAATCATGTTACGATGTGGAATGTTGCTGTCGAAAGACAAATTCAGGTCAAAGGTCCTGATGCTGAGGCATTTGTTGATTATGTCATAACTAGAGATGCTAGTAAAATATCTCCAATGAGAGGAAGATACGTAATTCTTTGTAATCAATATGGTGGTGTTTTAAACGATCCTATTCTTCTAAGAATTTCAAAGGATGAGTTTTGGTTTTCTTTATCTGACTCAGATATTGGCTTGTATTTGCAAGGTGTAAATCATGATAATAGATTTAATGTTCATATCGATGAAATTGATGTAAGCCCAGTACAAATTCAAGGCCCTAAAGCACATGCTTTGATGAATGATTTAATAGGTGATCAAGTTAAAGTTGATGAAATGCCATTCTATGGACTTGCTGCTGCGAAAGTAGGTGGAAGAGATTGTATAATTTCTCAAACAGGTTTCTCTGGCGAGGCTGGATTTGAAATTTATTTATATGAGTCTACTAAGTATGCCGATGATATGTGGAATGCTGTTTTAGAAGCAGGAAAAAAACATAATCTTATGGTTATAGCTCCGGCTCATCATCGAAGAATCCAAGCAGGGATTCTATCTTGGGGTCAAGACATGGATAATCAGCATAATCCTTTTCAATGTAATTTAGGCTATCAAGTATCTTTATCTGGTAAAGGTGAATGGAATAAAACTTCTGATTATGTTGGTAAGGCTGTTCTTGAAAAGATGAAGGCAGATTTAAAAGATGGAAAAAAACCATACAAGCTTCAGTTAGTTGGATTAAGCTTAGGTGGAAAACCTATCGAAGAATATGCTCCTGATTTTTGGCTTGTTTCAGAAGATGGTAATGAACCTTGTGGATTCATAACATCTCCTTGGTATCATCCTGAACAAGGAAGGAACATTGCTATGGGCTATGTACCATTTGATGGAACTCTAAATAAAAATGGTTTTCCTATTGGAAATTTTGGTCGTAAATTCAAGGTTCATCTACCTGATCAATATGCAGATACGCCTGGTGTTCCAGTAGATGCAGAAGTTGTGCCAATTCCTTTTACTGAATCACACAACGCTAATACTAGAGAAGTAGTAGATAAATAAAATATTTTAAGAAGCTCTATTTAATTAATAGGGCTTTTTTAATTTAATAAAGCTTTTATTCTATCAATAGAGATATAACCAACAACAAGTTCTTCATTAACAAAAAAAGTAGGAGTGCCTCGAGCACCCGATCCATTAGCTAAAAAAGAACTCAGTCTTACAATATTATTAACACTTTCTTTTGTCATATCGATATTTAATTTAGCATCATTTAAATCAAGGTTTTCAATTATCTGTTTTAGTTTTGCATTATTTAAATTTCCTTCAACTTCAAACAATGCATTATGAAAATCGATACCTTTGTTCTGCATGTTTGCAGCTATAACCATATTTGCTAGTAATTTAGAAGACTCACTTAAAATTGGATGTTGTAAGAATACTATTCGTGTATCTTTTCTTTCACTTGCAATCTGAAGTAATTCAGGATGTACTTTTTTACAATATCCGCAAAAGTAATCCATAAATTCAATAATGGTATTGTTCGCATTTTCATCACCTATTTGAACAATTCCCTCTTCAGGAATAACATCTAATATTTTTAAATGAAAAGGCTTAGACTCATCAAAAAACAATTCTTTAAGAGTCATTTCAGCCTTTACAGGAAGACAAATAAACGCACTCATTATAACCACCAAAATTATTTTTTTGAAGTATCTCATGATTGACCCACCTTATTTAATATGATTAATGAAGTACAGTATTAATTAGTAATAATGAAATCAAAGTCAAAAGTAGTTGTAATAGGTGGAGGTGCTGTAGGCGTTAGCACTCTCTATCATTTAGCTAAAAAGGGTTGGTCAGATGTAGTCCTGGTTGAAAGAAAGGAATTAACTTCAGGATCAACATGGCATGCAGCAGGGTTACTTCCATTATTCAATATGAGTTATTCGGTAGGTCAATTGCATAAATACGCAGTCAAACTTTACAAAACTCTTGAAGAAGAAACAGGACAAAAAGTTGGTTTTAGTGTGGTTTCTAATATCCGTTTAGCAACTACTCAAGATAGAATGGATGAGTATTATCAATATTCAGGAGTCGCAAAAACGATAGGTGTAGATGTTAAATTTTTAACACCTGAACAAGTAAAAGAAATTTGGCCGCTTTGTAATACAGATGGATTGATAGGTGCAATTCAGCATCCTGAAGATGGATACATTCAACCAGCCGATCTAACTCAAGCTCTTGCAAAAGGAGCAAGAGATAAAGGTGCAGAAATTTATAGAAATACTTCTGTAATAGGGATTAAAAAAAATAAAGATGACTTATGGATTGTAGAAACCGATAAAGGATCAATTGAATGTGAGCATGTAGTTTCATGTAGTGGTAATTTTGCTCGACAGACTGGAAAGATGGTCGGACTTGATATTCCAGTTATACCTGTTGAACACCAATACATAGTGACTGACGATCATCCTGAAATATTAAAAAGAAAAGAACAAGGACTTCCTGAAATGGGAGTCTTACGAGATTCTGATAGTTCTTGGTACATGCGTGAAGAAAGAGGAGGATTAATATTAGGGCCTTATGAAAAAGGAGCTCCAGTTTGCTATGTAGACGGACCTGACAAAGAATCTGAATTCGAATTATTTCAAGAAGATCTAGAGCGTTTAGAACCTCACATTGAATCAGCAATGCATCGTGTTCCTATTTTTGGAGAAGTTGGAGTTAAGAAAGTTTACAATGGTGCTATTTGTTATACACCGGATGGAAGTCCAATTGTTGGACCGGCATGGGGACTTAAAAATTTCTGGTTAAATGAAGGTCATAGTTTTGGAATTACCGCAGCTGGCGGAGCTGGATGGCAAATTGCTGAGTGGATAGTAGACGGCGAACCTACAATTGATATGTTAGGTGTGGATCCAAGAAGATTTGGTGATTATGCTACAGAGGCATATTTGATTAAAAAGAATGAAGAAGCTTACGCGAATGTCTTTACAGTACACTATCCTGATGAAGAAAGAGAAGAGGGGCGTCCATTAAGACAAGCACCTTGTTATGATAGATTAAAAAATCTTGGTGCAGTTTTTGGTCAAAAGTTTGGTTGGGAGCGCGCTAACTGGTTTGCTCCTTCAAAAGAATCACAAAAAGATGATTGGTCATTTAGAAGATCAAAATGGTTTAAGTATGTTGGTAACGAGTGCTTAAATGTTCAGGAAAATGCTGGCCTTCTAGATATGACTGCGTTTGCTAAATGCCGGATTTCAGGACCTGGTGCAGAAGAGTTTCTAGACTACTTGGTTGCAAATAAAATTCCAAAAAAAATTGGAAGAGTTAATCTTTGTCATGCGTTAAACACTGCTGGAGGAGTTCACTCAGAATTCACAATTGCAAAAGAAAAAGAAAATTCCTTTTATTTAGTTTCAGCAGGAGCATTTCAACGATTAGATCATGATTGGATTCATAAATGGATGCCTAAAGATGGATCAGTGATTTATGAAAATTTAACTAATAGTATGGGTGTTCTTGTTTTAGCAGGACCCAAATCAAGAGATATTCTCTCTAAAATTACGAAGACTGATTTATCTAATGAAAATTTCCCTTGGTTATCATCAAAAAAAATTAATGTTGGTTTAGCTCCTAGTATCGCTATGCGTATGAATTTTGTTGGCGAACTCGGATGGGAATTACATCATCCAATTGAATATCAAAACCATATTTTTGATAAATTGATGGAAGCAGGAAAAGATCATGGACTTAAACCATTTGGTATAAGAGCGATGGAAAGCTTACGTGTTGAAAAAACATATAAATTGGTTGGTACAGAAATGTCTATAGAATACGCAGCTTTTGAGTCTGGGTTAGATAGATTTGTACATTTAAACAAAGGGAATTTTATTGGAAGAGATTCTCTCGTTAAATGGCAGCAAAATGGTTTTAAAAACAAAATGGTAACTTTAGAGGTTCATGATGTTGAAGATGCAGATGCATTGGGTAATAATCCAATTTATAATAATGGAAGAGTTATAGGTCGTGCGACAGGAGGTAACTATGGTTTTAGAGTGAAAAAATCATTAGCTATTGGTATGGTGGATCCTCAATTTGCTGATATTGGTCAAAAATTAGAAATGGATATATTAGATAAAAAATACAATGTAACTGTTATAGAGGATAGTCCTTATGATCCTAAAAATGAAAAACTAAAACAATAGTATGAAGTTACTTGTTACCGTAAAAAGAGTCATAGATTATAATGTTCAAATTAGGGTTAAAGCTGATGGTTCTGGAGTTGAAAAAGACAATGTAAAAATGTCCATGAATCCTCCTGATGAAAACGCAGTAGAAGAAGCTCTAAGAATAAAAGAAGCTGGTAAAGCAGATGAGATTATAATTCTTTCTATAGGTAATGATAAGGCACAAGAAACTATTCGAACTGCATTAGCAATGGGAGCTGATAGGGGTATTCATATTAAAACAGACAATGATTTAGAACCTCTAGCTATTTCTAAAATAATTTCTAAAGTTGCTGAAGAAGAAAAACCATCAATTATTTTAATGGGAAAACAAGCAATCGATGATGACTCTAATCAAACTGGTCAAATGACATCTGCATTACTCAACTGGCCTCAGGCTACATTTGCATCTAAAATTGAAATTGATGGTCAAAATGCAATCGTTACTAGAGAAATAGATGAAGGTTTAGAAAGGATAAAAGTGTCTATACCATTTGTAGCATCATGTGATCTTCGACTGAATGAACCTAGGTATGCTTCTTTACCAAACATAATGAAAGCTAAGAAAAAACCAATTGATACAAAAGAAGCATCTTCACTTGGTATAAATATAGAACCTAGAATTGAACAAATAAAAGTAGAAGAACCACCTGTTAGACAAAAAGGAATTATGGTAAGTGATGTTGCTGAATTAGTTCAAAAACTAAAACATGAGGCAAAAGTTATATGACAATATTAGTATTAGCAGAACATAATAATATAGATATCAAATCATCAACCTTAAATACTATATCTGCAGCATCGCAAATAGACCAAGATATCCATATTTTGGTAACAGGCTATGAATGTGAAGAGTTAGCTAAAAATATTTCTAAATGTGAAAAAGTTTCAAAAGTATATTTAGCCAATAATGAAAAACTTAAAAACCCAATTGCTGAAAACATTGAGCCTATCGTTGTATCTTTGGCTAATAATTATTCCCACATAATGGCACCTGCAACAACATTTGGTAAAAATATTTTTCCTAGAATTGCCGTTAAACTAGATATTGCACAAGTTAGTGATGTTATAAAAATAATAAGTTCTGATACTTTTATGAGGCCAATTTACGCTGGTAACGCTATTGCAACAGTTAAATCAAATGACAAGATTAAAGTGGTAACAGTAAGACCAACATCGTTTGACCCTGTAGAAACTAGCGGTGGCAAAGAACAAGTCGAAAATATTTCTTTTGATAATGATAGTGGCAGTGTTGAATTTATAGATAGAGAAGAATCTCAATCTGAAAGACCAGAGTTAAGCACTGCTCGAGTTGTGATATCTGGTGGCAGAGGATTACAAAGCGCCGAAAATTTTAAACTTTTAAATGATATAGCAGATAAGCTTAATGCGGCGGTCGGAGCTTCTCGTGCTGCTGTAGATGCTGGTTATGTTTCTAATGATTATCAAGTTGGGCAAACTGGCAAAGTAGTTGTCCCAGATTTGTATATTGCCGTCGGAATTTCTGGTGCAATACAGCACTTAGCGGGTATGAAAGAAAGTAAGGTAATTGTTGCAATCAATAAAGATGAAGAAGCACCAATATTTAACGTCGCTGACTATGGATTAAACGCTGATTTATTTGAGGCATTGCCTCAATTATCTTCTGAACTAGATAAATTAAATACTATTCAACAATAAATTAATTTATTACAATAAATAAAATGGAAGTAGAACGCGAGTCAATGGACTATGATGTTGTAGTGGTAGGTGCTGGTCCATCAGGCCTTTCAACTGCAATTAAACTAAAACAGCTGAACCCAGAAATTAATGTTTGTGTATTAGAAAAGGGATCAGAGGTAGGAGCCCATATTTTAAGTGGTAATGTGTTTGAAACAAGAGCACTCGATGAATTAATACCTGATTGGAGAAGTAAAGACTCACCAATTAAAACTAAAGTAACAAAAGAAAAGTTTTTATTCTTATCCAAGAAAGGCTCGTTAAATTGGCCTACATGGCTTCTTCCCAGTGTTCAAAAAAATCATAAGAATTATATTATTAGTCTTGCAAATTTATGTAGATGGCTAGCAATTGAAGCTGAAAGTTTAGGAGTTGAAATTTTTCCAGGATTTGCAGCATCTAAAATATTATATTCAGATGATGATCATGTAATTGGTGTTCAAACAGGTGATATGGGTATTGATAAAGATGGTAACAAAAAAGATAGTTTTGAACCAGGTATTAATATTAACGCTAAAGTAACAGTGTTTGCTGAAGGTTGCAGAGGTCACTTAGGTAAAGAATTAATTAAAAAATATAATTTATCGAAAGATAAGTCACCACAACAATACGGAATTGGGTTTAAAGAAATTTGGGAAGTAGATGAAAGTCAGCATGAAGAAGGCCTTGTCATGCATACTGCTGGATGGCCATTAGATAATGCAACTTATGGCGGCAGTTTTTGTTATCATGCTGAAAATAAACAAATATTTTTAGGATACGTAATCGGCCTTGATTATAAAAATCCTTATTTATCACCTTATGATGAATTTCAAAAATTTAAAACCCACCCAGTAATTAAGAAAATTCTCACTAATGGAAAACGTATCGCGTATGGAGCAAGGGCACTTATTGAAGGTGGTATTCAAAGTTTACCTAAAATGTATATGCCGGGCGGATTACTGGTTGGGTGCGATGCAGGCACCTTAAATATGCCAAAGATTAAAGGTTCTCATACTGCAATGAAAAGTGGAATTATAGCTGCTGAAACAATTAATGATTATTTAAGTAAATCTGTATCTCTTGCAGCATATGAAGATAAATTTAAACGTTCATGGCTTTATAAAGAATTGTTTGCAGCAAGGAATGTAAAACCTAGTTTTAATTGGGGGCTAATACCTGCAATAATATTTACAGGTATTGATCAAATAATATTTAGAGGCAAGCTTCCTTTTACACTAAAACACAAACATGCTGATCATGAAGCTTTACAATTAGCAAAAGACTCAAAAAAAATAGATTATCCAAAATATGATGGAATATTTACTTTTGATAAAACCAGTTCTGTTTATTTGACTGGAACTAACCATGAAGCTGATCAGCCAGTTCATTTACAATTAAAGGATAAGGAATTACCAATAAAATTTACTTTAAATGCTTATGATGAGCCATCTCAAAGATATTGTCCTGCTGGTGTATATGAGATTGATAAGACAGATATTCAAAATCCTAAATTTGTAATTAATGCACAAAACTGTATTCATTGTAAAACATGTGATATTAAAGAGCCATCACAAAACATAAATTGGGTTGTACCTGAAGGTAGTGGGGGACCAAATTATGCAAATATGTAATACATTTGAAAAAAACTTATTTCATTTAAATTGATTCATTTTCATTATGAATAAAAATAAAATTGTATTTACATTTGCAACAGCGGAAGTAAATTTTATTGGTCAAATATTTATTAAGATTACTGAATTATTAACAGGAAAATTAAAATTAAAAAAATTATATGATGAATATTTATCTGAAAATAGACCTCCTGAGCTTTTTTGGGATGATGCAGTAGATAAATTAAATTTTACTTTAATAACTAATTTTCGCGACGGTAGTTATATTCCAAAAAAAGGAAAATTAATTGTTATAGCAAATCATGCTTTTGGAGTTGCAGATGGCGTATCCATATGTTCAGCAATTTCAAAAGTAAGACAAGATTATAAAATGGTTACACATAAAGTCTTAAGGCAAGCAGAGGCAGTAAAAGATAAAATTTTACCAATTGATTTTAATGACAATAGAGAAGCTCTATTAACTAACATTAATTCACGTAAAGAAGCTGAAAAAGTTTTGCATAATGAAGGTGTTCTAGTTCTTTTTCCTTCTGGAACGATAGCAACTAAACAAAATTTAAAAAAAAATACAAAGGCTGACGACGGTGAGTGGAAACAATGGGTATCAAAACTAGTTCTTAAAACTAAAAGCCCTGTGTTACCAATTTTTTTTGACGGCCAAAATAGTCAACTTTACCATATTGCTAATAAAATAGGACAAACATTTAGATATTCTTTGTGTATGTATGAACTTAAAAGAAAGATAGGTGATGATATCTATATGTACTTTGGCTCACTTATACCTTACGAAAACCTAGTAAAAATTGGAGATATCAAAAAAATTACTCAGTACTTAAGGTCAACCACATATTCTTTAGATCCACAATTTAATAATAATTAAATATTTATTTTTCACACTTGCCGTTTTATAGAGTTCATATGGTAGGTTTTGTTGGTTTACAAGCAAGAAGAAGAAGAAGAAATAGAATCTTACTAGTCATTTCCATTATAGTTATCGTTGGTATTTTTTTCTATATGCCTTCTACAGATTTTTCAACTGAGCAAGCTGAACCACCTAATGAAATTATTCCTAGCAGTGTTGTTGATGAATCAAGTTTACGATCTGAAATACAAGAACTTAAACTTGAGATATTTCAAAAAGATCAGCGATTAAAATTTAGAGATGATCAAATAAAAAACTTACGTGAAGAAATAAGCGATTTAAATGAATCATTCGATACAATTAAGAATGATTACGAACAATCTCTAAACAATATATCTGATCTAGAAAATAACACATTAGAAAATAATTCGGAAAGTATTGAAAAACTTAACACACTTGAAAATAAAATAACTGAATTAAATAGACAATTATCAAAATACGAAGATCTTGTTCAAAAATTAGAAATAGAATTAGAAAGTTCTGCATCAACTGAAGATATGGAAGAGGTAAATATTGAAAATTCAATACTAAAATCAGAACTTAGACAAATCGAACAAAAAAATCGTAGTTTTGAAAATGAATTAAATGAGTTAAAAAAAATAATTAAAAATAAAGATAAAGAGATACAAGATTTAATCTATTTAAAAGATTCCCAACATCATGGTTGATTATTTATTTTTCTTTCTGAATAAATAGGGTTCTTCAAAATCCCCAATCCATATACCCTTTTTATCTCGTTTTGCTTCTTCTTCTTCTTCAATATAATCTTTTGAATAATAGCGATAAGCTATCGCCCATCCATTCAGAACCATTGCGCTATTTAAATCTAAATTATCTTTATAGCAGATTCCAATAAATCTATTATATCGATCCTTACCTTTTGTGATGCATTCAATTTCAATATTACCAATTAATTCCTTTAAGAACTTTGTTGATTCCACACCACAATTCCAGACTTTACTATTTTTATTACATGTTTGATTTGTCTCAGGGGCATCAATAGCATGCAGTCTTATTTTATTTTTATTAATATGTATAGTATCACCATCAATTACTTTTGCTTTTCCAAATATAGTTTTGCCAGATGATACTGTGCTTAATGAAATTAAGATAAAAAATAAATTAAATATTAAGATTTTTACTACCATCGACTAATAAATCATAAACATATTTTGCATGTGATCTGTTTAAATGTAAATCTAATGAAGTTTCTTCTTTATCAGTATTATTTCTAATAAAAAGTATTGGAATTTTTATAAATATAGTTTGAGCTACAGAAAAATTAGTTTTCAAAATTTTTTCTAAGTTTGCGACAAGAAATTTAGAAAGTAAAATAAATACCTTTTCCCCTTCAAGGCGTAAAACAGTTTTATTAAATGAAACATCAGTTATTGCTGTTTTTTCTGGATTAAGTTTAGATTCTAATAGAGAAATAATTTCATCTTTCTCATTTTCTGGTGTTTCGACTAACCATTCATTAGGACCAAGCCACATAATACTAATATTATTATTAAAAATTCTTACATTTGGCTCAATTGGTAAAACCAGGTTTAATACTGAGCCTATATTTTTCATAAATTCTTTATCTGAACTTTTACCTCGTATATTTATTTTACCTGATAGAGCTTTTTCTTCTATTGTTACTCCATTGTAATTTTTTTTATTTATATTCAAAACATTACTGTAAGTTAAACTCATTGATCAACCCTTTGATTCTCAGGATCAATAAATATTGGACTAGTTATTTCTACTTCAATATTTTCATTTTCCATTGGAGCAATTAAAACACTTCCTTTTTTTTCAAGACCACCTTTGATTAAAGCTAAAGCAAAAGAGCTTTTTAAATTAGGTGAATAGTAACTAGAGGTCACGTGACCAACCATTTTCATAGGTAGGGCTGTTATTTCTTCAACCAATTGAGATCCTTCTTCAAGAACCTTATTTGGATTTTTAGTTCTTAATCCAACTAATTGTTTCCTATCCTTTTTAATAGTATCACTTCTATATAACGCCCTTTTACCAATAAAATCATATTTCTTCTTACTAACTATCCAGTCCATATCCAGATCTACTGGTGTCACTGATCCATCTGTTTCTTGACCTACAATAATAAATCCTTTTTCAGCACGAAGTACATGCATCGCTTCAGTACCATATGGCGTAATATTAAATTCTTTACCTTTATCTATACAAAGTTCCCAAAGATTTTTAGCATAGCCAGATGGCACATTTATTTCATAACACATTTCCCCAGTAAAACTTATACGCATGACTCTACATTTTATTCCGTTAATATTAATATTCTTAAAACTCATATGAGGAAAATTTTCTTTTGAAAAATCAAAATCTGGAACTAGTTTTTGCATTAAATTTTTTGAATTTGGGCCATTTAAGCTTATAGTTCCATAGTTTTCAGTTACGGATGTTAAATATACTTCTAATTCTGGCCATTCTGTTTGTAACCAATCTTCTAATTTTGACATTACTGATGCAGCATTTCCTGTAGTTGTTGACATAAGATAGTGATACTCATCTAATCTAGTTGTTACACCATCATCAATAACCATTCCATCGTCACCTAACATTACACCATATCTACATTTTCCAATTTCTAATTTTGACCATGAATTTGTGTAAACTCTATTTAAAAATTCACTTACATCTCTACCCTTGATATCTATTTTACCAAGAGTTGATGCATCTAATATTCCTAGACTATCTCTAGTTGCTTTTACCTCTCTATTTAAAGCAGATTGAAAACTTTCATTCTTTTGAGGATAATACCAGGCTCTTTTCCATTGGCCTA
Organism: uncultured Alphaproteobacteria bacterium; assembly: GCA_902602135.1. Taxonomy (GTDB): domain Bacteria; phylum Pseudomonadota; class Alphaproteobacteria; order HIMB59; genus CACPNW01. The sequence continues at coordinate 31,063 of CACKQA010000005.1, forward strand.
CGTCCTCAAATAAAGCTTTATTATCAATATGCCATTGATGCATTGGGCTTGTTCTCTCCAAATCAAAAAATTCTTTAACATGACGCCCAGCAATTGCTCCAAATGTTACTGGTTTATAGGGTAAACGAAATGTTGTTGTACCTAATTCAGAGATTTCAGTATTTGTTAATTCTGATATTATTCCAAGTGCATTAACATTACTGGTCTTGCCTTGATCAGTTGCCATTCCTGTAGTTGTATATCGTTTGACATGTTCAATGGATTGAAAACCCTCTTTTAAAGCTAGTTTAATATCTTTTGCTGTTACATCGTTTTGAAAATCTACAAACATTTTTGTTCTTGAGATAATGTTCTTTGATGTAATCCAAACATTTTCGTGTTTGCCATGACTCACATTATCTGATTTGTAATTTACTTCACCAAGTTCATTTTGGTTATTATCATTTAGATACTTATATGTATCTTCTTGCGTTTTTAATAATATTTCATTTAAATTATAATCACCATTGCAGCTTCCAACACACAATGTATCTTGATAAAATTCACTAGGAATAAAACTTCCATCTACATCTCTAAATTTTAGTTTTCCTTTTGATTGAGTGAATAAATGAACAGTAGGGGTCCAACCACCTGCAATTGCTAAAAGATCACATGTAATATTAATAGAAGATTTTTCATTATTTTTTTCAGTTTTTATTTTTCTTAATTTAACTTCTCTAATTCTTAATCTTCCAACAGTATCACTAATTTCATAACCTTTTAGTATAGTAATACCTAATTTATTTGCTTTTTTAGGGTAATATCCATCACTACTATCTCTTGTATCGACAATAGCCTCTACTTTTATACCTTGTTCAAAAAAATCTATTGCAGTTTCATAGGCACTATCATTGTTTGTAAAAAAAACTAATTTTTTCCCAGGTGCAACTCCATACTTATTTAAGTATTTTTTCGCACTGTTAGAAAGCATAATACCAGGCCTATCATTATTGTTAAAAATTATTGGTCTTTCTATTGTGCCTGTTGCTAAAATAACTTTCTTTGATCTAATTTTCCAAATTCTTTCTTTAATATCATTTTTTTTATATAATCCTTTTTCTGGATCAATTTCTTGGACAGCTAACAATAAATTATAATTTAAATAAGCAAAACAAGTTGTATTTTTTACTATTTTTATATTTGAATTTTTAGAAAGTTTATCAACGATTTTATTTTTCCATTCATTAATTGGCAAGTTATCTATTTTAATATCTTGATTTCTTGTAGATAAGATTTCACCTCCGAGATCATCTTCTTGCTCAACAAGTAATACTTTATAATTATTATTTGCTGCAATTTCTGCTGAAATTAATCCACTCACTCCTGCTCCAACAACTAGAACATCACAATGATAATGAAAATGTTCGTATTTGTGGGGATCATCTTTTTTTGGAGATTTACCAAGTCCTGCAGCGTGTCTTATAAAAAACTCATATGCTTTCCAAAACTTTGGCGGCCACATAAAGGTCTTGTAATAAAACCCTGCAGGAAAAAATGGGGATAGTAAATCATTTATAGCGCCAGCATCAAATTTCACTGACGGCCAATTATTTTGACTAAAAGCTTTTAACCCATCATATATCTGGACTTCAGTTACTCTTCTATTAGGTTCGGTATATTCTTTGGTCTCAAGCTGAACTATTCCATTAGGTTCTTCACTACCTGCGGTATAAATACCGCGCGGTCGATGATATTTAAAACTTCTTCCAACTAGGT
>CACKQA010000006.1 GCA_902602135.1 uncultured Alphaproteobacteria bacterium
TAAAAATTGGGAAGAAAAATATAAAAACAATAAAATAAGAAAATTTAAAAATGTTAATCCTCAAATTATACCTAGAAATCATATTATTGAAGAAATAATTAATGAAGTGTACAGCAATAATTACAGTCAATTATATGAATTCGAAAAATTACTAAAAAATCCTTATGAGAAAATAGAAAATAAAAAATATATTGCCCCACCTCTTGAAAGTGAAAAAGTATTTGAAACTTTTTGTGGTACTTAATTAAATAGCTATATTGTATCTAAAATTTTTTTGAAAAGGATAAATTGGTTTTTCCCTAAATAAATTTTTAATTCTTTTAAAATCTTGGGTAACAAATCCATCTGTTAAAATCATAAAATTATCTGCTTTAAGTTTTTTAAGTTCTGGTGAAAGATATCCTGATTTTACAATCAATATTTTATATTTTTTTAAATTTATATTTAATTCCCTAAAATCACTTAGATAATGAAAAGGTTTTCTGTATTTAGTAAAAATTACTGTATTATTATTTGAGATTACAATTGCATTATCATTTTTTAGATAAAATTTATCAATTGAAATAGAAATTTTCTTTTTTGAGATACTATCTTTTATAACAATTTTATTTTTTTTATTTTTTAACTCTTTAAAAATTTCTTCATTATAAATTCCTGCAAATAGTGTGTTCTCTATCTTGTTTTTAAATACGTGCTCTAATACATCAATTCTACTACCTACTCCTCCAGCTGTTGGATTGTCTCCGCTATCGGCTAAAATTGTAAATCTTTTCTTATTAATTACATGAAAAATCCTATTTAATTTAAAAGATTGCATATCATAAACTAAATTAAACCTATTATTCCAGTAACTTAGTGCTATTTTCTTACAAATTCTTTTACCGATATTAACATCTGTACAATTTACAATTGCAGAAGCTGTTGCCCTCTTAGTATCAGCCCAAACATATCCTATAAGTAAATTACAATCATTAATCCCATTCAATTTATTAAAAATATTAAGATTTTTATAAATTTTTTTACATGGCTCAACTATTGTAGATGACATTTCGCCTGAAACTAAAACTGGTATTTTTTCCCAAATAATATGATTTTTTTTATTTTTTAATATTCCATCAATTAACATTTTCAATGCCCTTGAATAAGTTTGCTTAACGTCAATATGTGGGGCTGTTTTATATGCTGCAAAATAATCGATATTTTTTATAATTGAATCAGTCATCTGCCCGTGAAGATCATAAGATAATGATATTTTACAGTTTTTAGATACTTTAGAGCGAATTTTTTTAATAAAAAAACCTTCGGGATCACTAATACCTTTTACATACATAGCACCATGCATGATTAGCAAAATACCATCAGCAGGTTTTGATTTTATTAAATCATTTATGATATTGTTAATTGTTTTTATAAAAAATTTTTTATCTACAGGCCCTCCAGGCAAGCTTCGATAAAATTTATTTGGTATAAATGTTACATTATCATGTTTTGAGTAAGGGAAATTTATATATTTTAAAAGTTTTTTTCCACTTAAAACTTCAAAATCTTTTTTATTTTGTATTAATGTTGAATAAGAGCAGCATTCAGTACTAATACCGCAAATAAAAATTTTTTTTTTCATTAAATTAACTTTTAATTAAATCAATTTTGGAAGCTAATATAAAATCATTAACTGATAATCCCTCTATTGCGTGAGTATGGACCATAACTAAACAATAACCCCATCCTATTGATATATCGGGATGATGACCTTCTTTTTCTGCTACTTCTCCTACTTCATTTGCAAATGATATCGCTTTTTTAAAATTGCTAAATTTAAATTTTTTGAAAATCATTTCTTGATTGTCATTGACTGACCATTCATTAAGTTCAGATAAAAATTTACTAATTTCTTGATAATCTAATTTAGGAGTGTTTCCATTGCATGGTTCACACTTTCCTGAAGATAATGGTTTATTCATAAAATCTGGCACCTTGTTGATTTAATTCAATTGAATATAAACTAGTTGTAGCTGTTATGAACAAGATATTTCCTTCCACTCCTCCAAATTCTAAATTTGATACTAATTCAGGGATTATAAGTTGCCCAATTAATTCGTTTTGAGGATTAAAACATTTAATTGCTTTTCCTGCACTTGTCCAAACATTACCATCTTTATCACATCTAAAACCATCGGAGAAAAAGGGTTTAAAATCATAAATTAATTTTCTGTTAATGGGCAATCCGTCTATCATATCATAAACATACAAATGTTTGATATTTTCTCCAGTATCTGCAACATATAGTTTTTTTTCGTCTGGAGAAATGGCAATTCCATTTGGTCTATCAAGGTCGTCAATCATAACTTTTAAAGTATTTAGTTTAGGATCAAAAGAAAACACATTACAGCCACCATATTCTTGCTCACCAGGATATCCCTCATAATCTGATAGAATACCATAAGGCGGATCTGTAAACCAAATTGTATCATCAGATTTAACAAATAGGTCATTTGGCGAGTTAAGTTTCTTACCATTATAATTATCAACTAAGACTTCCACTTCTAAATTATCATTAGTTTTATAGATACATCTTCCTCCATGTGAACAAGAAATTATATTCTCTTCTTTATCAATAGTATTTCCATTACAATAGTTGGAGGGATTTTTATATTCAGTTACTAAATCATTTGATAATTTTAGCATCCTGTTATTTGGTATATCGCTCCAGACTAATGTATCTAAATGAGGAATATAAGCAGGTCCTTCCCCCCATAACATTCCCGAAAAAATTTTTTTAACTTCAGCAGACTTTATATAATTATTGAATTGATCAGTATTTTCTACATGTTCATTATATTTATTTTTGTAAGCATAACTTGGATTTCTTGGATCTAACTCAGCCGGTAGTAATTTTTTTTCTGACATATTATACTTCTACACCTTTTTGTTTTTTTTGTTTATCAATTAATTGTTTTGGGAAATTTTGTGCTCTTAATCTAATTTTAGCATCTTTTTCAATTAATTTAATAATACTAGTACTAAATGACCTTTCTCCTAAAATTTTCATCCCAAGTTTAAATTTTTTACTTAGATAATTTCCTAGTTCTAATTTTATATTTTTTCCAAGTTTATTAAAAAGATTTATATCTTTATTGACTAAATCCATTGTAAAACCAACATCATAACTACCTCCAAGTATCACCTTTGTTTCAGTTTCATTAACAAAACTATTTCCAGAGCTTATTTTTATAGCTTTGTACGTTAAACCTAGGTCAATTTTATTTTTTTTTGCAACACTCAAAGCTTCACCTATACCTACTAAATGTAATGATGCTAAATAATTTGTAATTACTTTTAATATTGAAGCATTTCCAATATTTCCACAATATAAAATTTCATGACCAAGCAATGATAAAATTGGGAAACATTTCTTGAAAGTTGATTGTTTGCCTGCAGCTAGAATAGATATATTTCCTGATTTAGCTCTATGTTCTCCTCCAGTAATTGGGCATTCTAATACTTTCCCGCCTTTAGAAATAACTTTTTTGGACAAGCTAATCATATCATTTTTATCTGTAGTGCTCATCTCAATCCAGATATGTTTTTTAGTTAAATATCTTAATATGATTTTTAGAACTTTGCTTACTGCTTTTGGTGAAGGTAGACACGTTATTATAATATCACTCTTTTCAGTTAATTCTTTTAATGTTTTACAAGGCTTGTTTTTTAAATTTTTTAATCTTGAATAAGATTGATTATTATTATCATACACAAATACATTGTTATTTGTTTTTAATAAATTATTTGTAAGATTTGATCCAACATTTCCAATTCCTATAAAGCCAATAGATACTGGCTTCATAATTCAATAATCATACCATCATATCCAGGTTTAACATTTGGTGGGCACTTTGTTATTAATTCTTTTTCATCAAGTAAAGCTGTCATATGAGTAAAAATAGTTTGTTTAGGTTTAATATATGAAATGAAATCCATAATTTGATCAAATCCAGCATGAGCAGGATGAGTATCTTGTCTTAATAAACCAACTATCCATAAGTCTAGATTTTTTAATTTATCAATATCTTGATTATAAAATTTTTTTAAATCTGTAGAATAAGCAAAATTTCCAATCTTGTATGTTTGAACATCAATTGACCCGTGATTATGTTTAAATGTTTCAATATTTACGTTCTTAAAATTTATACTAGAATCTAATTCTTTAATTTCCATAAATGGTAAATAATCTTTTTCTCCTTTAAAAATATATTTATAACTTGTCTCCATCTCAGGAATCATTTCTTTTGGCATATATGCAGGTATAATTTTTTTATTTATTAAAGACATAGCTCTCATATCTGGAACTCCTGATGTATGATCAGAATGAATATGAGTATAAAGTACTGCATCAATATTTGTACATTTAGCATTATAAAGTTGTTGTCTAAGGTCTGGACTAGTATCAATTAGAATATTTGTATTTTTATATTCAATAAGCACAGATGATCTTGTTCGAAAATTTCTTTTATTATTAAGATTAATATTACCATGTCTATTCCACGCTAAAGGTGATCCAAAAGATCCTCCACAGCCTAAAATTGTTATTTTCATTACAGATAATTATCTCTTTTAGCTTTAGTAAACAAATTAAAAAAATTATTATCAGTGACTTTTTCGAATTCTTCTAAGGATAATTTAAAAAATTTTGCCAAATATTCAGCTGTGTATTTTACATAAGATGGCTCATTAACTTTACCTCTCATTGGTTCAGGTGCTAAAAAAGGACTATCAGTTTCTATAAGTATAGAATCTAAAGGAGCGTTCTTTATTATATCTCTTAAATTTGATGCATTTTTAAATGTTATTATTCCAGAAATAGAAATGTAGTAGTTATTCTCTAAGCAAAAATTTAACAGTTGATTTGAACCGGTGAAACAGTGAAAAATTAGTTTTAAATTATTTGATTTATAATTTTTTAAAATATCTACAATTTCTTTTTCAGAATTTCTTTGATGAATGATTAATGGTAATGAATGTTTTATTGATGCTTCAATATGGGTTTCAAATACTTGTGTTTGTTCTTTGAGGTGATTTTGGCTATGATATAAATCAATACCTGTCTCTCCTATACCTATAACTTTTTCATTTTTACAAGCAATATCAAAATTTTGTAATTGAATTTGATTAAATGTATCAACCTTATCAGGATGAAGGCCATATGAAAGATATATAGAATTATAGTCTTTTATTAAATTAAGATGCTCTTCAAAGTCTTCAGGATCAGTATTTATTGATAATATTGAAGTTATATTATTTAGTTTTGAATTATTAATAATATTATGAAAATTTTCTACTAATTCATTAAAATTTAGGTGACAATGTGAGTCAATCATTCAATATTCTTGGAAATATTGGTTCTGGATTATTTATTTCTATATTTTGACTGATAAGTTTAGTGAAATTTTCAAATTTATTATTATCCATATTATAATTAAAAATATTAAGAATTTTTTTTGAACTAGTTGGTATTATTGGATAAAGCATTATAGCTGATTTAATAATTATATTTGTAACAATATATAAAACTTCTTCCATTCTAATTTTATTTGTTTTTTTCAATGTCCATGGTGCTTGAGTGTCAACATATGCGTTACCAGCAGATATTAATTCCAAAACAGACTTAATTGCTCTATCAATTTGTTGATTATTCATAAATTTACAATATTCATCAAATTTATTTTGAAAAATATTAATTAAATCCTGATCGTCATTAGTTAAATTTTCTGTTGGCTTTAGTATAGAATCATTATTTTTCACAGCAAATGATGAAATCCTTTGAACTAAGTTACCAAAATTATTTGATAAATCAGCGTTAATTCTATTTGCGATTGCTTTTTTTGAAAAATCTCCATCATTTCCAAAGGGTACCTCTCTAAATAAAAAAAACCTAATTTGATCCAAGCCATATTCATTAATAATTTCATAAGGATCAATAACATTACCAAGTGATTTAGAAATTTTTTGTCCTTCATTAGTCCACCAACCATGCGCAAATATTCTTTTAGGAGGATCGATGCCTGCAGCCATTAAGAAAGCTGGCCAATACACTGCATGAAATCTTAATATGTCTTTCCCCACAATGTGTGTTGCAGGCCAAAATTGTTTATAATTTTTATTATTTATATCTGGATAACCAATTGCAGTTAAGTAGTTACATAATGCATCAATCCAAACATACATAACATGCTTCGAATTATTGGGTACGGGAACTCCCCAGTTAAAAGTTGTTCTTGAGATAGAAAGATCTTTTAATCCACCTTTTATAAAACTTAATACTTCATTATATCTCGTTTTTGGTAAGATTGATTCTGGATTTTTTTCATAATAATCGATTAACTTATTTTGCCATTCTGAAAGTTTAAAAAAATAACTTTCCTCCTTGACCCACTCTACAGGTGATCCATTATCGGTAACAAATTTACCATCAATCTTTTTTAATTCATTTTCTAAATAAAATGCTTCATCTCTAACTGAGTACCAACCTTCATAATTTGAAAGATATATTTGATTATTTTTTTCTAATTGTTTCCAAAGTTCTTGTGCAGCTTTAATGTGTCTTTCTTCAGTAGTTCTTATAAAATCATCAATTTCACATCCTAAAAAAGGTATTAAATTAATAAAATTAACTGAAAGTTTATCGACGAATTCTTTTGGTTTTAAATTTGAATTAATAGCAGCTTTTTCTACCTTTTGCCCATGTTCGTCTGTACCTGTTAAAAAGAATACATTATTTCCTAATAATTTATTATATCGCGCAATAATATCACAGGCTATACTTGTATAAGCATGACCTATATGAGGAATATCATTAGTGTAGTAAATTGGAGTAGTTATATAAAAATTCATTTTATTGAGTTAAAAAATTTAATATAAATACTTTTTTATCAAGATTTAAACTAAATAATTCTTTTTGGTTATTAGTTAAATAATCAAATCTATCAATAAGATTTTTTTTGGTAAGATTTGTAGATAAAGACTCTAGCTCTAAATAATTTGGTATATTAATCAAGCTTTTATCATCTCTGTTTACTTTTAGCTTATTAGCAACAATTAGAATAAATTTAAGCATTGATAAATAATTATTGAATTCATCATTAGTAAGTTTTGATAAAATATTAGATAAGTTTATTTTATCATCATCTAGATCATTTGATAAAAGACATTTAATTGATAATTGGAAAATATCCAAGAAATCATTATTATAATATAGAATAGTGGTTCCTGGTGATCCATACGTTAATTCAAAGTAAAAATTTATTTCTTCATTAGATATTCCATCAATATTATCTTTAATTATATTAGTAAAATTTATTAAATTATGAGTATTAAATTTAATTTTTAAACATCTTGATCTAATTGTTGGCAGAAGTAATGAGATCTGGTTTGATATTAAAAAAATATAGGTATTTTCTTTTGGTTCTTCTAGAATCTTAAGCATACTATTTGCAGAACTAATATTCAAATAATCAGCAGAATCAATGATAACAATTTTTGAAGAATTTTGAATTATTGATGTTGAATTTAAAAATGTTTTTAATCTTCTAATTTGATCAATAATTATATTAGTTTTAATTTTTCCAGTTTTGCTATCAATTTCTTTTTCAATTATTTTTATATTTGGATGTGTATTATTTTTAAATAAATTTAAATGATGATCCAAATTATTATCTTTAAATTCTATATTTAAAATATTTTTAACTAATTTGTTAAGAAAAGTTCTTTTACCTATACCATTCAATCCATGAATTAAAATTGAATTTGGAAGATTATTTGATTCGTATCTGTTAAGAAGATCATTATACTCTTTTTCAAAACCTATTAATTCAATCATTAATTACAACTTTAATTTTTCAATAATATTTTTATGAATTATATCTCTAGATAAAGAAGCATCTAAAGTTATGTATCTTTTTGGATTTGCTATTTTTTTATATCCCTGAATTACTTTTTGATGAAATAGTAAGTTAGATTTATCATATTTGTTTTTAAATTTTCTTTGTTTTAATCTTTTGATTATTTCTTTTGGATTGATTTTAAAAATAAAAGTATAGTCAGGAAAGAAATTATTTAGTAGCTCTTTATGAAGTTTTTGAGCTCTTTTAATACCAAACTTATTTACATATCCTTGATAAACAAATGAAGAATCTGCATATCTATCAGAAATGACAATCTTACCTTTTTTAAGATTAGGAATAATTACTTCATTTATATGATTTGACCTAGCTGCCATAAGAAGAAGCAATTCTTCTAAATTATTAATTGTGGATTTATTATCTAAAATTAATTTTCTTAATTTTTCTGCAAAATCAGTGCCTCCTGGTTCTCTGGATATAATAAAAGGAATTTTATTTTTTTTTAAATATTTTGATAAAAGTAATATTTGAGATGACTTTCCACTAGCTTCGGGTCCTTCAAAAGTAATAAACAAACCTTTATTTAATTTCATCTAAACTTCTTCCAAAAATTAAGTATTTTGCTGCAGCAAAAATTTTAAATAAAGGATTGATTTCAGATACATCTTTTTCAGCAATAAGGGGTATTTCTATTTTTGGCTTTCCATCAATATCAATTATTAATTTTCCCAATTCATCACCTTTTTTTATTGGGGCAGAAATAGGTTTGGTATATTCAATAAATGAATTCATTAATTGAATTTGATCAAATGATAATGTTGATACTACTTTTTGTTCACTTATTAAATTAATACTACTTTCACTACCCAGCCATACATCTACTTCTTTAATAAATTGATCTTTTTCAACTAATGTTTGTTGCGATGTTTGATTAAATGCCCAATTTATTAAGTTAGATGATTCATTTAATCTTGATCTAGAACTATTTGTGCCATTTATAACAACTGTAATTCTTCTATCATTCCTTAATGCTGTAGCCGCTATCCCCCAACCGGACTCTTTAGTGAAACCTGTTTTTAATCCATCTGCTCCTTGAACTTGATATAAAAGTTTATTCCTATTCGGCTGACTTATATCGTTATAAGTAAATTCTTCCATTTTGAAATATGTATAAAGATTTGGGAAATCTTTAATTATTGCATTTGATAAAATGGCAAGATCGTAGACGGTAGAATAGTGATTATCATCTGGCCAACCAGATGAATTAATAAAGTTTGTATTTGTCATACCTAAGCGCTCTGCATAAACGTTCATAAGTTTAGCAAAATCTTCTTCAGTACCACCTAAACATTCTGCTAAAGCTATAGAGGCATCATTTCCTGATTGAACAATTATTCCCTTTAATAAATCATCAACCGTTACATTATCATCTATCTCTAAAAAAGTTCTTGAACCTCCCATTTTGTAAGCTTTAGGGGTAACTTTACATTCATTAGAAATTGCAAAATTTGTATTCTTTATTCTATCAAATGCAACATAAACAGTCATGATCTTAGTCATTGAGGCAGGTATAACTTTTGCATTAGAATTTTTTTCAAAAAGAACTTCATTTGTATCATAATCAATAACAACCGCTTGTTCTGCCTTCGTATCAATAGCGTAAAGTTTAAAAGAAATTATAAAAAATAAAAGAAAGCTAAAAATTTTTACCATAAATATTAATAATTCTTAATTATGACCTTTATTTGTTATTCAATAAGAATTTCAGTTTCCTTATAACCTTTTGAGATAAAGTATGAAACCAAATTATTTGCTTCTGTATTTTCTAAAGGACCAATAATTACGTCATATTTAGAACTATTCTTTTCAGAAGTATATTTTAAATTATTATTATAGTTATTTAATACTGATCTTATACTGTCATAATTTTCAAATCCTTTTACTCTTAAATATAATTTAAAATCAGTTATTTTTTCTGATTTAAGTTCAATCGGTTTTTCTGTAATTGTTGTGGCCTCATCATTAGTTACTAAGATTTCATCAATTTCTTCAATAGATACAATATCTGTTGGCGCAGAAGATATTGTTTCATCAAAATTTTCTTCATTTAATGAATTTGCAACACTCTTCCATTGTTTACTAGCATCAGAAAGTATTTCTACCCTCACAGTAGCTATTTTTGATTTATAAAATCCAAGAAGTTGAGCTACTTTTCTTGATACTTGAAGAATAACTGCATTATCATCATGTCTATCTATAATTTTTACATTTATAGATAAGCCATTATCCAAATTAGTGACCTTGACCATACTTGGAATAGGTAGAGTTTTATGCCTGCCAAGTAATTCTGTAACTTTATTGTAATCATTATTTACAGTTTTAACATTGTGTAATTCCTTACCATAAAAAGAAGAAAGTCCAATTTCTGAATAATTATAATTTTCCTCTGGAGTATAACTAACTCCTTCAATGAAATAGGGTTCACCAACATAATAAAAAATATTATCTTTTATTTGTTTATTGTTTGGTAAATTTTGTTCTTTTTTATCTTCTTTTGTATTATCAATTATTTCTTCTATTTTGTTTGTGCTATTTTCTACAACATCAGAAACATTATTAAGATCTAATTCATTACAAGAAAATATAAATAAAATAAGTATTAAACTAATTAGATATTTTATCACTTAGGAGACCTACTGATACAGCATAATATGATGAGCAATTATAATAAAGAATATTTTTGTAATTAGGATAAACTATGAACATCCTTCCATCTATCCCATCTGGCATTATTAATCTAGCCTCTAAATCATCTCTTATTGGTAAAGGATCTCCATTGATTTTTGTAAATCCTAACTTTGACCATTCCGATAATGTTTTTGGAATTGATCTACGTTTAACTGCTCCACAACCTTTAGGGTTAACTTGCTTTATAGAATCAAGGAAAGATGAGGAAATATTATTTGGAGGAAGCACTTCTCTTCCCCAGGTGGTATCATTAGACCATGGATTTTTATCTAATGAAGTTAAATAATTTGCAGTACTAGCAAAAGCATCTGCATAACTTTTCCATATATCTATTCCATCACCATCCCAGTCATATGCTGTTTCTAAAAAAGTTGTCGGTATCATTTGAGTCATACCAACTGCCCCACCCCAACTTCCTTTTAATTCTCCACTAGGAACAAGATTTTTGTCTAAAATTTCAAGAGCTGCAAATAATTGTTTTTTATAAAAATCACTTCTTCTTCTATCAAATGCAAGAGTTGTTATTGCAATTATGGAATTAATTTTTCCTTGATTTCTTCCATAATAACTTTCCATACCTAATACAGCTACTATAAACCTAGGTTGAATTTTAAAATGTTCTCCAATTTCTTTTAATAAATTTTTGTGTTTTTTTAAAAAATTTTTTCCCGCAAATATTTTATCTTTTGTAATTGTATAAAATAAATACTCATCTAAAGTCATTGTTGATGCTGGTTGGCATCGATCACGCATAATAATTTTACTTTGTGGCTTAACATTATTTAATTGTATTGAGATAGTATTTTGACTTATGCCTATTTCTAAGGCTTCTTTTTTTATATTTGAAAGCCAACTATTCCATTCTTCATCAGTTGGCATTTTTGGTTTTTCACAATCTGCTGAGTAGAGATTAAATGATATAAATAAAAAGAATATTACAAATCTAAAAATCATTATATAAAAATACCAAAACTATCATTAATTAGGAAATGATATATACTTAATATTTTGACATTTTTATGTTGAAACTATAGTAAGCACTTAAACGGAGAGATGGCTGAGCGGTTGAAAGCACCGGTCTTGAAAACCGGCAACGGGGCAACTCGTTCGTGAGTTCGAATCTCACTCTCTCCGCCATTATTAATTAAAGATATTAATATTTTAAAAAAATTAATTTTTATCTTCAAGTTTATCTACTCTTTTTTTTAAATCTTGAACTAAAAAATAAATATATACAATTGGCCCCATAATCATGACTCCAACTAAAAAGGCTAAAAATTCAAACATATTAATATTATAAATCAAAAAGAATTTTTCTCAATAGACACAAAAAATTATTTTTTTTCAAATAACCATAATTTATCTTGAGCTAAAAAAAATATTTTGCCATTATCTGGATGAATTTTAATATCTCTTATTCTTCCTATTTCTTTTTTAAAAATAATATCTTCTTTTACATTATCTAAATTTGAAAAATCTAATGAGCGTAAAGATTGATCTTTTAAAGATGTTATAAGTGCTAATCCTTTAAATTCTGGAAATTCTTCTCCATCATATATTGTAATTGCACTAACAGCAATTGAAGGCACCCAGTAATGAATTGCTTTAGTATAACCCGGTAACCATTTGGGGCCAATGTTGGAATTATCATAATTAGTTCCACCCCAACCTAAAATTTTCCAACCATAATTTTCACCTTTTTTTACTTCACCAAACCAATCACCGCCTTTTGCTCCATGATTACTAATATAAATTTTATTATCAAAAGGTGAGATGTACATTCCTTGAGGATTTCTTACACCGATTTGATATATTTCTGGTAACCACGTTTCTTGTGAAATGTAATGAGGGTTATCTTTAGGTGAAGTTCCATCTAATTTAATTCGAATGATACTTCCAGGATGTTGTTTTGCATCCTGAGCTATCATTCCTTTCCCTCTTTCGCCCACAGATGCATATAAATAATCATCATGAATAGCTATTCTAGAACCAAAGTGATAAGGAGATCTTATAGGTGGATTAGCCCTAAAAATGTTTTCAAAATCTAAGAAATTTAAATCTAAATCAGCTTTTGCAATAGATGTGGTTGAAGGGCTGAATAATTTATCACTAATCTTTTCAGAGTAGGATATAAAAATCTGATCATTATAAAAGTAAACATCTAAAAGGCCTCCTTGCGAATTTTTATCTCTAATAAAATTTAAGTTGTGATCTATTGAAGTAATCTTATTATTTTTAATATCAAATAGCTTAATTTTTCCTGTTTTTTCACTTATTAAAATCTGATCATTATTTATAAATGTGAAACTCCAAGGAGAGCTCAAGTTTGATTTTAAAATTTCTAGCTTGTATTTGTTGTCTAAAGACAAAGTATTTTTACCAAATAATAAAAAAATTAAAAAATTAAATATGATAATAAATTTAACCATTATTTAATCAAATTAATCACATTTTTAGATAATTCAAATCTGTCATCAATTAAATTACCATCAAAATCATAAAAAATTTTTTGATCAGGTCTTAATATTAAAGAACTATTTTTTGATAATGAGAGTTCTAATAATTTTTCTGGATTTTTTGGTTTATTTTGAAAAAAACTAATTAATATACCCTTTCTACTAAATTCAAACTTTTCAATATTATTTTTTAAACAAATAATTTTTATTTCTACTAATTTTAGTAAATTAATTAATTGTTTAGGTAATTTACCAAACCTATCTATTAATTCTATTTTAATCTCTTCAATTTCTTTTTTATTACTTATATTTGAGATTCTTTTATAAATAGAAAGTCTTAGATCAACATCGTTAATAAAATCTTCAGGTATATAAATTTCAACAGGGATTTTAATAATTGGTTGAAAACTATCTTTTTTTATAAAATCTGAATTAATTTTACTTTTTTGTAAATTTATCTCTTCTTCAAGCATTTGATGATAAAGCTCAGTTCCTATTTCCTTGATAAAACCACTCTGTTCTTCACCAATAATTGAACCACCACCTCGAAGGTCTAAATCTTGAGATGCAATGTTAAAACCTGCACCAAGATGATCAGAAGAGTTTATTATCGATAATCTTTTTCTCCCATTATCTTTTAACTCATTTTCCTTATATGTAATGTATGCGTATCCACGTTTAGAAGATCTCCCCACTCTTCCTTTCAATTGATATAGTGCAGCTAAAGAAAAAATATTGGATCGGTAAACTATAATTGTATTTACGTGAGGTAAATCTAAACCATTTTCAATAATATTTGTACTAAGCATTAAAGGAACTTCTTGATTATAAAATTTTGAAATTCTACTTTCTAATAATTTAGGACTAAGCTGACCGTGAGTGATTACATATTTTATATCTGGTAAATTATCATTTAAAAATTGTTCTATAAAAGGTAAGTCTTTTTTTCTTGGCACTACAAAGTAAACCCCATTCTTTCTTCCATATATTTCTCTCTTTATAGCTTCTGTGATAGTTAAAGAGTCAAAAGGTGAAACATAAGTTCTAACTGCCATCCTTTCAAATGGAGCTGTAAGAATCAGACTTAGATCTCTTATTCCTGAAAGAGACATACTTAAAGTTCTTGGAATAGGTGTTGCACTAAGTGAAATACAATGAGCTTTTGGTGCAATTTCTTTAAATTTTTCTTTTTGAATTGTTCCTAGTTTTTGCTCTTCATCGTAAACTATTAGACCGAGCCTGTTAAATTTTAATTTATCGTTTAATAAAGCATGAGTTCCAACTAAAACATCTATTTTTCCAGTATTGCATTTTTCAAAAATTTCCTTTTTATCTTTTAATGATACTAATCTAGAAATTTCTGCAATATTAATTCCAAAAATAGATAACCTTATTTTAAAATTAATAAAATGCTGCCTAGATAAAATTGTAGTTGGCACTAAAACTACAGATTGTAAATTTGATTTTGCAGCTAGAAAAATAGCTCTTAAAATTACTTCTGTTTTTCCAAATGCAACATCGCCTACAATTAATCTATCAGATGGTATCATCTTAGAAAAATCATTAATTACATCTTGAATTGCATTCAATTGATCATCGGTTTCAACATATGGGAAAGTGCTAACAAATTTATCGTATTCAGGAATATTTGTATTGATTTCATAAGATTGAGATTGAAGTCTCTTGGAAGCAATTGAAATAAGTTTTTTTGCAGCATCTCTAATTTTCTTTTTTGCATCTGCTTTTCTTTTTTGCCAATGAGAAGCACCAAGTTTATCTAAAATAATATTTCCATCAGTATCATCACTGTATTTTGATACATAACTTAAATTTTCAACTGGTAAAAAAAGTTTTTGACTTTCAAAAAATTCTAATTCTAAACACTCATGAATTGAGTCATTTAATTCAATTTTTCTAATATTATTAAACTTGCAAAGACCGTACTCAGAATGAACAAGAATAGAATCAATAGATAATTTATTTAATTCTTCAAAAAAAATAGTTTGTTTACGTGATTTAGATATTTGCGTATTAAAAAAATAACCAAACAAGGATTTTTCATTAATAAAAATATATTTATTAAATTTAAATGACTCTTCAATATCCAGAATAGTTAAAAGAATATTATCTGAAAGTGAATGATTAAAGTTTGTTACATTGTTTAAATTTAAACTTAAATTATTCTGTAATATTTTAGATACTCTTTCTAAACTTCCTTTACTACGGCAACATATATATATAAAATTTTCTTTAGAATTAGTTGTAAAAAATTGATTTATAAAACTAAAATCAATTTCTTTTTTAATAGATGATAAATTGTGAATAATATTTACATCAATATTGATATGATTATTTTTATCAAATGTACTAAAGTAAAAATGCTCATTGTTATCTAAATATTTTTGGAAAATTTCTTTATTTAAGTAAAAAAATTCAGGTGATAAAAAAAAATTTTCTTTATTATTTTTTCTGGCTAAATAAAAATCATTTATATTTTCTAATCTATTTTCTAATATATTTTTAAATTCGTCATTTAATAGTATTTTATAATCTTCAACATAATCAAATAATGTTTCGAGATTATCATAGAATAAAGGCAAAAACTGTTCACCGCCAGATGGAATAATATTTTCAGAAAAAAGATTATAAACTTGACTATTTCTATACTCTGGAAATATTTCCCTAAATTTTTTTCTAAATAAGTTAAGATTATTTTCATTAAGAATTAATTCATTAATAATATTAAACTCTAAATCACTATTTATTTCTTTTAATCTTTTTTGAGTAATTGGATCAAATTCAAAAATCGTCTCTATTTCTTCATCAAAAAAATCTATTCTAATTGGCTTAGATCTATCATTTGGAAAAATATCCAGAATTGATCCTCTTACAGAAAATTCTGATTTATCACGCACTAAAGAAGTTCTTTGGAAGCCTAAGAGGACAAGATTATTAATAAGATCCTCAAATTTAAATTTTTGATTTTTTGAAATTTTAAAAAGTTGTGAATTAATAATTGATTTAGGGATTATTTTTTGAGTTATTGAATTAATTGTAGTCAGTATTATTCTTTTTGCTTTAGAATTTGATAGAATTTTAAGTGTTTTTAATCTTTCTATTTGAACTTCTTTTGAAGGGGAGACATTATCATATGGAATTTGATCCCAAGATTTAAATAATAAAATTTCAACATCAGGTAATAACCATTTAATTTTTTGTTCCATAGATGATATTTCTCTCTCATCTTTTCCAATATATAAAATTGATTTATTAGAATTTTGATAGAACTGAGAAATGAAAAAGGGCTCAACATTGTGAATTGATGGACCGATTGTATTTTTATTCTTCATTAAGTATTTTATTAAATATTTCCTTAAATTCTAATGGGATAGCTACTTTAGAAGTGAGAAAATCATAAATCTCATTATCGGAGAATTGATTAAAAATCGATTTAATATCCTCAAGATCTTTTTCAGTAAATTTATCTATCTGATTTATAAAATATCTTTTGTATAAAATATCTGTCTCTTTTGTTCCAGAGTAAGAAACCCTATATTTTATTGTTTTTTTTAGTGAATTGAATGACATAAAAATTGAATATAGAATATAGTTTATAATTTTATATAAATCTATGCGACCAGAAAAATTAAATTACATATTATCTTCAATATCTTCTCTCAAAGGAGTTGGTCCAAAGTTAGAAAAAATTATTAATAAATTAGGTATATATAAGAATATTCATTTTGTTTGGAATATACCGAATAATATTCTTGAAAGAAAATTCTATGAAAATATTCATGATGCTGAGATTAATTCTTTAGTAACATTAAATTTAAAAATAATTAAACATGAACCTTCAAGGTTTAAAAGGCAACCCTACAAAATTAAATGTATCTGTGGAGATACAAATATTGATTTAGTTTATTTTAATGCAAGACATCCTATGTTGAGACAAATGCTTCCGACAAATGAAAATAGATTAATATCTGGAAAATTAGAATATTTTAGAAACACATTTCAAATAACGCACCCTACTCATGTAAGTGCCTTAAACAATAATAAAATAATCAAAAGTAAAGAGGCAGTTTACAGTTTAACTAGTGGCCTCAATCAAAAAATAATGAATAAATTAACCGATCAAATATTAAATAATTTACCACATTTTAATGAATGGATAGAAAATTCAATATTAAATAAATATAAATTTAAACGATGGAATGAAGTAGTTAAAAATCTTCATAATCCAAGTGATAATAATATAAAAAATAAAAATTTGCTCAGAAGAAGACTAGCATTTGATGAATTATTATCTCATCAATTAGCTATAGGCATTATGAGAAATTTTAATCAAAAGAAAAAAGGTCTTAAAATTACTAGTGAAAATAAAACATTAAATAAATTTTATAGTAATTTGAATTTTCAACTCACAAATTCACAAAATAATGTAATCAAAGAAATACTTCAGGACCTAGGAAGTTCTAATCAAATGATCAGATTGTTGCAAGGAGATGTTGGGTCTGGAAAAACTATTGTTGCTTTAATATCAATGATAAAAGTATTTGAAAGTAATTTTCAATCTGCTTTAATGGTGCCTACTACAATTCTTGCATTTCAGCATTATGAAAATATTCTACATTTATTAAAAGGTTCAAAAATAAATGTGCTTGTTCTTACAGGAAAGGATAAGGGCAAGGAAAGGAAAGAAAAATTAGATGAAATTGCAAAGGGAAAGGCAGATATTATAATTGGGACACATGCTTTAATACAAGATACTGTAAAATTTAATAATTTAGGTTTAGCCGTTATTGATGAACAGCATAGATTTGGAGTTTATCAAAGAATGGTATTTAACCATAAAAATCATAAACCAAATATTTTAGTAATGAGTGCGACTCCCATTCCAAGAACATTAACCTTAGCAGCATATGGAGATATGAAAGAAAGTAAATTAATTGAAAAACCTTTAGGTCGTAAACTAATTATAACTAGCTCTTTGTCATTAAAAAAAGAAAATCAACTTATTGATAGAATAAAAGAAAAAATTAAAAATTCATCGTCTAAATTTTACTGGGTATGCCCGTTAATAGAAGAATCTGAAGAGTTAGATCTAAAAGCTGCAGAGGAAAGATACAAAATTTTAAAAAAATATTTCAAAAATAAAGTTCTTTTAATGCATGGACGTTTAAGTGAAATTGAAAAAGAAGAAATAATGACAAAGTTTAAAAATGAGGATTATAAAATTTTAGTTTCAACAACTGTTATTGAAGTTGGTGTAGATATTCCTTCTGCAACAACAATTGTAATTGAACATGCAGAAAGATTCGGTTTAGCTCAACTTCATCAATTGAGAGGTCGTGTTGGTAGAAATGACATTCAATCATATTGTATACTTCTACATAAAGATAATATTGGGGAAATTTCAAAACAAAGAATTGATATAATGAAGCAAACAAATGATGGTTTTAAAATCGCTGAAGAAGATCTAAAAATAAGAGGTCCAGGAGAAATTTTAGGAAAAAAACAATCTGGCAGCCCATCTTTTTATGTAGCTGATCTTAGTTTTGATTACGATCTATTAGAAGATGCTAAAATTATGGTAGAAGATATATTATCCAAAAATCCAAAATTAGAAAACATAGAAGGGGAAAATCTTAGAAACTTATTGTATCTTCAAGAAAGAGATGCAGCAATTTTAACACTGACTGCTGGATAATAGTTATGGATATAGAAAAAGGTATTAGATTTGAATGCCAGGGTTCTGGAAATTGCTGTGTTTCAAGAGGTACCTATGGTTTTGTTTATTTAAGTAAGAAAGATATTAAAAAATTGTCAGATGGATTTAAAATAACAGAACAAAACTTTGTAAAAAACTATTGTCAAAAAACTGATGGTTTCATTCACTTAAAGGAACTAAAAAAAAATAATGGAAATTGCATATTTTTGAAAGATAACAAATGCACTGTTTATAAGTCGAGACCTATACAATGTAGAACTTGGCCTTTTTGGCCAGAAAATATGAATTCAAAAACTTGGAATAACGATATTGCTAAAAATTGCCCTGGTGTAGGTAAGGGAAAAGTAAAAACAAAGAAAGAAATTTTAAAGCAAGTACAAATTGATTATGAAAACGAATTAAATATTAGGAATAAAAATTAACCGTCAGACTCAAATTCCATTTCTTTAAAATATCCAATATATTTATTAGTCTTTTTCTTAAGCAATATCTTTATTGTTGTTCCTTCAAGAACAATCTCAAGAATGTTATCATTTTTTCTTAAAATATCACAATTTTTCTCAATACCAGATGAAATATTTTTAATTTTTGCTTTTTTCATTTTGGATGGTGAGCCCTGCAGGATTCGAACCTGCGACCCATTCCTTAAAAGGGAATTGCTCTACCAACTGAGCTAAGGGCCCATCGAATTTGTATTCTATATAGTTCAAATATTGTAAGCGCAAGTGATTAACTAAGAGTTTTTTTTATTAAGTTGTTCTAAAGTATTTTTAGAAACAAAATTTGAAACATCCCCGCCTAGTTTGTGAACTTCTTTAACAAAATTAGATGAAATGAATGAGTTTTTTTCAGAAGTCATTAGAAATATTGTCTCGATATCGGGGTTAAGCTGATAGTTCATGCCTGTCATTTGAAATTCGTACTCAAAATCGGATACTGCTCGTAAACCACGTATTATACATGTGGCATTTTGATCTTTAGCAAAAGTTGTAAGTAATCCTGATAATTCAGTAACATTAATTTTTGAATTTAATTCATTTACAGAACTGATATCACTTTTGATAATATTAATTCTTTCTTGAACACTAAACAATGAATCTTTGCTAATATTATTAGCAACAGCTATTACTAAATTATCCACTATTCTTAATGATCTTCTAATTATGTCCATATGACCTGCAGTCATGGGATCAAAAGTGCCTGGATATATTCCAATTTTATTCATCATTTTCAAATTCTTGTATTCTAGAAACAGAAACAATTCTATCACTTTGAGGAATTTTAAAAATACTCACACCTTTTGTGGATCTTCCAGCTATTCTAATTTGATTTACATTAACTCTAATAATTTGACCTTTATCACTAACAAGAATAATTTCATCATTGTCTTGAACAACAAAACAATCAACAACTTCACCATTTTTTTCAGATGTCATTATTCCGGTTATTCCTTTCCCTCCTCTGTTTGAAATTCTATATTCATAAGCGGATGATCTTTTTCCAAAACCCTTTGATGTTATAGCTAAAAGAAATTCCTCATTATTATTTAATTCTTCAAATCCATTTTTAAGTGATGAAGTTTCTTTTCTACTTTCAGATGCCGCTCTTAAATATTCTTGTCGAATACTCATATCAATAACTGAGTGTTTCAAGATTGCTAGAGAAATAATAGTATTACCTTTATCTAATTTTATACCTCTAACACCAGATGAATTTAAACCAGAAAATAATCTTAATTTTTTAACTGGAAAACGTAAACATTTTCCATTTGATGAAGAAAGCAAAATATCATCATCTATAGTACAAAGCTTAACACCAATTAATTCATCTTTTTCATCAAGCTTAATAGATACTTTTCCTGAATCCCTCAATTCTCTTTTTCCACTCTTAGCAACATCAATTAATTTATTTTTTCTAACCATTCCATTTTTGGTTGTAAAAATAACATAAAATTTTTCCCACTGATTTTCATTCAGAGGTAACGGTAGAAAAGTTGATATTTTTTCAGAATCTTTAAATGGTAATAAATTTACTATAGGCTTTCCTCTTGCCTTTAAGCTAGCTTCAGGAACATCATGAGATTTTAGAGAATAAACTTTTCCTAATGAAGAAAAAACTAAAAGTTTAGTATGAGTATCTGCAAAGTGAATTTCTTTAACAAAATCTTCTTCTCTTGTTGACATGCCAGTTTTACCTTTGCCTCCTCTATTTTGAGAACGATAATTAGATAATAGTGATCTTTTTATGTATCCATTATTTGAAATAGTTAAAACTACATCTTCTTGTTGAATATATCTTAAATCATCTACTTGCTCATATTCTTGATCAATAATCTCGCTACGTCTTTTAGTTGCAAATTCTTTTTTTATTTCAATTAATTCATTTTCTATTTCCTTTAAAAGAATGTCTCTTGAATTAAGTATAGATAAGTAATTTTTAATCTCTAAAATTAAACTTTCTAAATCTTTTTGTATATCTTCTCTTTCTAAAGCAGTTAATTTTTGCAGTCTTAATTCTAAAATAGCTTTAGACTGTGCGTCAGAGAAATTAAAAGTGTTGCTTTTTAACTCTACAGTATCATCCTCAACTAATTTAATAAAATTAAGATTTTGTTTAGATACTTTCCATTTCTTTTTAATTAATTTTTCTTTGGCTTCTTTTGTATCTTTTGAACTTTTTATTAATTCTATGATTTCATCAATATGTTCATTAGTAACAACTAATCCAACTAAAATATGAGCTTTTTCTCTAGCTTTATTAAGATCAAATAATGTTCTTTTTATTATTACTTCTTCTCTGAAATCTAAAAATGAAGATAAAATTTCTTTTAAATTCATTTGTTCCGGCTTACCTTTATTTAAAGCAAGCATATTAGAATTAAATGTAGTTTGGATTAATGTATGCTTATAGAGTTGATTGAGAATAATATTTGAGTCTACATCTTTTTTTAATTCTATCACAACCCTAACACCGTTTCTATCTGACTCATCTCTTAAATCTGAAATTCCTTCAACAATTCCATTTTTTACAATTTCTGCAATCCTTTCTAATAATTTTGATTTATTAACCTGATAAGGTATTTCATGGAGAATAATTGCTTCTCGGTCTTTTTTAAAATTTTCAATACTGGTTTTCGATCTAACTACACACCCTCCTTTTCCAGTTTCAAAAGCTTCAGTTATGCCTTTTTTACCAATTATTTGACCTCCTGTTGGAAAATCAGGACCAAAAATATATTTTTGAAGATCTGATATATTACAATCAGGATTTTTAATAAGATATAAAGATGCATCTATTACTTCTCCTAAGTTATGTGGGGCAATATTAGTAGCCATTCCAACTGCAATTCCCGATGCACCATTAACTAAAAGATTTGGAAATTGAGATGGCAAAACTGATGGTTCTTTTGTTGTGTCATCATAATTAGGCTGAAACGTAACAGTATTTTTATCAATATCCTCAACAAGCCTCTCGGATACTTTAGCAAGTCGTGCCTCAGTGTATCTCATTGCTGCAGGAGGGTCTCCATCTAAAGATCCAAAATTTCCTTGACCATCAACTAACTCTAATCTCATAGAAAAATCTTGTGCCATTCTAACCATAGAATTGTAAATAGCTGAGTCTCCATGAGGATGATATTTACCCATTACATCACCGACTATTCTTGCAGATTTTTTGTAAGGTTTATTAAAATTGTACCCTGACTCACTCATAGAGTACAATATTCTTCTATGAACTGGCTTTAAGCCATCTCTACAGTCTGGAAGCGCCCTACTAACTATTACGGACATTGCATAATCCAGGTAGGATTTTTGCATTTCTTGCTCTAAACTTACAGAAGGTATATTAGTAGGTTCTTGATTGTCGTTATTTGATGTATCTAAATCGTCAGGCACTAAAAAAATCCAAGTTTTCTAAGAAAAATTAAGAATTTTTTATATCAAAAAGCACAATTTAAACCAATATAAATAAATGATTAAATTATATTAAAAAAACTATATTTTTCAGTAATTAAATAATAATATCTAATATAAAAATTTAAAAAGGGATATCTTCATCTAAATCATCAGAATCACCTGATTGATTTCCAAAAGAATTATCTTCAATTGGCTTGGATTGATCCATTTCTTGAGAATTATCTGATACCTGAGAATTACTATTTCTGTTGTCCAAGAGGGTTAAATTACAATTATATCCCTGTAAAATTACTTCTGTAGTGTATCTATCATTTCCATCTTTATCTTGCCATTTCCTTGTTTGAAGTTCTCCTTCAATATAAATTTTAGAGCCCTTTTTTACATATTTTTCTACTATATCGACTAAGCCGTCTCCAAAAACAACAATGTTATGCCAAGATGTTTTTTCTTTTTGTTCTTGAGTGTTTCTATCTTTCCATCTCTTTGAAGTAGCTATCGAAAATGAAGCCATTTTTGCTCCAGACTGCATAGATCTAATTTCAGGATCTCTTCCCAAGTTTCCTAATAAAATTGTTTTATTAACACTACCAACCATAAGATTTCTATATATATCCATATAACATATTAAAGTTATTAGATAACACTAATATTCATGAATTTAGATAAAATTGTTATAAAAGGTGCAAGAGAGCACAATCTCAAAAACATCAACTTAGAAATACCAAAGAATAAACTCATAGTAATAACTGGTGTAAGTGGCTCAGGAAAATCAACTTTAGCATTTGATACAATTTATTCTGAGGGACAAAGAAAATATGTTGAAAGTCTTTCTGCATATGCAAGACAATTTCTTCAAATGATGAACAAGCCTGATGTAGATAGTATTGATGGTTTATCACCGGCAATTTCTATAGAACAAAAAACTACACAAAAAATCCAAGAAGTACTGTTGGCACAGTCACAGAAATTTATGATTACCTAAGAGTGCTCTATGCTAGAGTTGGGGTTCCCTACTCTCCAACAACAGGTAAACCAATTAAATCACAATCAGTAAGTGAAATGACTGATCTTATACTTAAAAATAATATTGATAAAAGAATTTATATCTTATCTCCAATAGTTAGAGATCGTAAAGGTGAATATCGAAAAGAAATCGAAGATTTAAAAAAAAGAGGTTATCAACGTCTAAAAGTAGATAATGTTGTCTATGATATTGATGAAGTGCCTTCACTAAAAAAAAATTTTAAACACAATATTGATGTTGTGATTGATAGACTTGTTGTAAAAAAAAATATCCAGCAAAGACTAAGTGAAAGTATAGAAGTTGCGTTAACACTATCAGATGGTTTGTTATATGTAGAAAATCTAGATACGAATAAAATATCTATATTTTCATCAAAATTTGCGTGTCCTGTATCTGGATTTAGTATTGAAGAAATTGAACCTAGATTATTTAGCTTTAATGCTCCACAAGGTGCTTGCTCAGAATGTGATGGACTAGGAGTTGAAAAATATTTTGATGAATACAAAATTATACCTGATGAAACTAGATCAATTTCTGATGGAGCTATTAAACCCTGGGAAACGAAAGTATTTGGTTACCAAAAAAAATATTTTGTTGAAACAATAGATAGAATTTTAAAACAATTTAAAATAAAGAAAAATGTTCCTTGGAGTGAAATTCCAAAAAAGGTTAAAAATATAATTCTTTATGGGGATGAGAATAGTGAACTAAATTTTTTATATGATTTTGAAGGAATAATTAACTTTATTGATCGAAAATATGAGGAAACCGAGAGATGGTGGCTTCAGTATGAATTAGAAAAATATTTATCTGAAAGAGACTGTGAAGTTTGCAATGGTTACCGTCTTAACGAGAAAGCTCTAGCTGTAAGAATTGATGAAAAGCATATTGGTAATATTACTAAAAAATCAATTAGCGAGTGTTTACACTGGTTTTCATCACTTGAAAGTAAACTTGATAAAAATAATAGAAAAATTGCTGAGGGAGTAATTAAAGAAATCAAAGATAGGTTAGTTTTTTTAAATAGAGTTGGTTTAGATTATTTATCATTGGCAAGAGCTAGTAAAACTTTATCAGGAGGTGAAAGTCAAAGAATTAGATTAGCTAGTCAAATTGGTTCTGGATTAACAGGAGTTTTGTATGTTTTAGACGAACCGTCTATAGGTTTACATCAAAAAGATAATCAACAACTAATTGAAACTTTATTTAGATTAAGAGATTTAGGAAATACAGTAATTGTTGTTGAACATGATGAGGATGCAATTAGACAATCTGATCATATAATTGATATTGGTGTTAAGGCGGGAGTTAATGGCGGTCACATAATTGCAGAGGGAGGGCTTAAGAAAATACTCAAAAATAATAAAAGTTTGACAGCAAAATATTTGAACAAATCCTTAGAAATTGAAGTTCCTAAAAATAGAAGAAAATTTAATAAAAACAAAGTTTTTAAACTTAATAAAATTAAAACAAATAATTTAAATAATCTTAACGTTACTTTACCTCTAGGAAATTTTATTACTGTGACAGGTGTTTCTGGAAGTGGAAAATCTTCATTAATAATTGATACATTATATCAAAGGTTAGATGAATATTTTAATAAATCGTTAAATAAAGATGAAAGTCGATTTAACTTTAAAGGTATTAATCATATCGATAAGGTAATTGATATAGATCAATCTCCTATTGGAAGAACACCAAGATCAAATCCAGCAACATATACAGGTTGTTTTACACCTATTAGAGATTGGTTTGCAAATTTAAATGAATCAAGTGCTAGAGGTTATAAACCAGGTCGCTTTTCTTTTAATGTTAAGGGTGGCAGATGTGAATCATGTGAAGGAGATGGAGTAAAAAAAATTGAGATGCATTTTTTAGCTGATGTTTATGTCGAGTGTGATATTTGCAAAGGAAAAAGGTATAATAGAGAAACTTTAGAAGTAAAATACAAGGATAAATCTATTTCTGATGTTTTAGAAATGACTGTTGAGGAAGGTTATAAATTTTTCGATAAAATTCCTGCAATAAAACAAAAATTACAAACCTTAATGGATGTCGGATTAGATTACATAAAAATAGGTCAATCAGCTACTACTTTGTCAGGTGGTGAAGCGCAAAGAATAAAATTATCAAAAGAATTATCAAAAAGATCAACAGGAAAAACACTATATATTCTAGATGAGCCGACAACCGGTCTTCATTTTGATGATGTTAAAAAATTACTTAAAATTCTTCATACACTTGTTGATGAAGGTAATACTGTAATTGTTATTGAGCATAATCTTGATGTTATTAAAACAGCTGATCATATAATTGATCTGGGTCCTCTAGGAGGAGTAAAAGGTGGTCAAATTGTTGGAACTGGCACCCCTGAAGATATTGCAAATAATAAAAAAAGCTTTACAGGTGAATTTTTAAAGAAAATTTTATAAATCAAAGGAAATAAAATGATAAATCTAGAGTTACCAGATCTACCCTACAGTAAAGATGCTCTAATGCCGTATATGTCGGCAGAAACTTTAGAGTTGCATCATGATAAGCATCACATGGCTTACATTACTAATGGAAATAAGTTTATTAAAGAACAAAATATATCAGACGATAACGTTAATGATATTGTTATCAACTCTTATCAAAAAAATGCTCCGGTATTCAACAATGTGGCACAACATATAAATCATGTTCATTTTTGGGAAGTAATGAAAAATAATCCAGATGGAAAAATACCCTCTGAACTCGAAAATAAGATAGTTGCAGATATTGGTTCAATTGAAAAAATGAAAGAAGATTTTATAAATGCAGGCATTGGTCAATTTGGATCAGGTTGGTGTTGGTTAGTTCTAAATAATGGAAAATTAGAAATTACTAAAACACCAAATGGAGAAAACCCAATCGTACATGGTCACACTCCCCTACTTGGATGTGATGTTTGGGAACACTCATATTATGTTGATTATAGAAACAGAAGACCTGATTATTTAAAAGCTTTTATTGATAATTTAGTTAATTGGGAAAAAGTTGCAGAAAACTTAAATAACGCTTAATCATCTTCATCTTGCGGTCTAAACTTAAAGATTAATAAAGTTGGGACCGCAATAAAAACAGATGAATATGTTCCAATTATTACACCTATAATCATTGTTAAAGCGAAGGGTCTAATAACCTCTCCTCCAAAAATAAATAAAGATACTAAAGCAAGAAGTGTAGTTAAACTTGTCATTATAGTTCTGGATAAAGTATTATTAACTGATAAATTAAATAGATCTACTAACTCTAACTTTTTATATTTTCTCAAATTTTCACGAACTCTATCAAATATTACAACTGTATCATTTATGGAATAACCGGCAATAGTTAGAATTGCTGCTATTGTTGCTAGAGAAAATTCTACATTTAAAATAGAGAGCAATCCAAGAGTAAATAATACATCATGAGTTAATGCTACAACTGCCCCAAAACCAAATTGCCATTCAAAACGCAACCAAATGTAAATTAAAATAGCAATTAATGCAAAAGAGACTGCTTGAAAACCTCGCAACAATAGCTCAGAACTAATTGTGGGCCCTACGAATTCAGATCTCCTAAATTCAACAACTTTATCTTGAATTAAATTTTTAACAGAATTAATAGTCTCTATACTTTCTTGATTACTTTTATTTTGAAGCCTAATCAAAATAATATTTTCATTACCAAATTCTTGTAAAGATACATCACTATAAGAAGAAGATAAAATTTCTCTTAATTCTCCAATTGAAGTATTTTTTGTACTAACCTCGATTAACGTACCTCCTTTAAAATCAATACCTAGATTTAATCCTTTTATACTTAATAAAACAATTGAAATTATCATTGCCAAAATAGAAAAAATTAGGAACTTTCTTCTTAAACCTAAAAAATTAATATTAGGCTCAACAGGAATAATTTTATTTAAACCAAACATTATAGTTTTAATTCCTTTTTATTTGCAAATGATAAGTACATATATACTAAAAAATTTGTAAGCATTAAAGCTGTGAACATTGATGCTATCACACCTAAAGATAGTGTAATTGAAAAACCTCTTATTGGACCAGAGCCAAATGCAAATAGTAACACAGCAGCAATAAGAGTTGTAATATTGGCATCAAGTATAGTTGACATAGCTCTGTCGAAACCATTTTTTACAATTTGAAAAACTTTTGTTTGTTTTAAACTTTCTTCTTTAATTCTTTCAAAAATTAGAACATTTGCGTCTACTGCCATACCAATTGTTAATACTATTCCTGCTATACCAGGTAATGTCAATGTTGCTCCAATTGTTCCTAATAATGAAATAATTATAAATAAATTTACTATTAACGAAACGTTAGCAAGAGCACCAAAAATTCCATATATGAGTATCATAAATATACATACTAAAACCATGCCAATGATAGCAGCTATTTGTCCAGCAGCTATGGAGTCTGCACCTAAACCAGCACCAACTGATCTTTCTTCTACTATCTCTAAAGGAGCTGGCAAGGCACCAGCTCTTAATAAAACAGCTAAATCAGATGCTTCCTGGGCATTAAAATTTCCAGTTATGATCCCTGAGCCCCCCGTAATAGCACTGCTAATTCTTGGCGCTGTAATGACAACACCATCTAATACAACAGCGAGATTTTTACCAATATTGTTTGTTGTAACTTTACCAAATTTTTGCGCACCCTCTGTATCAAAACGGAATGACACTGCATGACCCTCTGTTTGATCAAATGAACCTTTGGCATCAACTAAATTTTCTCCACCTACTACCGCTCTTTTATCTAATAAATATTTTGTATTTTCATCATACATGTCTGGAACAATAATTTTTCCAAAAGGAGCTAGATTGTTTTGAAGAGCAGATGTATTCTCATTATCAACGATGTGAAAAGTTAGTTTGGCTGTTTTACCTAATAAATCTTTTATTCTTTCAGGGTCTTTTACTCCTGGTAATTGTAAAAGTATTCTCTTTTTACCTGATCTTTGGATTAAAGGTTCTTTAGTTCCAGATTCATCAATTCTTTTTCTAACAATTTCAAGTGATTGTTTAACTGCAGAGTCTTGAATAATTTTTCTATATTCATCATTTAACTTTATAATGAGTTTATTGTTATTAGTTTGTAAAGTAACTCCTCTGTACATTTGAAAAAAACTATCTCTAATATCTTTTATCTTTTCTTTATTACCAAAAAAAACAACAACCTCATTTTCTTGAATATCAATTTTTTCAATTTTTACAGCTTGATCTCTAGAAATCAAACGAACACTATCGACAAAATTATCTAATTCTTCTTTATATAAAACATCTAGTTGGACTTCTAATAATAAATATGATCCACCTTGTAAGTCTAAACCTAAATTTATCTTATTTTTTAAAAACCAATTTTCTGAATTTTCATCATAAATAATTGAAGGAATTGCAAAAATTATTCCCAATAGGACTAATGATATTACAGTAAATGATTTCCAGATGGGATAATTTTTCATTAATAAAAAAATTTATTTTTTTCTAGAAAATAAAGAGAAGCCAGATTTACTTTTATTATCTTCTTTTGGCGGTTCTTTTTTTTGAACTTCTGGCATTGCATATAAATCTGCAACCATGCCGGATGCAATTTTTATTTCAACATTTTCAGCAACTTCTAAAGTTAATTCTCTATTATCAGATACTTTATTTATTGTTCCAATAATTCCACCTGAAGTAACTATTTTATCACCTCTTTTGAGATTGGATAGCATTTCTTTGTGCTGTTTAACTTTTCTTTGTTGTGGTCTAATTAATAAAAAATAAAAAACTACAAATATTAATATAAGTGGTAAAAATGTTCCAAATGCTTCCATAATAGTACCTATGATGATTTAATTTGAGTGATTTATTATACTGTGTAATAAGAAAAATCAAATAAAGTATTTATTATGTTTTTAAGCAATTTTTTATCGAATCTTACACTCTCAAGAGGATACGCATTTATTTGGGATAGCAAAATAAAAAACCTTAAAATAATCTCTCATTTTAGTTGTTTAGATCTTGATCTTTTAATCGGAATAGAAAGACAAAAAAAAACTCTATATGATAATACAATAAATTTTGCCGAAGGTAATTTTACAAATAATGCACTGTTATGGGGGTCAAGGGGCAATGGTAAAAGTTCACTAATTAAATCAGTTTTTTATGAAATAAATAAAAAAAATAAGAATTTAAAATTAATACAGTTAAATAAAAATAATATTTTTGATATTGAAGTTATTTATGAAAAATATGCAAATTTAAAGAATTACAATTTTATAATTTTTATTGATGATTTATCATTTGAAAAGATAGATAGTGATTACAAAATAATTAAATCTACTTTAGATGGAAGTATACAAAATCAACCTAAAAATATTGTTCTTTATGTGACTTCTAATAGAAGACATTTGATGCCAAGAGATATGATAGAAAATGAAAGGTCCTCTGCTATTCATACAGATGAAAGTGTTGAAGAAAAAATAAGTTTAAGTGATCGTTTTGGTTTATGGATTGGCTTTCATAATATTTCTCAAAATGATTTTGTTAATATAATTTTTAAATATTGTGAAAAATTTAAACTTCCTTTTAATGAAAAGACTGAGAAAGAAGCAATTAAATGGAGTTTACAAAGAGGTAATAGAACTGGAAGGTCAGCATGGCAATTTATTATTAATTATGCAGCTGAAAATAATAAAAAAATAGATTTTTAATTTACTCAAAATCAAAATTTATTTTTTCTAAACCTGATACACCGTCTTTTAAATGATAAATATTTACTTGATTAAGTTGCTCAACAAATCCATTAGCTAAAATTGAAGATACGTCTCCCTTTTGACTAATAAAAATAACTTTCTCTCCTATTTGAACATTTTCTTTATACTTTTCAAAAAAATCTGGAAAAAAATTACCATTTTTATCAAATGCTGTTATCTGTATTGCTCCTGGTATTTTATTTTTATTAGTTATTTGATCTTCATTTCTAATATCTATAATTTTAAAATTATCGGTCATCGCTAATTTTAATTGGTTACCATCTATTTCCTTATATCCAGGTGGAATTACTTTTATTAACTCAATATCAAAAATAAGATTTGATTTTGGTGGAATTAAATTTCCTGCACCATTTTCTCCATAAGCTAACTGATATGGAATAAAAATAGTTCTTTTACCACCCTCTTTCATTCCAAGTAAACCAGTTTCCCAACCTAAGATAACTTGCCTTACACCTATTTGAAAATTAAAAAATTGCCCTCTATCATAAGAACTATCAAAAACAGTATTATCTTCTAGCTTGCCAATGTAATGAACAGATAATTTAGAGTGATTTTTAACTTCTAAGCCACTACCAATAGACTCACTTAGTATTTGAACTTCATTAGAAAAAGATTTGAAACTAAAAATACAAATAAATAAAATTAAAAAAAATTTATTCATTAATTTGCTTCCTTTAATTGTTTAATTTGTGAAGGTAATGAAACAATTCCACTTAAAACTATAAATACTGAACCAATATAAGCATATAAATTCATATATTCATTAAATATAAATATTCCAACTAATGATGACCACAACACCTGAAGGTACACTAAAATAAATACCGATGCATAATGTTTTTGTGCTAGCTTAAATGCAGTTGTAGTAAAAAACATAGCAAAATTAATAAATAATGCAGCAGAAGAAATTAAGGTATATTCTATAATAGTAACTTTTATAGGATTAATGATAAAAAATGGAATAGAAATTAAATGGGCAAAAATTCCACCGTATAGAAAATATCCAACATTCGTAGTAACATTA
>CACKQA010000007.1 GCA_902602135.1 uncultured Alphaproteobacteria bacterium
TGAAACTTGTATGCTTGTTGATAGTTATAAACATCTTCTTCACTAAGAACCTTTGATGAGAATATATCATTGTATTTGGTGACCATATCTTGTTGGTATGCGTAGATTTGTTTTGAAAAAATTATAAACAATACAAAAAAACAAAAAATTAAAAATTTTTTATGATACATTTTTCATTTTCTCTTGAAGCATTTGTAAATCTTCCCAAGAATGTTTTTTATACTGAGGAGATCGCAGTAAAAAAGCAGGATGATAGGAAGCTATCGTAGGAATTGATTCATCTAAATTGAGTGATTTGTATTCATGCCATTTACCTCTGAGTTTTCCAAGCGCTAGAGGCGTTGATAAAATAGCTTTTGCTGCAACGCCTCCTAATAGAAAGATAAATTTTGGTTTAATGATATCAATTTGTCTTTGTAAAAATGGCAAAAATTCTAAAATTTCTTCATCATTAGGAGTTCTATTATCAGGCGGACGCCAATTAACAACATTAGTAATGTAGACGTCTTCTCTTTGTAAATTAATTGCTAAAAGCATTTTATTTAATAGTTGCCCAGCTCTGCCAACAAATGGAATACCTTGCTGATCCTCATCTCTTCCTGGAGCCTCACCAATTAACATAACTTTTGCATTTAAATTTCCATCATAGACTACTAAATTTTTTGCAGTTTTTTGAAGATTAGATTTGTGATCTTTAAGGTCTTTAATCACATCATCAATTTTCTTTTTTTTATCCCCAGCATTGATATTTGGATCAGGTAATTCAGATTTTTTCTCATTTTCAAACCAGTTTCTTGGAGAATCTTGAAGAAAATAGTTTACTCCAGAATTAACTATGAATTCTAAATTTTTTTTATTTGATTGATTCATGCAAAATTACAATTATCTATTCATAGTGCAACTCTAGTATATTTAAAATGATTAATTTGATTAAAAAATGGTTTTTTATTTATCTTCTTATCTCCTTCAATACTTGTGTTTTTGCAACAAGTAGTTCTAACTTTTTAATCTCACAACTAGCCTTTAAAAATTATGATTATCCTGCAACATTATTGAATTTTAATGCCGATAAAATAAAACTATCACAAGACCAACTACTTGATAAAGCAATAGCGGCGATTATTACCGAAGACATTAATTTAGCCAAAGATATTGCTAATAAAATTTTGGAAAAAAACAAAAATAATCAGGAAGCATATATAATTAAAATTTCATCCTTATTTTTAGATAAAAAGTTTAATCAGATAAAAGAATTACGAGATAATTTAGACCAACCAAATGAATTACTAGATTTTATTTTCTTCACAAATAATAAACTTAAGGATGGTACTACCATTAGTCGTTCACTTGTTGAAATTGTGGCATCATCTTTTTCAAACAATGAGCAAAGACGTTTAAATTATAATTTTTTGTTATTTTATACTTCACTTGCCAAATTAATTGATCCAAAAAATGAAAGAGCAATAATTATTAAGGCTGAACTATTTGATCAAGTTGGTCAATTCGAAGTGGCAAGAGATACTTTTGAGAAGATAGGGAAGAATAGTCCATATTATTTAGATGCACAAAGTAGTTTAGCAATAAATTATTTATATAATAGTTCATATGAAGATGCTGAAAATAAAATTTTATCTATTCTAAAAAATAACAATAACAATTATTCTCTTAAAAAAATTCTTGGTGATTTTTATCGGTACAATAAAAAATATGATTTAGCTTTATCAATTTATAACCAGATGATTGAAGAAAACCGCGGTGACGTTTGGAATCTATATTATATGAGAGGTATATGTTTTGAACAATTAGATGATTGGGATTTAGCAGAAAAAGATTTTTTAAAATCACTTGAAATAAAACCTGATAGTCCAAATGTATTAAATTATCTTGCTTATGGTTGGGTTGAAAGAGAAATGAAATTAGATCGTTCTTTACAAATGTTAGAAGAAGCGTATGAAGCTAACCCTGAAAGTTTCTATATTATTGACAGTCTTGCTTGGGCACATTTTAAAAAAAATAATCTTTCAGAAGCTGCTCGTTTAATGGAGATGGTAATAGATATTGCACCAGGTGAAGCAATATCTCTAGACCACCTAGGAGATATTTATTTTGCTATGAATAGAAAAAGAGAAGCTATTCACTTCTGGCAACAAGCACTAGAATTAGCTGAACCTGAAGATGAAATTGAAGAAAATGTTAAAATTAAATTAGAAAAATTTAATGGATAATAGTATTACTGAGAAGTCACCTGCAAAAATAAATTTATTTCTTAAAATTTTAAATCGAAGAGAAGATAATTATCATAATATTAGAACAGGAATAACCAGTATTGATTTATGTGATGAAATAGAGGTAAGGCCAAGCAATCAATTCAATATTGAATACAGGGGTGCATTTGCTCCAGAAAATAATATATTTGATGATTGTATTATAAAAAAAATATTTAGTTTTTTGAATATTTCACCTCCAAACATTTCGTTTTCAATAACAAAAAACTTTCCCTATCAAGCTGGATTGGGCTCGGCATCTTCAAATGCAGCTACGGTAATAAAGATCCTAGAAAATCTAGAAATTATTAATAAAAAAAATATTTTTGACTATACAGATTTAGGTTCTGATATTCCTTTTTTTCTTAATCAACACGATAGTTTGGTAAGAGGAAGGGGAGACTTAATTTCAAATATTGTCTTCCCAAAATATTTTTTCTTAATAACAAAACCTAATTTTAATTGCTCCACAAAAAAAATGTACGACACATTCATTCCTTCTGATTTTGATTATAATGTCGAGGAAGATATTGAAGAAATTAACGATAACGATAACGGGAATGATTTTGAAAAAGTAATTAAAAAACTCGAGCCTGATTTTAATTCTATTTATAATAAGATGGATAATTTAGAAGATACTATTTTTACAAGACTAACAGGTAGTGGATCATGTATTTTTTCAGTTTTTGAAAATAAACTTAAAGCTGAAAATGCAAAAAATTCTTTTCTTAAAACTTATCCAAATTTATGGGTAGCAGTTGCTGAAAATAATAATATAAAATTATAAAATTTTATGTTTCTCAAATACGGCAGTTAAACTATCTCCTTTTTTTAGTTCATCTCTAACAGTATTTTCACTACTTACTTTTTCTAGAGCTTTTCTTATTACTTCATCAATAACTTTAGATGGTACAATAACAACACCATCATTATCACCAAATACCAAATCTCCACTTTCAACATAGACATTTGCTATTTCACCTGGCACATCTGCCATCATCATTTTACCTCTAAATTTTGTATCAACAGGATTAGTGCCTTTTGCAAAAACTGGAAAACCAATTTCATTTATCATTTTTGTATCACGAACACAGCCATCTGTTAAACAACCTGCTGATTTTAGATAAGTTGCTCGAGTTGATAATAATTCTCCCCATGGAGCTATCTTTTCATTTCCATGACAACATAAAACAGCAATTTCACTTTCTTTTAAACTATCAATCAATGCTATTTCATGTTCGTAAACATTTGTATTTTCATCATCATGATAAATAGGCATATACAAACCAACTCTCGCAAGCCCACATATAATTACATCTGGCTTTATTGATTTGATACCAGGTGTTAATGTTTGTTTATGATAACCCAAACTATCTAATGTATCAGCTAATACAGCTGAATAAAGTTTCGTTTTGTATTCTTCAAAATTAAGAGTCATTTTTTTTTGAATTTATTTATATTATCAATTTACTTATTCATATAACATCATACTATTATAAAGTGGTCAAGTTAGTTTTATATAAATAATGATTTATAATATTTTAATAATTGGAGCAGGTGGAATTGGTAAAAGACATATTAAAGGTTATTTGGGAACTAGTAGAGCTAAAATTTCTATTGTTGAACCAGATGTTAATAAACAAAAAAACTTAAATAGTGAATTTGAAATTCAACATACATTTAATTCTCTTGATGAAGTTAATCAAAAATTTAATCTAGCAATAATATGTTCGCCAGCTAATTGGCATATGGAACATATGCAGTTTTGTATAAAAAATAATCTATCATTTATGGTAGAAAAACCTCTTTCTACAAAAATTGATGGTTTGGAAAACATTATAGAAGAGGTCAGAGAAAAAAAATTATTTGTTCGTGTAGGATATACTAGAAGAAATAGCTTAGTCTCCAGAGCCTTAAAAGATCAAATTATGAATAATAAAATTGGGGACATTAAATTAGCTTATATTAATTCTTCTCAAGAGTTTCCTAAATATAGGCCAGATTATCAAACTATTTATTATGCAAAAGAAGAAACTGGAGGCGGAGCCATACTTGATGCTTCTACTCATATGATTGATCAATTAATTTGGATATTGGGTATTCCTGAAGAGGTAGGATGTATGTACGACAGATTAGTATTAGAGGGAACAGAAACTGAGGATACTTGTCTTATTAATATAAAATTTTCTAATGGATGTTTAGCCAATATAACTGTTAATCAATTTCAGAAACCAAATATTAATACATATGAGTTTATTGGCACTAAAGGTAATATTAAACTTGATCATTCTACTTTAATGTTTGCTGACGATGATAGTGGTGAATGGAAAGATCAAAAAGATTATATGAAAGGCCAAGATCCAATGGAAGTACATCAAAATAATTTTCTATTACAGGCAAACAGATTTTTAGATGGTTATGAAGGTAAGGATTGTGACTTAGCAACTTTAGAAGAAGCTTATTTAAATTTAAAAGTTGTATTGGCTGCTAAATCGTCTTGGAAAGATAAAAAAATAATTAAAATCAGTTAAGATGATTAGTTTGAAAAATAAAAATATTTTTATTGCTGGAGGTAGTGGATATCTTGGTTCAGTTTTATGTGAAGAAATATTGAAACTGGAAGGAAATATATTTTTAGCTGATCAAGACATCAAAAGATCTGAATTAGTAATAAAAAAATTACAAAAAAAATATCCTAAAAATAAAATTATATTTTCTCACTTAAATATGATTGAGCCTGAATCAATTTTTAAAAATATTAAATTAGCATATCAAAAATTTAAATATATAGATGGATTAGTTAACGCAACATTTGGATCAACTTCTGATAAATTATCTCAATTAACTGCAGAAAAATTTAATAAAGCTAATCAAATTAACTTAACAGGCTCTTTTTTACTTATGAGAGGTGTGGCAAATAAAATGAAAAAAGGTGGAAGTATCGTAATGTTTGCTTCAATGTATGGATTAGTATCACCAAAAATGGAAATGTATCCAAAAAATATTAATCCTAATCCCATTGAATATGGTGCTGGAAAAGCTGGTCTAAACCAAATGGTAAAATATTTTTCCTCGTATTATGGTAAAAATAATATTCGTATTAATGCAATTGTACCTGGACCTTTTCCAAACATAACTAAGGCTGCAAACAATAATAAAAAATTTTTGAGTAATTTAAAAAATTCTACAATGTTAAAACGTTTTGGTAAACCTATCGAAACTGCAAAACCAACAATTTTTCTTTTATCTGATGCATCAAGTTATATGACGGGTCATTCACTTATAGTTGATGGTGGTTGGACAGCGTGGTAAGTGATATTATTTAATGACTCAGTTTCCCATAGAAAATAAAAAAATCAAATTAGCAATGCTAGGAATGACGGAAGGAAATGGACATCCTTACTCATGGAGCATAATTATTAACGGTCGATATAACGCTGAAGCATTAGCACAATGTCCTTATGCAGCAATTATTGATTACATTTCAAAGCAACCAAAAAATACCCTAGGTATAAAAGATGTAGAAGTTTCACATGTATGGACAGACAATCCTGAAGATGCAAAACTTGTTGCTAAAGTTGCAGAAATTGAAAATATTGTTGAAGATCCAAAAGATGTGATTGGACAAGTTGATGCAGTTTTAGTTGCAACCGATATTGGTTCAGAGCATGTTGAGAGGTGTAAACCATTCGTAGAGGCAAATGTACCAATCTTTGTTGATAAACCATTATGCGATAATTTTACTGATCTAAAAATTTTTCAACAGTGGATTGATGAAGGAAAGCCGATAATTAGTTCTTCTGCAATGCGATATTGTAAAGAGTACGAGCCATACCATCAATCAACTTACGAACTAGGTGATTTAAGATACATTAATGTCACTATGGCAAAAAGTTGGGAAAAATATGGGATACACGCTTTAGAAACATTATAT
Organism: uncultured Alphaproteobacteria bacterium; assembly: GCA_902602135.1. Classification (GTDB taxonomy): domain Bacteria; phylum Pseudomonadota; class Alphaproteobacteria; order HIMB59; genus CACPNW01. Next base: position 6,199 of record CACKQA010000007.1, read on the forward strand.
CCAATTGTTGGTCCAGGCTTTACCTCAATACAAAATCTAGGAGATAAAGATAGAAATATTGTTCATTTATATCATTCAAAAGGTATTGATATTAATATTGCTAATGTCTCTGATATGATTGGAGGTTTTGGTCTTGTTTCTTTAGTTGGAACTAAAAGTGGAATACAAATAAAATCAAATGATACTTTTTATGCATTTAAAAAACAATTAGAGTCATACGTTCATTATTTACGATTAGGTGTAAAACCAGTTCCATGGGAGGAAACTAAAGAATTAATGCAACTTGTTGCTGCTGGTATAAAGAGTAGAGATGAAGGTGGAATAAAAATTAATTTAAGTGAGGTTAATTAGATGAATGTGTTAGAAAGTTTTTCTTTAAAAGGTAAAGTTGCACTTGTTACTGGAGGAGCTGGACTTTACGGGAGACAAATAGTGGAAGCATTAGCTGAAGCTGGAGCGGATACATATATAGCGTCACGAAATATTGAAAGTTTACAACAAGTAGCAGAAGAAGAAACAAAACGAGGTTATAAAGTTACTGCATTACAATTAGATTTATCTCAGGATGACTCAATCGAAAAGCTATATAATGATATTATTCAGAAAAGTGGAAAATGTGATGTCTTGATTAATAATGCAGTCTCTAGAGAGCACGGTAGCCTTGGTTGGGACAATAGTCTAGATGACTTTGATAAAAGTTTAAGAATAAATGCATCAGCATTATTTAAAATCACAAATATGTTTGCTGAAGGAATGAAAAAAAATAAATCTGGATCTATTATAAATATTGGATCAATGATGGGAACTGTTGGTGTGGAAAATGGCAATTATGAAGGTACAGATTTCACACCTGCTACTTCACCTCTCTACTTTTATGAAAAAGGTGGAATGCACAATTTTACAAGATGGGCAGCAAGTATGTTAGGACCTCATAACATTCGGGTAAATTGTTTGGCACCAGGAGGTTTCAAAGTTCCTTCACATCCAGATAGGTTTGTAGAGAATTATAGCAAAAGAACTCAGTTAGGTAGAATGGCTAATAGCACTGATCTAAAAGGGCCAATTATTTTTTTAGCATCAGACTCATCCGCTTACTTAACAGGAACAGTCATTGCAGTTGATGGTGGATATACTGCAAAATAAATAAAGGGAGAAATATTATGACGAGATATGATAGAACAATGGCAAAAGTAAGCAAAAAACCTTTTGATACTTTTAGAGAAAGTAGAATCAAAAGAACTACAAGTGAAGGTAAAGTAGCAATAACCTTAAAATGTAATACCTCGGATACAAAAGTTGCCGAAATTTTTTCTCTTGCTCAACCAGACGCAATTTGGCTAGATATGGAACACGGATCTTTGGATTACACTCAAGCAGAGAATCAAGTTAATGCTGCTAAAATATATGATGTTGATGCAATCTTACGAGTATCTAGAGGTAGTTATAGTTCTTATATTAGAGGATTAGAAATAGATTGTGCTGGTTTAGTAATTCCACAAATTAAAAACTATGAAGATGCAAAATTTGTTAGAGATAGCACAAAATTTCCTCCTATAGGACACCGAGGTTTAGATGGTGGTAATAATGATGGTAAGTATGCCAGATTAGATATTGAAGAGTATTTAACAAAATCTAATGAAGAAAGACTCGTAATTTATCAAATTGAAACACCAGAAGCATTTGATCATATAGAAGCAATTGCAGAAATGGAAGGTGTTGACGGTTTATTTTTTGGACCTGGAGATTATTCACTAGCTTTAGGTGTTCCTGGACAAATGGATCATCCAGAAGTTTCTAAAGTAAGAAAACTAGTTGCAGAACTTGCAAGGAAACATAATAAAATTGCAGCAACACCAGGTGGACCAAACATTGCCTCTGAATATATTGATATGGGATATAATCTCTTAAATATCGGTTCTGACGTTATAGGACTAACTAACTATGCAGAGGAGCTTATAAATACATTTGATAAAATAAATTCTTAATGGATTTGAGTGAAATTCAAAATACTATTTTAGATAGACGAATTAAAGGTATTCCAGGCTCAAGTGAGCCATTTCCACTTAAAGAACTTAAAAATAAAAATTGGAATATTTTGAAAGAAGATATGCCAATGCCATTAATGGTATTAAAACAAAAAAATTATCTTCATAACTTAAAAACTTTTTCTAATTATTTAGAAAAACACAATCTAGATATTGCTCCTCATGGTAAAACTACCATGGCCCCTCAGATTTTTTCTGAGCAGATAAAACATGGTGCATGGGGCATTACAGCTGGTGCCATTAACCAGATTCAAGTTATGTTTGATTTTGGTATTAATAAAGTTTTACTTGCTAATCAACTTTTAGGTAAATCGCATTTAGAAACAATAGCATCATATATTAAGCAAAATAAAAATTTTTCTTTTTATTGTTTTGTTGATTCTATTGAACAGTTTTTAAATATTAAAAAAAATCTTGGTGATCAAAATTTAGCCAATCCAATAAATTTATTGCCTGAAATAGGTGCAGAAAATGGAAGAACAGGGATACGTAAAAAAGAAGATTTTTTAAAACTCGTTAATATAATTGGAGAGGACTCATCAAAGAATTTTACTTTTGCAGGTATATCTTCTTATGAGGGCATAGCGGCTGTTGCTATGAAAGGTTCAAATGCTGTGCATGATTTTTGTTCAAAGATTGAGGATATTATTAATGATATTCCTTCAAATTATTACTCTAATCTCAATGAATTATTAATTACTGCTGGTGGATCAACTCATTTTGATATTGTGGGGGAAAGATTTTCAAAAATTAAACTCAGTGTTCCTATTAAAGTACTATTACGAAGTGGATGTTATATTACACATGACCATGGACCTTACTTAGATGCACTTGAGACAGCTAAAAATGATTCCAATAGACAATGGGATCAATCTCTCCAACCAGCTCTTGAAATTTGGTCCTATGTACAATCTATTCCTGAAAATAATCTTGCTTTTCTAACTATGGGAAAACGCGATGCTCCATATGATTCAGGTTTACCAAAACCTATAAAAAGATTTAGACCTGGTGAAGGTTTTTTAGATGTTGGTGAAGCAGAAATATTTAGTACAAATGATCAGCATGCCTTTGTTAAACTTGCTGATAATCATCAATGGCAGGTAGGGGATATGATTTGTTCAGGTATTTCACATCCTTGCACAGCGTTTGATAAATGGAAGTTTATTCCTGTTGTTGATGATGACTATAATGTTCTTGATGGAATATTAACTTATTTTTAATTATCCTTCTTGTCTAGTATTTGGTGCATAAGCAACACAATCGAGCTCAAATTTTAAGAAAGTAGGCAACACTTTTACAATTGTACTTCTTGTCGGTAGTGGATCCTTAAAATATTCAGGATAAATTTTATTATATTCTTTTAAATCTTTTTGATCAGCTACGTAGCCTTTCACATTAATAACATGATCCAAGGTCAGACCTGCTTCTTTTAAAATTACTTCTAAATTTTCAATTGAACGTCTCATTTCTTCTTCAAATGTCCCTTCAATGACTGAACCATTTTCTCGATCAACGGATGCTTGACCTGAAACATATACAAAATCTCCTGCTTTGATTGCTGGGCTAAAAGGTAAAACTGATTTTGCACCAGTGGTTATTATTTTAATCATGTTCTCTCCTTTTTTAAATTTTTTTATAAAAGTGACTCATCCCAATTTAATTGATTAGCTAAAATTCCACCATCGACGTATAACATTTGTCCTGTAATATATTTTGCATCTTCAGATGCTAAAAATACAGCTGCTCCACCAATATCTGATGGCTCCCCAATTCTTCCAAGTGGAATTTGTGCACTGATTACTTTTTTATTATTTCCTTTATTAAGACCTGCACTAGTCAATGGTGTTTCAAGTATGCCTGGACCAATACCATTAACACGTATGTTCTTTGATGCTAAACTTACAGCCATTGATTTAACCATCATTAGTACTGCTCCTTTGGAAGTATCATACATGACGCTGTTTTTTTCAGCTGCTAAGGAGTTAGAGGAACCAATACAAATAATACTACTATTATTTTGATCATTTGAAATTTGTTTTACAAATTCTTGAGATGTAAACATGTAACCTCTAACATTCAGATTAAATGTTCTATCAAATTTTTCTTCATTAATATTTTCAAAATCAGTGTCTTGAAAGGTACCAGCATTATTTATAAGAGTATCTATTTTTCCAAGTTTAACTTTTGCTTCTTGAATTAGTTTTTTATTTCCATCAATTGTTGATAGATCTGATTGTACAAAATAACACTCTGTCAAATTTTTGAGCTTATCTAAAGCGCCATTATCTTTTTCATGAGAATTAATGACAATTTTTGCTCCTTTTTTAGCAAATGCTTCTGCAATTCCAAATCCTATACCATGTGTAGATCCAGTTATACATACACATTGGTCTTTCATCTTATTTCCCCTAGTTCTTGTTTTTTCACTATAGTTGTTTTAGGTTTTACCTTAATATTAAATTAAATATATGCAACACAAACAAAGATTTACAAATGTTACTTTAGTAACTCCATATGGGGAAGAAGATAAAGATCTTCTAATTGATAGCGATAAAATTGTTGATATTTTAAATCCGAATGAAAATATCTCTGATGACTGGAAAATAATTGATGGTCAGAATAACTTTATCTTTCCAGGAATGATCGATGTTCTGCAACATGGTTTTTTAAATTATTTGTATGGTCATGCAGAAGAAAATTGTACTGTTGATAATTCAAAAATACTACCATCAGTAGGAGTGACAAGTTTTTTACCGTCAACACCATGCCTACCACCTGAAAAAACTAAAACTTTATTAAATGCACTATCAAATGACATTGATAAAGCTAAAGAGGGAGCGCGTGTTTTAGGAATTCATTCAGAAGGACCTTGTTTTGCGTTACCTGGTGCTCATGATCCTAAAAATCTTCGAAATCCTTCTGTATCTTTAGCCGAAGAATTATTAGATGCATGCCAGGGTAAATTAAAAGCTCTGACATTAGCGCCAGAAATGAATGGTTCAGAAGAATTTATAAAGAGACTTAAAAAAGAAAATATTTCAATTCATTTAGGTCACAGTGGAGCCAATCCAATTGATGTTCCTAAATTTGCAGATTGGGGGGTTGATGCTGTAACACATATGTATGATGCACTTCCAACTTATCCACCAGATGACACAGGTGTTCATGTACTATCTCTAACTGATGCTTTAATTGCTGAAACACGAATTGCTCTTGGAGTTATATGTGACGGTATTCATGTTCACCCTCAATTAGTTGAACTACTATCTCACTTACCAACTGATAGAGTATTCTTAGAAACGGATTCTGTTAAGGGAGCTGGTTCTCAAGTTCCTGTTAAGTTTGAATTTTTTCCTGGAAGATGGTGTACAGTAGAAAAAGGAAAAGCTTCTACTTATAATGGTTTATTAGCTGGATCATCATTAACTTCTATTGAAGCATTACAAAATTATTATAAGTTTTCAAAAAAAACTTTATCCCAAGTTGCTATTGCTGCAAGTTTAGTACCAGCAAGAGTAATAGGTTTAGAAAATATTATGGGAAGTATTGAAAAAAATAAATTAGCCGATTTTATTCTTTTACAAAAAGATAATTTGGAGATTAGAGAAACCTATATTGCTGGAAAATCTGTATATAAAAGTGAATAAAAATAATTTAGATCAAAAACTTCGTTACAATGATGGTGGCAATGTCCACATGGATTTTCACGGTGCAACAAATACAACTATTGAGTTTATCATTAATAAATATGGTATCGATACTATGAATGATATCTTCAAAAAAGTTGGTAATGATGTTTATAAGGACATCAAAGATCATATTAAAAATGGTAATATCAAAATGTTAGCTAAACATTGGCAACATTTTTTTGATCGGGAAAATGCTGATTATAATATTTCTATTAATGATGAAGAGATTATTTTAACAGTTAATCGTTGTACAGCGTATGAGCATGTAAGGAAGTTGGTTGGAAATGTTTCACCTAACTTTTGTGATCAAACTATTAAAACAAATGAAGCACTGGCTGAAGATACTCCATACGAAATTAAAACTGAAATTTTAGGAGAAGCAGCATGCAGACAAACTATAAGGAAAAGAGCATGATACCTAGTGATCATTTCACCCGTTTCTATAACGAAGTGTTTAAGTTTCTCGAAGATCAAGGCGAAGAGCATCTAGAGGCTTACTGGTTGGAAATCAGTAAAAATCAAGAAAAACATACTTTAGAATTATTCAAAGAAAAAGGTTTGAAGGGGATGTATGAATACTGGGATCATATTAGAATTGAAGAAAACTGTGATATGGATTTAAAATTAGATGACGAAAAATTAGAATTAAGAATGAATGTTTGTCCAAGTCTTAGTAAAGTTTTGGATAATGATGCTGAGCCTATGAAAAGATACTGCGATCATTGTGCTGGTTGGATAGGCCCACTTATTGATAAAGTAGATCACCATCTAGTTTATGATGTAATTGATCGTAATAAACCTCAATGCGTAGTGAAAATTTTTAGAGATAAAGAAAAGGCTATTGAAGAAGAAAAAAATGCTAAACTATTAATGAAATGGCCTGGTAAAAAATAAATATGGTAATTATGGAATTTGCTTTCTATAAAAAATTAATTGTCTCAAAAAAGTTCTAACTCCCATTGCTCCTTCTTCTCTTATAAGAATAAAAGCATTCATAGAAATTGTTATAATAAATGCACAAATAACAAATAAAACTTCATAGCTACCTAATAATTTATCAAACAAAATTATCTCATTATTATCTAACCAAACAACTAAATAACCAGCTAATACCGTTGTCACTCCCGCTGTTATTCCATCTAAGCTGTACGCAAGTGACATAAAAGATTCTTTGTTATTACTTGGTACATAGTTTAGCATAAAAATATAACCTATTGATGCACTTCCCCACATTAAAAAACCAAAGAGAAAGAAAATTATTCCAATTAAGTAGCTTAAATAAGGAGTATCAGAATTTATAAATGGTAAAGTAAGTAATAGTAATATTTGTAGACTTTGGAATATTACTCTTATACCCCTACAACCATAACTATCTGTCACTCTTCCAACTACTAAACCACTACACGTCCCACCAATTAGAATTAAAGTTGAAGAAAAAATTAATTCCCCACTTGGAATATTCATTCTAATTTTAAAATAGAGAGTTAAGAAAATAGCTAGTATGGTAATGACTAAATATTGTGTTCCTGATGAAACTAAAAATAAGTTAAAATTTTTATCTTTTGTTGCTTTAAGCAAATTTTTTAAATAACCTTGATCATCATCTCGTCCTTTAATCTTTTTTCCACCTTTTAATTTTAAAAGTAAAAGAGCTGATATTAGTCCAAGAATTATTGCTATAAAAAAAACTGGGTAAAATCTCTCTAAACCTTCTCTACTGTCCAACCAGATTTTTATTCCATATGATGCAAATAAAGCAAAGGGTGTACAGATGATTCCATTAATACCAATAACTCTGCCTCTTACATCTCTGGGTATAAATTCTTGCATCCAAGGCACAAATGCAGCTTCAGATAATGAACGTAAAATAGAAAACATGAGCATTGCAAAAAATAACAAGTAGAAAACAAGTGTTAAATTATCTTGATAAAACGGAACAATTAAAAAAATTAAAAGAAAAATGTACCTGCTAAATAATGTCCAAATAGATAAAATCTTACTACCAAAATAAAGAGTTAAAGGGATACTAATTATAGCTAAAACTTGGCAAAAAGCCATAAGACTACCTAAAATACCAATTCTATCTGGATCTAATCCTAATTCTACAGAATATAATGTTAAAGGTGCTGCAACTGTTCCTATAACAGCACACATTTGTAGTGCAGTTGAAAAATGATAATAATTAATTACTTTCATTTTTTCTTTTTCATTAGATATTAGATTGAACATACTGATGACTATATATTTACGATATACGTTTTAATAATATGTTGGTTATCATGAATGCACCAAAAACAAATTAGTAATTCATTATTATTTAAAAGAAGTATTGATGGTTGACCAAACTTAAGCGAGCCAAACTGTTTACTGATGTTAGTATCATCACTTGATAAACCATCTTTAGAAAACAAATTGATTTCATCTAAAATTGAAAACTTATTATCTCTGACATCAACTTTTCTTAGAATTAATCCCGTTGGGTTTTCTCTGTGACAATGAATGGTAAAAATTATATCATCTTTATAAAACATTACATTAGACGCTTGTCCTCTAATTTTAGTATCAATTACAGTATTAAATGTTTTTCCAGCATCATCGGAAATTACAACATGGTTGCTAAGATTTTTTTTATTTTTATTGTCATAAGCCCAAAAAATAACAATAATTTTGCTGTTCGTTTCACATAATCGACATTCCCAAGTTGAAACGTGTCCTTCCTTGGATTTATAAAATTCAGATAGTTTATTCCAATTTTCTCCTTCATCATCACTATAAATTATCCATCCTGAATGATCGGACTCTTTTAAATGGAAAGGTGGCGCTGCTCCTAATATTCTACCTGATCTTAATTGAATACACGGCCCTGATATTTCAAGTGGTGTTTTATTGACGTTAAAATTTTTTGGCATAGACCAACTTTCCCCATTATCGTTAGAAATACTTATTTTATTATTGAGCGGCAGTATTTCAAATGTATTAGGGTTAACAATTGGTGTTAAACTATCTGGTCTTACAAAAGCATAACCTATTGCCAATAATTTATTATTTTGTAATAATAGTGGTTTAAGAGATTCTGATTCTTCCTTATTTTTATATATATGATTATGTAAAGGTTTCGGTTTAGACCAACTTCTTCCATCATCAAAACTTTTTGAAACAAATGTTCTTTGATCAGCAGAATCAAAAGCTTGCCCAATAGTAAATAATACAAGTAAGGAATTATCCTTTAATTTCACTATACCAGGGAAAATACCTTGTTTACTAACGAGTAAAGGATCGGGGTTTTCGTATAGAATTATTTCATCAATTATTTTCATTTATTTTATACTTGTTAAAATTTAATTTCTTTACCACTCACTTTCAAATTCATGATGAAATTGAAAGCCCTTAACAGGGGTTGCTTCGCCTCTCGGTATAGGAGCAATAGGATTTAAAGAGTGATTTGTTTCACCTCTAGCTATTTGAACAGAAAAAAAAGGCCACTGTGATAAATCTGCTTTAACATTTGAAGGAGAATATCTTAGAGTAATTCCACATCTAGGATTATTTGAATGGTTTGCATCAGAACCATGTAAAAGAGCATCCGAATGAAGAGAAATTTCACCAGCTTTTAAATTCATATATACTATTTTTTCTTTATCAATTTGATCATTAGATACTTCTTGGTTTAAATCATAATTTTTATCATCATTAATTTTATGTAAAAATTTTTTTGTTTTGTGGCTTTCTGATACTATTTTCATTGCTGAATTAGATTTATCTGTATCATATACAGCTAACCAAACTGTAACAGAGTTTGAAGGATTTAAAGGCCAATATTGAGAATCTTGATGCCAAGGAACAACACCTTTACTTTTAGCTGCTTTGTAAAAAAATTGTCCACCCCAAAGGAAGAAGTTTGGTCCTAAAAGATCCTCCACATAATCAAGAATAGCAGGCGTATGGGCTAAATCATAAAACTTTTTACTCGCTTTATGCCACATATTAGTTTTATTTATGTTAACGCCTGCGGGTAGTCTATTACTTAAATCTAAAAAAAGTTTTTGAAGATCTTTAACACCACCTTGAGAAAATACAGGCAGACCTTTTATATAACCCTTATCTTCATACTGCGATATTTCATTATCATTTAATCTTCTAACTAATTTACTAATTTCCATTTAGATTTTTTTTATTAATTTCTTAAATTTTTCTAGCTCTTTTTTTTCGGCATAAACAACATTATTTTTTGATGGAAATTTCTTACTTACTACATCCTTCTGATATTCCTTAAAAGCATCTATTCTATCCTTTTGTAACTTTTCGTATATCTTATTAAAATCTTTATATTTTTTTGCATGTCTTGGAAAACTTATTTTACTCTGTCCTAATATATCTTCAGCAAATAAAAATTGAGCATCCGCAGCTATTCCCGAACCAATTGAAATAGTAACAAGTGATGTGTGCTTTGTAATAACTTCTAAAATATTTTCTGGAACGAGTTCTACTTCTATTCCCCATGCACCAGTTTTCTCAATATCCTTTATATCTCTAAATAATTCTGCAGCTTCATTTGCGGTCTTTCCAAAAGATCTAATGCCACCTATCCATGTCGTTCTTCTTGGAATAAAACCAACATGACTTTGAAAGGGAATTCTAAATTTACTTAAATGTGCCATCCATTCAAGATTCCAACTTTGACACATAAGTGAATCAGCACCAGCCTCAATTATTTCGAATGCTTTTTTTGTTGCTTCTCTTTTTGACGGGTTCTCAATAAAAGGTACACCAACAGTCATAAAAGTTTTTGAAGCAGCTTTTCTAATATTTGGAAAATCTTTTCCTGGTCCAGTTAATAATAAATCAATTCCTGCTTCTTCAGCAGCCGCAGCTTCTTCAACTGTGGTAACTCTTACTTGTGTTAGTTTTTTCTTACCTTTTAAATTTATTAAATCTCTGACAGTATAATTTCTATATCCTAGATCATTGTTTATAGAAAAAACTCTTTTATATTTTTTTTGCATTCTCTTATGATTTATAATTTAATTAAGAAAATATGGTAAATAATTAATTTTTACTAGCTATCTTTTTAATTTCAGTTACCATAATTTTATTAAATTATGACAACTTTTAATAATCAAGATCTTCAATCTAAATTTGATGACAACGGCTATATTGCAATAAACCCATTATTTTCAATTGATAAAATAGAAGAGATTAAGATTGAATTATCTAGATACATTAAAGAAGTTACGCCTAATGTACCCGATCATCATATATTTTATGAAAATAAAGATGATAAAACTTCTATAAAGCAACTTCAGCAAATGTTTACTTATGATGATTACTTTAAAGAATTAATTGAAAACTCTCCTATTAGAGAAGTTGCAGAAATAGTTTTACGAGAAAAAGCTGAGCCCAAAAATTTACAATTTTTTAATAAACCTCCAGGAATTGGAAAGCCAACGCCACCACATCAGGATGGTTATTACTTTATGTTAAAAAAACATAATGCCGTTACTTGTTGGTTAGCTCTAGAAAAAGTAGATGAAGAGAATGGATGTATTCATTATGTCAAAGGTTCTCATAAATCTGAATACAGGCCACATGGTAGATCCAATGTATTAGGTTTTTCTCAAGGTATTACTGATTTTGGAAATGATGAAGATAAAAAGAACACAGTCTCTTTTCCTGGAGAGCCAGGAACTTTTTTAATTCACAATGCTAAAACAATACATTGGGCTGAAGGAAATAAATCTCAAACAAGAACTAGAAAAGCACTGGGATTTATTTATTATGGAGAAAGTGCAGAAATAAATCAAGAAGCACATGATGCTTATCAAGAAAAACTTCGAAAAGAAATGAAGGAGAAAAATCTAATATGAATTTTAATACCAACACTCCTGAATTAAGTGATTTAAAAAAAATTTATGATGAGAATGGTTATAATCATATTCCTGAACTTTTTTCGAAGTCTGATATGGAGCTTATAAATAATGAGTTTGATAGATATATTAAAGACTGTGTTCCTAAAATGAAAGAAGGGGAAGTGTATTACGTAGATAAAGAAAATAAAGATACTTTAATGCAAATGCAAAAGTTAGAAGAATACGATGCTTTCTTTCATGATCTATTCCACAATAGTAAAATAAAAGAATTAGCTGCGAACGCTTTAGGCGAGGATGTTATACCTAGAGCTATGGAATACTTTAATAAACCTCCTGGTAAAAGCAATCCTACTCCGCCTCATCAAGATGGTTATTATTTTAATTTAGATAATGATAAAGCTGTTACTGGTTGGCTTGCGCTTGAAGATGTTGATGATGAAAATGGATGTATCCATTATGTTAAAGGTTCACATAAATATGAAGGATACAGACCACATGGCAAATCAGAAATTTTAGGTTTTTCAAAAGGAGTAACTGATTTTGGAACTGAAGAGGATAAAAAAAATACTGTAAAGTTTGAAGGTAAAGCTGGAATGTTTTTAATGCACCATGCTAAAATTATTCATTTTGCTGATCCCAATAAATCTAAAACTCGATCACGAAGAGCTTTTGGTTTTGTTTATCATGGTGTTTCTGCAAAACACGACAAGCAGAAAGAGAAAATGGAACAAGAACAATTAAAAGCAGAATTAAAATCAAAAAACAAATTATAAAATGAACAATAGAAAAGTTTACATTTCTGGTGAGATTGTACCAGAAGTAGATGCTAAAATTTCAATATTTGATAGCGCTGTACTTTTAGGTGATACAGTTACTGAATCTACTAGAACATTTAATTTCAAACCATTCAAATTAGATGAACATTTAGAAAGATTATATAAATCATTTAAATTAACACGTATCAACCCTCAAATGACAATAGAGGAAATGAAAAAGGTTAGTCTTGAATTATTAGAAATTAATAAAGATAATTACAAGGCTAATGAGGATTGTTGGCTTGTGCACAATATTTCTCGAGGACATTCAATCACTGGAGGTAATCCAGCTTTGCAAGTCTCTAAGCCAACTGTTATGATTTATACTCAACCTATGAATCTTGTTTTGTGGGCTCCTTTTTATACTAAAGGTTGTCATGCAGTAACTCCTTCCACTAGAATGGTACCCTCACAATCTTTAGATGCTAGAATTAAAAATAGAAGTCGTCTGTTTTACACGTTAGCTGAAATTGAAGCTAAATTAGTTGATCCTGATGCACAAAGTGTCATTCTTGATATTCATGGAAATGTTGCAGAAAATAAAGGTGGTAATATATTTATGATCAAAGATGGAAAGTTAATTACACCAACCACTGCTAATTGTTTGGAGGGACTTACAAGAAATTCAACAATGGAAATAGCCCGATCTTTAGACATTGAAGTGATTGAAGCTGTTATTCAATCTTATGACTTAGCAACTTCTGACGAAATGTTTATTACTAGTACGCCATACTCAATAATGCCTGCAACAAAGTTTAATGGAATGCCAATTGCTGATGGAAATGTTGGTCCAGTAACTAAGAAATTGATTCAAGGATGGAGCGATAGAGTGGGTGTAGATATTATTAAGCAAGCACAAGATCAATTACATAAACATTAAAATGAAACAACGAGAGAAACCAAATGGAATTTGGGGAACTATTCTTTTACCAATTAATAATAATCAAATTGACTGGGTTGCATTTGAAGAACAGATTCATATTTTATGTGACTCAAAAGTTTCTGGTATCTATACTAATGGTACCGCTGCAGAATGTCATAATCAAACAGAACAAGAATTTGATAAATTATCAGAAATTGTCTCAACAATTGCATTAAAAAAGAAGAAAAAATTTCAACTTGGTTTAAGTCATACTAATCCAAGAGTTTGCCAAGAAAGAGCAAAGCGAATGGTAAGTTTAAAACCAAATGGATTTCAAATTACCTTACCAGATTGGTGGCCTCCAACTTTTAATGAGTCAAAAAATTTTATTTTAGGAATGCAAGAGGTGGTTGAGGATATTTATATGATTTTATACAATCCTCCTCATGCAAAAGTCCTGCTTTCTCTTGAAGAGATTAGTTTATTAAAACAATCAGTTCAAAATCTTTTAGGAATTAAATGTGCAGGGGGTGATAAGCAATGGTACTCACAAAGAAGAGAATTATTAGATGATTTCTCGGTATTTGTGCCTGGACATACAGTTGTATATGGAAAACCTTTAGGAGCAAATGGATCTTATTCCAATGTTGCATGTTTAAGCCCAAATGGCGCTGTTAAAATTTGGGATTTAATAGAGAAAGATTATGAAAAAGCACAAGAACTAGAAGCAAAAGTCCTAAACTTTATGAAACAATATATTTTACCTTTTGCTAATAAACTATCAAATACTGGTTTAGATAAATTACTTGCTTCTGTTGGTGGATGGGGACCAGTTTCTGAAAAAGTTCTCTGGCCTTATGATGGAGCAACTGCAGAAGATGTAAAAAAAATAAAAATACATGCAAATAATGAATTAGAAGAAATACTAAATGTCTAAAAATATTTTTCTCTCAGGTATATATCATGAAACGCATACATTTTTAGGTGAACCAACTACTTTAAAAGATTTTATTATTTTTCATGATGAAGAAATAATTAATGAAAACACTGGTAATGGATCTCCAACAGATGGTTTTATAGAATATGCTTCTGGTCAAAATTGGAATGTAATTCCAGGAATTCAAATGTCAGCCAGACCTTCAGGTACTGTTGATGAAGAATCAGAAAACTATTTTAAAAAAAATTTCTTTGAAAAATTAAAAGTTTCTTGTCACAACATTGATGCTATTTTCTTAGTTTTACATGGAGCTATGGTAAGCACTAACCATGATGATTTTGAGGGAGATTTTCTCAGAGATATTCAAAGTTTTTTATCAAAAGAAAATATATCTATTCCTATTGTTGCAGTTTTAGATTTACACGCCAATGTTTCAGAAAATATGATTAAGTATAGTACATGTGTTTATGCATATAGAAAAAACCCTCACAGTGATTCTAGAGAAACAGCAGTAAAAGCTGCATCAATATTAAATGACCTTCTTCTAGACCCTAATGTAAAACAAGTACATCTGGATACAAAATATATTTTACCTCCAACAGGTGTTGGTACAGCAAATGATCCAATGAAAACTATTTTAGAGGAAGCACTAAAAATAGAGAATAAAGATCCAGAGATCTTATGCATTAATGTTATGGCAGGATATTCATACGCGGATATTCCAGATTGTGGTTTTAGTATAAATTGTTGTACTAGAGGAAAAATTAGTGATGCAAAAAACTATCTAGATAAATTGGTCAATATACTAGAAGCAAAAATTAAAGATGGTTATCCAAAAGAAAATTCTCTGGATGAAGCTCTAAATGTGATTGATAATATTACTGAAATTAAAAAACCTATTTTACTAATTGAACCAGCTGATAATATTGGTGGAGGAACACCAGGAGATGCTACTGATTTATTAGATCGATTATTACAAACTAATCATACCGGTATCGTTGCTATCATTAATGATCCTGAAGCTGCAAATGCTTGTCATAAAGCTCATATTAATAATGAAGTTCAGCTACATATAGGTGCAAAATTTGATGCATTTCATGGCAAACCTATTTTTATTAAAGCAAATTTAGAAAGAATTTCTGATGGAAGATTTGAACTTGAAAATAAACAATCTCACTTAGCTTCAATGATGGGAGCAAAAATTAATATGGGCCCTTCCGCTGTATTAAAAAATGATCAATTAACCTTATTGTTAACAACAATTAAAACACCACCAATGGATTTAGGCCAACTAACTTCACAAGGTATTAATCCTAGAGATGCAAAATTAATAATAATTAAAGCAGCTGTGTCTCATAAAGATGCTTATGATCCAATTGCATCTCAGAGTTTTTATATTGATAGCCAAGGTCTTTGCACAAGTAATTTAAAAAGATTGCCTTTTAAAAAAATTGGAAATAAAATTATATCTTTAGATTAGTTTAATCGTTTAAAACCATTATGTGCAATAGGGCCTTCTAATAAATCCATAATATTTCTTCCATCCTCACACTCTTTTATCGTTTGAAAAATAGGGCGTATATTTTCAATGTAACCATCAATGATGTCTTTTGTGTGTGCAGTACAAACATAGACTGCAGTTGCAGCAAGATAACCTTTTTTAAGCATTTCTTGAGTAATAAATGTTTTATAGGCCAATGCATTTTCACTTTTAAATGAAAATGTTGTCAGTGCCGCTAATCCACTAATAGTAATTGGAAGATCAAATTCTTTAGATAACTTCATCCACTCACTATTTACGTATTCACCAATTTTTGTAATTTTTTCCCATGATTTTTCTTTATCCATAACTTTTAGTGTCGCAAGACCAGCACTAGATCCAATTCGTTCAGTCCAAAAGGTGCTACTTATAAAAGATTTTTCTGCTGCTTGCATTACCTCTCTTTTACCAAGGACTGCAGTTACAGCATATCCATTTCCAAGAGCTTTTCCAAACATTGCGACGTCAGGCTCAACATCATAAAGCATATGTAAACCACCATAATTTTTTCTAAATCCTGATGTACATTCATCAAAAACTAAAACAATATTATTATCATTTGCTAATTTTCTTACTCGTTGCAAAAAATTATTTTCTGGTTCTTTGTTTCGGTAAACTTCCATTTTGATAACGCCAATATTTTTAGTTTTGACTAAGTTTTCTAGTTTATCAAAATTATTATACTCAAACGGATATACACTTCCTTTGAGATTTTGTGGTACACCATGAGGATCTAAACCTGGTAGCAGGTGACCATCTAACCCTTTTGAGTCAGATAAATTTGAAGCTAAGTACCAATCATGCCAGCCATGATATCCGCAAAATGCTACATTATCTCTTCCAGATGCAGCTCTTGAAAGACGAATAGCGACTGAATTAGCTTCACCTCCTGATCTTGCAAATCTAGCCATATCAGCCCACGGATGTAGCTCAACTAATCTTTCTGTGAGTTCAACTTCTTCTGGAGCATTAAGAGAGGACATATTGCCATTTCCGACTGTTTCTTTGACAGCTTCATCGACTTCTGGATGACTATAGCCAAGTGAATTAGTTCCTGGCATCATTAAGGTATCTATATATTTATTTCCATCAAGATCCCATACTTCACAACCTCTTGTTTTAGTAAAATAAGCAGGCCAATGTTCAGGTAAAAACATTTCAGGTCTTTTTGATAAAAGCATATTACCACCAGCAACAATTTGCTTTGCTTTTGAATATAATTTTTGTCCTTTTCCCATTTTAATTAACCTATGCAATTTTCATTAAAAGCACAATCAGTTTCTTGTGTTTATAGCAAAACACCCATTTTTGCTGCTTTTACTCCAAGAGATGACTTTACTACTTTTACGTGAAACAATTTAGGTTCTTTTTTCAAATTTTTTTTTACGAGCTCTACATAACCTTGTGCCATTCCAATACTTCCACCAAGAATAATTATATCTATATCAAATATAGCTTTCAAATTTGCACACAGTTCTGAGACAGATCTTGCAGATAGATCGATTATTTCTTTTGCCCATTTTTTATTTTGTAAACTAAGCTTAAAAATTTCTTTAGCACTAATATTTTTATGACCTTTTTGTTTAGCAATTTTACTCATTGCTTTACCAGAAGCGATACTTTCAAAAGTTCCAATTCTACCACTCCCACATTTCGTTTTTGCTATTGTTGAAGTTGTAAATCCTAAATGTCCTGCTAATCCATTTTCTGAGAGAAGAGGTTTATTGTTTAAAATTACACCAACTCCTATACCACTTGAAATTGTAATATATCCCACACTTTTGTATTTAAAACCTTTTCCATAATTTGCTTCTCCTAAAGCTGCAGCTGTTGCATCATTGATTATTGTAGAAGCTGTATTAAATTTTTTTTCTATAAGTTTTTTAAGGGGTATTTTGAAATTTCCTAAATTTTCTTTATTTACTGGGTACCAATTTCCGTATTGGTCAACCCTTCCTGTAATAGCAATGCCTATTTTTTTAGATTTAGATATATTTAAGTTTTTAATATTTTTTTCAATTTGTTGAATGTAATTATTTGCTACTTTATTTATTGAAGTTGGCTCAGTAATAGTTTTTTTAAACTTTCCTTTGATTATTTGAGATACTGATATCTTAGTTGCTCCAAAATCAATTGCGATACCTGATTTGTTAAATATTTTTTTATTCATTTTAATTTTTAATTTTTTTTACAAACCAACTCGTAATATTATCAATACGCGTAATAGCACTTCCAATTGTAACTGCATCTGCTCCTGCTTGTATAGCTTGCTTTGCAAGCTCTGGAGTGTTGTAACGCCCTTCAGCCATTACAAAGCAATTAAGTTTTTTAAATTCTTTAACTAATTTTATATTTGGTTTATCCGTATCTTTCACTTGTTTACCAACATAGCCGGCAAGTGTTGTTCCAATAATATCCGCACCCTCTAAAATAGCATTTTTAGCATCATCTAGATTTGAGCAATCTGCCATAGCTAAACGGTTTGCTTTTTTAATTTTTAAAATAATTTCTTTTGTTGGAAAAGGCCTTTTCCTATTTGTAGCATCATACGCTATTATCTCTGCACCACTATTAATAATTTTATCGACATCTTTTAAGAGAGGCGTAATTCTAACTTTAAAGTTATCTAAGTCATTTTTTATTATGCCAATTATTGGTAAAGAAATATTTTTTTTGACTGCTCGTATATTTTTTTCTCCTTCAATTCGCACACCACCACAACCTCCTATAATTGCAGCTTTTGCCATTGAAACAACAATAGACGTCTTGTCTTGAGGCCCACCTTCATTAGGTTGACATGATACAATGATTTTATTTTTTAATTTTTTTAAAATATTTTTTTTCACAGAGTTAATTATAATGCTTTTAAAAATTTTATTTCTGAAAGATCATTTTCCGACATTAATTTTTTTAAATCATCTTTTATTTCTTTTTCTATCTCTGTATTGACAATACTTGAAAAAGGTTTCCTTACATACCCTGAATCAATTCCCATCCAACTTAATCCCATTTTAATAAATGGATAACCTGATTTTTTTAATGCATACAAAATGATCATATTGACTTTGTCTTGTAATTTTTTTGCCTCAACAACATCACCATTTTTTATATTTTCAAAAATTCCTACAAACATTTCTGGCATTAAATTATAAAATGATCCAATCATACCATCAGCACCTGATATCAGACCAGAGATAGCCATTTCATCCATACCAGAATAAATTTTAAAATATGCTCCAATTTCTTTTTTTATTTTCTCAAAATTAAAATGAGTTGCTGCCGTATATTTAACTCCTTTAATATTATCTATAGCGGCCAATCTTTTTAACATATCAATGTCCATCAAATTTGCGTGACTAATATTATATATAATAATTGGCAAATGTGAGGATTGAGCTATGTCACTATAATAATTATAAATCTCTTCATTAGAAAAATTATAATAAAAAGGTGGCAATGCTGATAAAGCGTCGACTCCAGCATGAGTGGCATATTTTGCTAGATCAGTTGTAATTTTAGTTCCAATAGATCCAACATGCGCAATAACAGGAACTCTGCCATTTACTTCTTCAACAATAATATCAAGCACTTCTTTTTTTTCTTCTGGTGACATTAAAAAAGTTTCACCTGTACTACCAGTTACGTACAAGCCATTAACATTTTCGTCTATTAAATGATTGATTATTTTTCTTAAACCTTCCTTGTTTATAGTTTCATCTTTATTAATTGATGTGATCATAGCAGGCATAACACCATTTAGATCTTTTGGATCATATTTAGACATTTAGCTAATTTCGGGTAAATCAATTAAGTGGCAAGATGCATAGTGTTCATTACCATTTGTTGAATATTTTTTTAATGTTGGTACCTCAGTTTTACAAATGTCAGTTGCTTTAGGACACCGAGGATGAAAAGGACAGCCTTTAGGTGGATTAACTGGACTTGGTACATCTCCTTCCAAAACAATTCTTTTCGTTTGTTTGTCTAGATCTGCAACTGGGATAGCTGAAATCAAAGCTTCAGAGTAGGGGTGAAGAGTATTATTATATAGATCTTCAGAATCACAAAGTTCAACAATTCTCCCAAGATACATAACAGCAATTCGATCACATAGATATTCTGTTACACTCAAATCATGAGTAATGAAAAGGTAGGTTAGATTTTTTTCTTTCTTAAGTTGCATTAATAATTTTAGAACTTGTGCCTGAATTGATACATCAAGAGCACTAACCGCTTCATCACAAACTATAAGTTCCGGCTCAAGACATAAAGCTCTGACAATACCAATTCTTTGTCTTTGTCCTCCTGAAAATTCGTGAGGATATCTATCCATGTATTCTCTGCGCATATTTACTGCTTCTAGGAGATCACCAATAATTTTTCTTCTTTCCTCTTTTGATTTTATACCAAATTTTTTTAATGGATCTTGAAGTGAGCCAAAAATTGTAAATGAAGGATTAAGAGAGGAGTGCGGATCCTGAAAGACTATTTGTAACTTCTTTCGAAATGGATCCATATCTTTTTTTTCTAAAGATGTTAATTCTGTTTCATCATCATCTTGTGAAATATATTTTACTTCTCCATCTGTAGGTTCTACCAATCTTAGGATGGCTTTACCAAGAGTTGTCTTTCCACAACCACTTTCTCCAGCTAGACCTAAAACTTCCCCTCTAAAAATATCTAAATCCACCCCATCAACAGCCAAAACATGTCCCACAACACGATTAAACACACCTGCTTGTACTGGAAAATGTACTTTTACACCGCGTAATTTAAGTATCTCTTTTTTCATTTATATTTCTCAAAAAATTGTTCGTACTTGTGACATCTTACTTGGTGAGTTTCATTTATTTGTGTGATTTCTGGCATCACGTCACAACTTTCTGTTTGCCAATTGCACCTTGGAGCAAATTGACAACCAATAGGTCTGTTATAGGGATCAGGTGTTGATCCTTTAATAGGATTAATATCTTGATTCTTCCCTCTTCCAAGTACAGGTACTGACTCCAATAGAGCTTTAGTATAGGGGTGTGTTGGTCGTCTTAAAACGTCGTCTGCTGTTCCAGCTTCAACAATGTTTCCCATATACATGACTGCAACATTATCAGCTAACTCTGCTACAACTCCCATATCATGCGTTATAAGAATAATAGCTGTATCATTTTCTTTTTTTAATTTATCCATTAGCTCAAATATTTGTGCCTGAATTGTAACATCTAGAGCTGTTGTTGGCTCATCCGCAATTAATATTTTTGGATTACAAGCCATGGCCATTGCTATCATTGCTCTTTGTCTCATTCCACCAGAATAGCTGTGAGGATATTCATCAACTCTTTTTTCTGGAAGCGGTATGCCCATGTCATTGAGAAGAGAAATACACTTTTCCCTTATTTCTTTTTTACTGAGATTGGTATGATACTTAAGATTTTCACTTATTTGGAATCCGACTGTGTACACTGGATTAAGTGCTGTCATAGGATCTTGGAAAATCATTGCAATATCTGACCCTCTAATCTCCCTCATTTCTTTTCCATTTTTTTCTAATTTTTCAATATTGATAATTTTATCATCTTTTTGAAATTTAATTTCACCCTCTTCAATTCTTGATAGTGTTGGAAGTAATTGCATAATTGTAGCTGCGGTAACACTTTTACCACAACCACTTTCACCAACGATACAAAGTGTTTTACCTTTTTCAACATCAAAGGAAACTCCATTAACTGCTTTGTTGCATCGATTATTCGTATAAAAAAAAGTTTTAAGATCTCTAACTGAAAGCGCTATATTATTTTTATCTTCCATTACTAACCTTGCTGTGATGGATCTGTTGAATCTCGTAGACCATCTCCTATAAAATTAACACAAAGAACAAAAACTGAAATAACAATTCCAACTGGTCCCCACATCCACCAATAGTTTTGTAAAATTAAAATATCTTGTGCAACATTTAAAATATTTCCCCATGTAGGAATATTTAATGGAACTCCTAATCCAAGAAAACTTAGTCCTGCTTCTGTTAAAATAAACATTGCTGTTGATAGAGTAATGTTTACCATTATAGGACTTAATGCATTTGGTAACATATGTTTATAGCATATCGTAAATGTAGATAAGCCAAAACTTCTTAGTGCTTGAACATATTCTTCCTCTCTTAAGGATAACATTCTAGCTCGAGCAAGTCTGTACATACCTCCCCAACCTGTAAGGATAAATATGGCCATTAAATTAAATAAACTTTGACCTGTGATGGATACGAGTAATAAAACTAAAATAATTTGAGGGAAAGACATAAATATTTCAGAAATTCTAAGAGCAATAACATCAATCCAACCACCTTTATATCCAGCGTAACAACCAACCGCTATTCCCACAACAGCTGATAGGATAGCACTTCCTAAACCAATAAATATTGAAACTCTGCCTCCAAATAAGACCCTCGTAAATACATCTCGCCCTGTACTATCTGTTCCAAACCAATGATCAAACGATGGCGGTTGTCTCATGGAACGTAAATCTACTCGCATCGGATCATATGGTGAGAGAAGAGGAGCAAAAATAGAAGCTAAAATAATTATTGTAAAAATGATTAAACCTAAAACTGCTAAACGGTTATTTAAAAATTTATTAACTATTCTACTTCTTTTTTTTGTAGAAAAAGTTTTTTCCTCTTCACGTTTTCTTATTTGATCAAATTTCTTATCTAGTGAAGACTTTGCCATTATTCTTTTCCTAACCTAACTCTTGGGTCAATTAACGCTGTTAAAACGTCTATTATTAAACTTGCTGTAAGAACAACAAAAACATACATTAGTGAAATTGTCATGACTAAAGGATAATCAGAAGCACGCACAGATCGAATAAACATACTCCCAATTCCTGGCCATTGGTAAACTTGTTCGATAATAGTTGATCCACCTATAAGTAAAGGTAGACGAAAACCAATTAATACAACAACTGGTGTTAAGGCTACTCTAAATCCGTGTAATATATTTACTCTCCACTCAGGCATTCCTTTTGATCGAGCAGTAGTAATAAATTCTCGTGCTAAAACATCTAACATTGATGAACGTGCATAACGCATAGCTCCTGCAGTCATCATTAATGCCAATACTAAAGAGGGGAGAACAATATTTGGTATACGATCCCAAAGTGTTTCATAATGAGGTAGTAATCTACCTCCAACGGGAAGCCATTTTAATTCGATTGCAAATAAAAGAATAGCTACAAGTCCAAAAAAAAATTCAGGTATAGAAACTCCAGCCATTCCAGCAACCGTAAGAGAATTATCAGTACCGGAACCTCTTTTAAGAGCACTAATAACTCCTAAAGAACAACCTAAAATTGTTGAGAAAAATAAAGCTACCATTGATAGCTCTAAAGTTGCAGGAACTGTTTTTACCATTATTTCAGAGATAGCAACACCACCAGCCATGGAATAACCCATGTCCCCTTGAACCATACTAGTTAACCAAATCCAGTATCGTGTAAGGAAACTTTGATTTAGCCCATACGCTTCACGCATTGCATCAAGTTGTTCTGCAGTAATTGTTGATGCGAGTTCAGGACTGATCATATGTGAAACAGCATCGCCCGGTGATAATTCTAATCCTGAATAAACAAGAAAACTAATGACAAGCAACATCGGAAAGAAAATAAATAAACGTTGAATAATATAAGTGGTCACTTTTACTTTCCGTTATTATTAAAAAAAGAAAGCTGAGGCGTATGCCTCAGCTTTAATGATTAAATTAACTATGGTTTTGGATACTGCATAATCCACATCATACGAGTATAAGGGATATCAACAGCTTTAGTTCCCATGTTGTCCATAGCATCTAGTGCAGCAACATCGGCTACGTTTTTAGTAAATCCGTAGTCCATTTTTCCTGCAGCAGCATTCTTAATTAAGTTACCATCACCATCATAACTTGGGTAAGCAATGATATCAAAACCAGCTTTACCGCCATGATAGCCGTCAAAAGGTTCGAACTTCGCAAAGTCGTTCATTTTAACTTCAGTAATTTTGAATGCTCCAGATCCTATTGGCATTTGCCAGAAATCACTTTGTTGGAATTTCAAAGGATCAACATCACCTAATAAGTGCTTAGGTAAAATAGCAAATTGAGTGAACGTAGTTAAGATGTTAGGATCAATTTTTGTTAATTCTAACGTAATAACTCTGTCTGCAATATTGTATTTAATACCAGAAACATCATCAGTTGAACCGTCTTTAAACGCATCAGCACCTTTGATTGATCCAACTGTGTTTCCAATTAGAGCGTGCATTTGAGGTGCTTTCATAG
>CACKQA010000008.1 GCA_902602135.1 uncultured Alphaproteobacteria bacterium
TATTGTTTCACGTTACATAATGAATGGGATCAGACATTTAGGACCAGAGTCAGTAAAAGGAACTGCAGAGGAAGTTTTAAATAATCCTCATCCTT
Source organism: uncultured Alphaproteobacteria bacterium (assembly GCA_902602135.1). Taxonomy (GTDB): domain Bacteria; phylum Pseudomonadota; class Alphaproteobacteria; order HIMB59; genus CACPNW01. The sequence continues at coordinate 96 of CACKQA010000008.1, forward strand.
GTTTAGTTGGTTTTGGTTTGGCTGGGGATGAATTGCATTTTCCTCCAAACTTATTTGTTGCAACATTTGATATGTTAAAAAAAGAAAATTTTCCAATTACTGTTCATGCAGGTGAATGGGATGGTCCTGTAAATATAAGAAATGCTATTAACCTTCTGCATCCAACAAGATTAGGTCACGGAGTTCGATCAATAGAGGATCCTGATTTAGTCAAAGAAATAATTGAGAAAGATATTATTCTAGAAACTTGTCCAACAAGTAATATCGCAACTAAAATTTATAAAGATTATGTAGATCATCCTGTGAAAACATTATTTGATCAAGGAGTAAAAGTAACAGTCAATTCGGATGACCCTCCTTTTTTTAATGCTACGATAAACGGTGAATACAAAGTCATGGAAGATTTAGGTTTAAATGAAAAAGAACTAACCTCCCTTACTCATAACGCAATTAAGTATTCTTTTTGTGATGATGAAAATAAAAATAAATTATTAGCTAAATTAAACTAGACAATTTTACTAAAGGTCTTGCACCATAATGCGAAATAATTTCTGCGGCAGCAATTGATGCGTAATTACCGCATTCATCCATTGCTTTACCTTTAGAATAACCAAATAAAAAACCAGCTGCAAATAAATCTCCAGCCCCAGTTGTATCTACAACTTTTTCTACTTTTTTTGCAGCAACTTCAGTGATGTCATTACCAGAAACAATAACTGATCCACTACTTCCTTTAGTAATCGCAGCAATTATATTTAATGATTTTGCATATTCTAGACCTTCTTCAAAACTTTCTGTTTGTGCCATTGCTTTGATTTCATCTTCGTTAGCAAAAAGAATATCAACATTCTCAGTTATTAATTCTTTAAAAGAATCTCTATGTCTATCAACACAAAAAAGATCAGATAAAGTAAATGCAATTTTTTGATTATCAGCTTTGCAAATATCTACCATTTTTTTCATAGCCTTTTTTGCATTTTCATTGTCCCACAAGTAGCCTTCCAAATATGCAATCTTATGATTTTTAATATCATCCTCTTTTATATCTTCAGGTCCTATTAATGTTCCAGCACCAAGAAAAGTACACATTGTTCTTGTTCCATCTTCTTCAACAAAAATTGTACAACATCCAGTTGAAATATCAGGAGATGTAAATCCCAATGGAAATTTTAGTCCTTCCCGGATCATATCTTTTTGAAGGTATAATCCAATTTCATCATTTTTAATTTTTCCAATAAAACTTCCATTACCGCCAAAAGAGGTGACACCAAACATGGAGTTACCAAGGGAACCTCCACCAGCCATTTCTCTGATGGAATAACTTTCATGCAAATTATTTTTTAAGCTTTCATCAATAAGATTCATTGAATCTCTATTAATTTCATGTTTTTCAATTTCACTTTGATTGGAAGGGATTATGGCATCTACCATGGCATTCCCAATTCCAACTACATCTAGTTTATCACTCATTTTTGTTTAATAATTATTGGTACTAATTGTACTATAATGACTCCAATAAATATTGCAAGGCATCCAAGTATTTTTTGTGTGTCCAAAACTTGATTTAAAAGTATCCAACCTGCTATGGCAGCAAAGACTGACTCCATTGATAAAATAATAGCAGCAGGAGCAGGATTAGCTTTCTGTTGAGCAATAATTTGAAGTGTATATCCAATACCAGCAGAAAAAATACCCGTATACAAAATTTCAAACCACTCAATTTGCATATTGGAGAGCTTTGGTTCCTCCCACATAAAAGCTAAGATCATAGATAAAATAAAAACAATAAAGTACTGAATACTTCCAAATAAAAAAGGACTGTTGAGTTCTTTCATAAAAATATCAATACAAATAATATGTAAGGCAAAAAACAAAGCAGCAATAAATAAGAGTGAATCTGATTGTTGAATTTCAACTGATTGATTAGAGGATAAAAGATATGACCCATACAAACAAAGTAAAATAGCAATCCATATAATCCAGTGAACCTGTTTTTTAATTATGAATCTTGAAATTATTCCAACAAAAGGAACATAAAGAGTACTAAGAAAAGCAGCATTTGATATTAATGATTTTTGTAAAGCGTATTGTTGAAGACCCATACCACCAAAAAGAAAAAAACCAGTAGCCAAACAAAGATAAACTTTTTTTCTATCACTTAATATTTTAGAAATATTTTGTTGCTCTAGATAAATTGCAAATGGAATTACTGTTAAAAAAGCAAAAAAGAATCTTCCAAAGCTAAAAGTAAATGGACCTATCGCTCCCATTCCAGTGGTTTGACTCACAAAAGCTGTTCCCCAAATAAGTGAAGCAATCAACATGAGTATGTTAGCTCTTGTATGACTCATAAAAACTTTTGATTACTTATTTTATTGTTTATTTTTGTTAATCCACCAAGACTCAATTACAATTCCGTACAGTGGAATTTCATCTGGGTATTCAAAAAAATCCCAATAAGCAATTCTGTCTTTATTGCTATGATAAAGAGGAACGACATAGTGACCCCATAACAATACTCTATCTAGTGCGTGGATCGCCGTTGTTAATTCTTCTCTATTTGTTGCACTAATTAGTTTTTCAATTAATGCATCGACTGCTAGACTATTAATACCAGGATAATTTCTGCTTCCATCTTTTTGACCAACTTCTGATCCCCAGTAAAATTGTTGCTCATTTCCTGGACTTAAACTGACGCCCCAGTATCTTTTAATCATATCAAAATCATAACTTAACAAACGTTCTTGATACTGGGATGAATCAACAGTTCTTACGTCCATTGTAATGCCAAGTTTTTTTAAATTACTTTGATAGGCTAAGGCAATCTTCTCATCAGATGGACTGACAATCAAAAACTCAAACTTGAATTCTGTTCCATCTTTTATGAGTTTTCCGTTTTCAACAAACCACCCCTCTTTTTCGAGTATGTCTTTTGCTTTCAATAAATTTTTACGGTCGTTACCACTGCCATCCGTAATAGGTGGAGTAAATGTTTCCGTAAATACTTCTGCTGGAATTTCATCTTTCCATACATTCAATAATTCTAACTCATTTTTTGATGGTAAACCTGAAGAAGCTAATGGTGAATTATCAAAATAACTATCTGTTCTCACATAAGCATTTTGATATATTGTTTTATTAATCCATTCATGATCATAAGCATAACTTAAAGCAAGTCTTACATTTCTATTATTAAATATGTCACGTCTTGTATTCATCACAAGACCATTCATTCCAACAGGTCTATCGTTATTCATTTCTGTTAGTATTACTTCACCATTCTTCACAGCTTTGAAATCATATTCTGATAACCAACGTTTAACATTGTACTCCCTTCTAAAGTCGTATTCACCAACCTTGAAAGCTTCAACTAAGACATTTGAGTCTTTGTAATAATCATAAATAATTGTATCAAAATTATAGAGACCTTTATTTACAGGCAAATCTTTTGCCCAGTAATCTTCTACGCGTTTGTATTTTATTTGACGTCCTGGATCGAGACTATCAACTTGGTATGGACCACTGCCTAGAGGGATATCTAAAAATGTTTTTGTAACATCAAGATTTTCATAAAACTTTTTTGGAATAATAGGAAGAAAACCTGCAATAATAAGAGGCAATTCTTTATCTTCATTATTTTCAAAAATCATTTTTATTCCATCATTGCCAATCAATTCAGTTTTAACAACTTTGCCATAAGTTTTTTTCTGATTTGGAGTACCTTTTGTTTGAAATGTTTCTAGACTAAACAATACATCATCGCGTGTTATTGGTGAGCCATCATGAAAGGTTGCATTTGAATTTAAATAAAAAGTTATTGACGATCTATCTTTGGGCAATTCTACCTTTTCAGCTATTAAACCATAGAGAGAGAATGCTTCATCCCATACTCTTCTCATTAACGTATCATTAACATAACCAAGACCAGCAGCTTTAGAACCTTTAAAAGCTACTCTATTCAGATTATCAAAAGAACCATATGATCCAAATTTTACAGTACCACCTTTAGGTGCATTTGGGTTTACATAATCTAAATGCGTAAAATTACTGCTATATTTTGGTGTGCCATGCATTGCAATTCCATGAACTTTTTCTGCAGAAGCTAACTTAAAAGGTAATAAAAATAAGAAAACACTAAGTATTAAGATCGAAAGATTTTTCATAGAATTACACTAACAATTTAAATGGATTTGATAAAGATGTTCTTAACATTACTACAATTTTAGATTTATTAATATATATCTAAAATATGAAGATTTTAAGCTCTGAGATTACACCATATAAAACATATTTAAACAGACGTAAGTTTATAAAGGGATCATTAGCTAGTGCCTTGATGGCAACAGTATCATCATCCGCTTTTGCTAATCATAATAATAATTCTTCAATTTATAATAAATATTTAAATGAAAGCGATAAACTTAATTCTTACGAAGAAATCACAACGTATAATAATTTTTATGAGTTTGGGACTCATAAAAAACATCCCCATTTAAATTCTGGAAATTTTAAACCTAGACCATGGACAATAAAAATAGATGGTCTTGTGAAAAAACCTCAAACATTTGACTTAGAAAAAATTTTATCAAAAGTAACAATAGAAGATAGGGTTTATCGGTTGAGATGTGTTGAAGCATGGTCCATGGTTATCCCTTGGCAAGGCTTTCAATTATCTGAACTTATAAAAATGGTCGAACCTTTAAGTTCAGCAAAGTATGTTCAGTTCGTAACTGTCTTCAGACCGGAAGAAATGCCAGGTCAGCAAAAGAGAACAATTATTTGGCCATATAGAGAAGGGCTTCGAATGGATGAAGCAATGAATCCTCTAACAATATTAGCAACTGGATTGTATGGTCATGAAATGCCTAATCAAAATGGTGCACCCATAAGATTAGTTGTTCCATGGAAGTATGGTTTCAAATCAATTAAATCAATTGTGGAAATTAGATTTTTAGATACTCAACCTGAAACATCTTGGGAAACTTTAGCTCCTTGGGAATATGGTTTTTATGCTAATGTTAATCCTAATGTTAATCATCCAAGATGGAGTCAAGGAACAGAGAGACGAATTGGAGAGTTTAAAAGAAGAGAAACACTTATGTTTAATGGCTATGAAGAAGAAGTAGCATATCTCTATAAAGATTTAGATTTAACTAAATTTTATTAAATGAATGTTTTCAACAAGAAATTTTAACCGCAGTAAACCTGTCTTATTTATTTTAATTTTATTTCCAAGCCTACTCTGGGCGTACCAATTTGTTATTGGAAATCTTGGAGTTAATCCAATCGAAAAACTAATGGATGAATTGGGTCTGATGGCACTCAGATTAATAATAATAACTCTTATGATTACTACTCTATCAAATATCAAACCTTTAAAATCGATAGTTGTCTTACGAAGAATGATTGGACTTTTTGCTTTTTATTATGTTTGTTTGCATTTCTCTACTTACATAGTTTTAGATCATTTTTTAGATATGCAATTTATCATACAAGATATTATAAAAAGACCATTTATAACTTTTGGTTTTATAAGTTTTCTTTTTTTAATCCCGCTTGCTAGCACTTCAACAAACAATATGATTAAACGACTAGGTTATAAATTATGGAAGAAAATTCATTATTTAATTTATCCTGTAGCCATTCTAGCTAGCATGCATTTTTATGTTCTAGTTCGCGCTGATAAAACCGAACCAGTCATTTATATGGGAATAATTATCCTCTTGTTACTTCACAGAATATTTAAAAGACTTACTCGTCCTCAGTTGGCTCAGTAACGGGGTTCATTTCCATACCGGCAGGACTAATATTTCGCGGTAAAGGATTATATTGTGATTCAAGATCACGGGGTTTAGCTCTTTGTGTCATTCTATACAAACCAAACAAGCCCAGCAGTCCATGTATTAAAAATAAATAGATGTAAAAACCTAACGCTCCTAAAATTTCCATAAATCCAGAAACAAACAAAGGTCCGACAATTGATCCAATACCAATCAATATACCAAAGGTTGCACTTGCCGATACTATCTCATTGGGTTGTAAGAAGTCATTTGTATGAGCAACCGTAAGTGAATACATTGGTAAACAAGCAACTGAAAAAAGACCAGTAAAAATTAAGAATAACGTTAGTGGCATAAAGTTTGCAAAAACAAAAAATAAACTCAAACCTGAAGCCATAAAAGAAACACCAATAAGAATAATACGCCTATCTATTCTATCTGACAAATATCCAATAGGCCATTGAGATAGGGCGCCGGCTGACGTTATAATCATCATATAGAGTGAAATTTCAAATAAGCTCAAATTAATAGATGATGCATAAATTGCACCGTAACCAAAAACTGCACTATGCGATAAACCAGTTGCTAATGCGCCAACAAAACCTAAAGGTGAAACAGTATAAAATTCTCTTAAAGAAAAAAATTTAGGACTTTCTGTATTAGGTTGTTCCGTTGAAGACAAAAGAATAGGAAGAAGTGCGAATGATAATAAGATTGATACTAAAATAAATAAATCAACTTTAGCTGGATCGCCTAAATTTAATAAAAATTGTCCTGCTCCAACAAATACAAAAGTAATAATCATGTAAACGGAAAGTAATTGACCACGAGTTTGATTAGTTGATTTTTCATTTAACCAACTCTCCATGATTACATAAATCCCAGCAAGACTTAAGCCAGTTAATATTCGTATAAACATCCATGAATAGGGATGAACAAATACTGAGTGTAATAATATAGCGATAGAAGCAAGCGATGCTAAAGCAGCAAAAACTCTTATGTGACCAACACGTTGTAAAAAAATTGGAATTGTTAACGCACCAGTTAAGTATCCAACGTAATAACCAGCTATAATAAGTCCTGATGCAAAAAAACTAAAACCTTCTAAAACAGAACGAACACCGATAAGTGTTCCTTGCAAACCGTGACCAAGACTAATTAAAGCAAATCCAAAAAAAAGGGCCCAAGTGTTTTGTAGTACCCTAAACATCTTCTAAATTTTTATTGAAATTTTAGTATTCTTCTTCGCCGTCTTCTTTAGGTTTAATACCTTCGGCTATTGGATCAATTTCTGTTTCATCTTCTAATAAAACAGTATCATCCTCAAGATTGTCTTCGTTGTTATCCAAATCCAAATTATCGATATCAAGATCATCATCTTTTTCTTTTGGTTTTGGCGGAATTGGATTTGCGAGCGGCGCCGCATTTGTACTTCCTGGTTTTCTACCTCTACGTGGTCTAGCTAGTGTTGTTACCTCAATTTCTTTACCACATTCAGGACAATCCATTTTATCTAAATTAAGATCATAATATTGTATCTTATTACACGGACACGTTCTTTTATTACCCCAGGATTCTTTGTACATTTTACTCTTCTTTTCTTATAAATATTTTACCACAATAACCACAGACAATTTTGTTCTCATTATTGAAGGTATAATAAACTGCGGGATGTCCTAAACCATCTTCACCACCATCGCAAGAGATAGTTTCTGTATCCGAGCTAACTACTTTAATATCTTCTTCCACTTAATCCGCTATAAAAAATAAATTAAGAATAGTCCAGTTTTTTAGTCATTTTTTAAGTTATCTCAAAATACAATATAGTAACTCCCAAGACTATAATTATGGAAGGAATAATTCTACCCACCGCTTCTTTTTCTTTTAATATAAAAAGACTTATGACAGCTGCTAAAACTATGCTCATTTCTCTTATACTTGAAACATATGCAACCTTAATAAATTGAAATGACCATACCACTAATCCATAACTTATGATTGCGCATATTCCTGCAACAACACCATCCAAAACTCGATAGCTTTTAGTTAGACGAATTCCATTTTTAGATATAATGCCATAGATAAGCATAGGTACTCCATTTAATAATAACATCCAAAAAATAAATGTGAATGCATTTGCACTTAAATTTACTGCAATACCATCTAGAATTGTGTAACCAGCAATTAAAATAGAAGTAGTGATTGCAATGAAAAAAGCTTTTGAATTAAATTTTTGAGCTGACGAAAAAGCAATTATAAATAATCCAATAGAGGTTATCGAGATTCCTACAATACCAAGAGCGGTGATATTCTCTTTAATAATAAATAAACTAACAATTGCAATTATCAGGCAAGAGCCCCCTCTCGCTATTGGATAAACGAATGATAAATCACCAAACTTATAAGATACAATAACGCTATAGCGATAAAAACCATGAATAATTGTTGTTGCCGCGATGAATATCCATAAAGTTGTAGATGGAAAAGGTACAGTGAAAATTAATGGTAAAAAAACAATAATCTCAACCACAGATGTAATTACCATCATTGCCAGCCCGTTATTACTTTTTTTTACAATGGCACTCCACGTAGCGTGACATAAAGCTGCAAACAAGACTAACAAAAAAACTAATGCCGAAGACAAAACTAGTTGGTTTTATATCTAAATCGATATAGATACCATCGATAAGGCTACAATTTTTAAAGATATATGACAGCGGCTATAGAAGTTAACGATAGGATTTATCCTGGAATTCTTAAATCAACAGCAATTGTAATATGTTTAGACGGAAGTCAAAAAGAATATTTTGAAGAGGCATCAAAGCTTAAATTAACACCAAACATTGACTCTTTTAAAAAAAATGGAGAAGACCTGTTAGTTAATAGTGCTATACCTAGTTTTACCAACCCAAATAATATATCGATAGTCACTGGAAGACCAAGTTCGATTCATGGCATTTGTGGAAATTTTTTTTACACCCCATCTACAGGTGAAGAAGTGATGATGAATGATCCTAAATTTTTAAGAGCCCCAACAATTTTTCAAAAATATTATGAGTCTGGAGCTAAGATAGCAATTGTTACTGCTAAAGATAAACTTCGTAAGCTACTTTCCCATGGACTTGCATTTGATGATGCAAGGGCAATATGTTTTTCTTCAGAAAAATCTGATCAAGTGTCATTAAATGAAAATGGTATTGAGGAAGTTAATAAATGGCTAGGAATGGAAGTGCCAGAAGTATATTCACAAGGACTCTCTGAGTTTGTAATGGCTGCGGGAGTAAAACTACTTCATGAATTTAAACCTGATATAATGTATTTATCTACAACAGATTTTATTCAACACAAATATGCACCAGGTGAAGAAGTGGCCAACACTTTTTATGCTATGTTTGATAAGTATATTGGTGAATTAAATACTAATAATAATTCAATAATAATAACAGCAGATCACGGCATGCAACCCAAATCAAAATCTGACGGAACACCAAATGCCATTTACTTACAGGACATTCTCGATGCGAAACTTGGAAAAAACGAATCAAAGGTTATTTTACCTATTACAGATCCATATGTCGTACATCATGGAGCTCTAGGTTCTTTTGCAACAATATATTTGTCTGATAAATCGATGATAAATCATGCAATTTCAGAAATAAAAAAATTTGATGACATTGAAATTGTATTAACAAATGATGTTGCATGTGAAAAATATCATTTACCTCAGGATAGAATGGGAGATATAATATGTATGAGCTCTAAATACATGACAATAGGCTCATCAGAAACAGCTCATGATTTTACAAACCTAAAAGAACCTCTCCGTTCACATGGTGGTTTACATGAAAGAGAAGTACCATTTATTTCTAATAAAAAAATTACATCACTAGAAAGTACTGATAAGTTAAATAATTATGATGCTTTCTATTATGCATTAGAAGGAGCAACTTCATGAATAAAACTATTATTCATCAACCTATGAGAATAGCAGGAAAAAAAATTGAAACTGAAAAAACTATCAATGTCCATTATCCATACACAAATGAAGTAATAGGAACAGTCCCAGCTGGGAGCGCACAGCATGCAAAAGATGCTATTAACATTGCAGCTAACTATAAACCAAACTTAACACGTTATGAACGACAACAAATTCTTCAAAAAACTGCAGAAGAATTAGTGCGTAGGAAAAAAGAAATATCAGATATTATTACACTTGAGCTTGGCATATCAAAACAAGACTCCTTGTACGAGGTTGGAAGAGCATTTGATGTTTTTTCCTTAACTGCTCAATTATGTATTTTAGATGATGGGGAAATATTTTCTTGTGATTTAACTCCTCATGGTAAGGCTAGAAAAATTTTTACAATTAGAGAGCCACTAAATGTAATTTCTGCCATCACACCTTTTAACCATCCTTTAAATATGGTTGCTCATAAAATTGCTCCATCAATAGCGACAAATAACTGTACGGTTTGCAAACAAACTGAATTAACACCTATGACCGTAATGATTCTTGCTGATATTTTATATGAAGCAGGCCTGCCTCCAGAAATGTTTTCTGTAGTCACTGGATGGCCTCAAGACATTGGATTAGAAATGATTCAAAATCCAAATATTGATTTAATTACATTTACTGGCAGCGTAGGAGTTGGAAAGTATATTGCTGAGCAAGCAGGTTACAAAAGAACCGTTCTTGAATTAGGAGGAAATGATCCTTTGATTGTTTTAGATGATCTTGATGATGATGATTTAAAAAAAGCAGCGGACTTAGCTGTGACTGGTGCAACAAAAAATTCAGGACAACGTTGTACTGCAGTAAAAAGGATTTTGTGTCAGAACAAAGTTGCTGATAAATTTGTGGAAATGGCTTTAGAAAGAGCTAAAAAAATTAATTTTGGTGATCCAATGAACTTGAAGACAGACCTCGGTACAGTAGTAAATGCTGAAGCTGCTGAACTATTTGATAAGAGAGTATCGAAAGCAGAAGAAGATGGTGCAAAAATTTTATATCATCCTGGAAGAAATGACGCTTTGTTACCTCCAATAGTGGTAGATAACGTTGATCCCAAAAGTGAATTAGTTTTAGAAGAAACATTTGGCCCAGTTATCCCAATAATTCGTGTTCCAAATGATGATGATGAAGTAATGAAAATATCTAACTCAACAGCATTTGGATTATCATCTGGTGTATGTACCAATAACTTCATGAGAGCAAAAAAATATATTCAAGGGTTAGATGTTGGTACTGTAAATATTTGGGAGGTTCCAGGCTACAGAATTGAGATGTCTCCTTTTGGTGGAATTAAAGATTCTGGTTTGGGATACAAAGAGGGGGTTATTGAAGCTATGAAAAGTTTCACAAATGTTAAAACCTTTTCACTACCTTGGTAAAATCTAGTTTTGAAAACTTTCTAATTATGTGTAAAAATAATAATTATTACCAATGAAAAAAAATTTTAGATTCTATGACAATAGACAGAAATATTTATTGTTCGTAACCACAACAAATGAAAAGAATCAGATAGCTGATGCAATTAGACCATATGTAAATAAAATAAAACCTCAAAAACCAGGTATAAAAATTTTTGATGCTGGTATGGGTGATGGATCACTGCTTATGAATGTTATGCGTCAATGTCATGTATCAAATCCAACTATTCCTCTCTTAGTTTCTACAAAAGAAATCAGTATTGAGGATGTTCGCCTTGGTTTAGAAAAATTACCTGATAGATTTGTTGAGCATAAAAATACCGTTTTTGTCATTTCAAACTTACACTATGCAGAAGCTGCTAATCTTAAATCTAATAATTTACAAAAACAAAAAAAAATTAATTGGCATGTAGTTAAATTAAAAGGAGATACTTCCATTGAATTTTCTCAGCAATTAAGAAAACAGAATGAATTTTTAGAAAAAAAATGGAATATAGAAATTAATAAAAAAACTGGGAATCCTACATATAAAGAACCATCAGTTATGGTTATTTATAGAGAGGATCAAGAGTTTAATGTTAATGAACTTATTCCAACCAAAAACAATTCAGAGAATAAGTTTGATTTAATTATTGCATCTCAACCTTATCGGTCAAGAATAACAGCAGAAAAAAAAGTAAGATATGTTATTGAGCCAATGATCAAAGCACTAAAATCGAAGGGCAAATTACTTACAATTCATGCATCAGGAAAGGATCCTGCAAATGATATCATTAAAAAAATTTGGCCAAAAGAAGACCCTTTTCCTTCTTTAGCAAATAGCATTATTGCTTATTTAAAGAAAAATTTAGATAAACAAATTTTACGAAAACTTTCATTTAAAGATAAAAAAAATATCAAATGTAAATTAAGAGCACTACCAAATGAAATAAGTGGAAGTATTGCTACTTCATTAATATTTTCAGCATGGAATGCTGCCATTTATGTCAATCAAATGGATGATGACAAAGTAATGAAGGCTGAAAAGAAAAGTAATTATGAAAAAGTAGTCAAAAATATTGTTGCAAAAAATAAAGGCCTTTATTTTAATAACGAAATATTTGTAATTGAAAAAAATTAACTTTTATTCAAACCAATTAACGTCAGTTTTTAAAAAATCTTCTGTATGAATAATTAAAGCGTCTGATCGTATTATTGCAACATTATAATTTGCTTCAGTATTAGCAGACCCTAAACGATATTCGTTTGAAAAGTTAGGTATTAGAGGTGACCAAGTGCTTCTTGGAGAAGAAAAAGTAATACCACAATAAGAACCAGAACTTGTAATATGCTGATGACCAAAAAAAATATGTTTTATTATCTTATTATTTTTAGTTAAAATTTGTTGAAACTCTTTTTTTTGTTGTAATCCTATTCCATCACTCTCTTCTTTCACTAATGCCAGCGGATTATGATGCATAAAGATATACGTATCTGTATTAGTCTTACTTAAAATATTATTTAACCACTCTTGCCTTTCGTCACAGTAATGTCCTTGGTGAGTATTAATCAGATTAGTATCTATAAAAATTAAACGTTTATTATCTATATCCTTAAAGTACTGAATAAATCCATTTGGATCAGTTTCAAGATCCGGAAAGTTAATCTTAAACTCTTCTCTATTATCGTGATTACCAATAATTAGTTGAGGTTTTAAATTTTCTGGTAAGTCTGCTTCATTGATTACTTGTATAAATAACTGATAAGAATCTTTATCTCCCAAGTCTGTAATATCACCAGTGATCGCAAATACATCTGCATCACTATGATTATTTTTTATATGGCTTAATGCTTTTTTAAACTTACTGACAGGATCTATGCCGTGAATTTTATCTATATAAATATGAGGATCTGACAGGTGAATAATTTTCATCATTTAATATAAATTTATGATTAGAGCGCAGTTTTAAAATAAATATATTTATTAAATTCCTCTTTTAAGTCGATGCTAACTCTTGCATGTACTTTACCTTGTTTTCCTTGAAACGATTGTTTTGCTGTAATTGGAAACACCCCTTCATGCCAAATGTTTGGATGAATATACAAACCTTTTGATCCGTCACAATAAAATGCTTTGAAATGTTCTGGTTCTATGTCGTCTGTTGGTAAGGCTAAAGGACAAATAAATGGTTTATTTTCTTCAGGAAAAAAAAGCTGACCTCCATCAGGATGATAATTTGCATGCCATAGAAATATTTTTGTTGGGTCTGTATATTTATCTTTTTGTAATTCTTGATCAGGATTATTGGCATAACCAAGTATATATTTCCCATCTACTTCATAATCACTCTTATGTTGAACAGCATTATTTTGTCCATAAAGCACGTCACCTTGCCACCAAGTATCAAAAAAACCTTCGGTAGTTCCGCCTTCATTACCAGTTCCCTCTTCTATTTCGCGCCATCCTTGTTTTGGCCAAGTAACAATTTCAATTTCACTTTTTTCAAAACTATCAATTAAATATCCATATCCTTTGAGATTTTCATTTGTTGCTTTTATTAAAGGTATTTCAATTTCTTTTGTCATTTTTGTATTAGTTTAATGTTATTTCCAGTTCAGTTACGACTTCTTTTACAGCTTTTATTGTATCCCTCATGTCTCGTTCGTCTAAATTTCCAATACAACCAATTCTAAAAGTTTCTGCGACTGTTAATTTTCCAGGATAAATTAAAAAATTTTTTTCACTAAGAGCATTATAAAATTTCTCAAAGTTAAATTTAGGATCATTAGGTTGTTTAAACGTAATAATGATTGGTGCTTGTAAATTATCAGGAAGCAATTGTTCAAAACCTAAATCCTTCATTCCATTACATATAATTTCACAATTTTTCTTATATTTTTTGCCTCTTCCCTCTACACCACCTTGTTCTTTATGTTCTTGAATAGCTTGATTGAATGCAGCCAATACGTGTGTAGGAGGTGTAAATCGCCATTGTTTATTTTTTTCCATCGCTTGCCATTGATCATACAAGTCTAGACTTAGTGAGTGACTATTACCTTTTGCATTTTCAATAACTTCATTTTTAACAAGAATAAAACCAACACCTGGCACACCTTCCAAGCATTTGTTAGATGAAGCGGCAACAGCATCAAAAGTAATTGTTTTTGAGCTTAAGGGTAAGGCTCCAAAAGCACTCATCGCATCGATGAATAAAGATAATTTTTTCTTTTCAACCAATTTTGCAATGTCTTCAATAGGATTTAAAATACCCGATGTTGTTTCACAATATACAGTAAAGACATGTGTTAAATCGTTGCTATCAATTAACTCTTCAATTTTATTGATATCATGTACTTCATGTTCAGCAACCTCATATTCAATAAAATCTCTACCTAAATAAGTGCACATCTTTTTCATTCTTTGTCCGTATGCACCATTGATAAGAATTAAAATTTTAGAATCTTTTGATGTGAGTGAACTCACCATTGATTCTACCGCAAAAGTTCCGCTCCCCTGCATTGGAACACACTGATATTTATTTTCACCATCTATTAATCTAACAAGAGAATCTCTAATTGATGCATTGAGATCAATAAATTTTGTGTCTCTCGAACCCCAATCATGAAGCATGGCCTCTTTTGTTGACATTGATGTCGTGAGAGGGCCAGGGGTTAATAATTTTTTATCCATTAAATATTTACTTAATAAATATTATTATAAATTTGATCAATCTTATTAAAGTTGGAATTGAATTTATTTTCTAATAAGTTAATTATGAATGAGGATGGAAGAAAATATTGTAGATTATCTGTTAGATCTTTTGAAAACAAAAGGTGCTGATATTCAATATGGTAATGAGGATGTGACACAACTTGAGCATGCCCTTCAATGTGCTGAATTGGCAGAACAACATAAATTACCTGGCCCAACAATAGCAGCTGCCCTGCTCCATGATATAGGGCATCTCATATATGAAGACGGCGATCCCATCCACGAGGGTAAAGATGGTCATCATGAAAATTTAGGTGCAGATTTTTTAAAAAAATATTTTGGTGAAGATGTTATTTTACCAATTAGAGCGCATGTTGATTCAAAAAGATATTTATCAAGTGTTGAAGAAGGCTATTATGATAGTTTATCAGAGGCATCAAAGCTTTCGTTAAAAGTTCAAGGTGGTCCTTTTACAAAAGAAGAAGCAGATGATTTTATTAGTAAACCTTTTATGGATAAAGCAGTAGAGCTTCGAAGATTTGATGATTTAGCAAAAATTTTAGATAAAAAAACTCCCGATGTTGAACATTTTCGTCCCTATTTAGAAGATGCGAGAAAATCTTTTTTAGCTAAACAAGCATAAATGCAATTTAGCAACTATGATTTTATAGATTCAAAGTCATTTGCAGGCAAAATTATATTAACTTCTTTCCCAGGTCTAAATCCGAATGGTTTGTTTGAAGATAAAATTTTAAAAAAAGAATTAGAATTATTTAAAGATAATAATTGTAGCTCCATTACTTCTTTTGTTGAAGATGGTGAGTTTGAAAAATTGTATAATAAAACTCTATTTGTCAAAAGTATTTATGAACATAAATTACATTGGTACCATTTACCCATCTATGACATGGGAGCACCAGATAAAGATTTTAAATTTAAATGGGAAACGACAAAAGTTTTATTAAAGAACGAATTAATAGATGGCAAAAATATAGTCTTACATTGTCGTGGAGGAAAAGGAAGAGCTGGCACTATAGCTGCAATTTTACTTGTTGAATTTAATTATGAAAAACAAGAAGCTATTGATTTAGTGCGATCAAGAAGAAAAGGAGCTATTGAATCAAAAATCCAAGAAGATTTTATTTTTTCTTATCGAGCAGTTAATTAAAAAGAGACCGTTAAATTAAAAATATTTTCTAGAATAAATAAAACAATTAAAGAAATTAATGCTGCAATAACAGGTAGTGTCATCCAACCCAAAGAAATTCTTCCTGCAATTGACCATTGAACTTCTTTTCCTCCTTTTAAAAGACCAATTCCAATTACGCCGCCGACAACAGCTTGGGAACTTGATACTGGAACCAAAGGTATAGAGGGAAGATTTATAGATTGTAAAAAAGCACTTATACCCTGAGATGCAAATAAAAATAAAACAATAGAATGCGATATAACAACAATAAACGCTGCCACTGGTGTCATTTTCAAGAGATCATTACCAACGGTAAACATAACTCTTTTTGAGTAAGTAAAAACACCAACAGCTATCGCTAAACCACCTAGCAAAAATAATTGTTCTTTTGAGGAAAAGACAAATAAATTTCCAATAGTAACATCAGTAAACGGTGATATAGGTACGAAGACACCCATTACATTGGCAATATTGTTTGCACCTAAACTATAAGCGCCAAAAGCACCTGCTAAAAGTAAAGCTGTTCTTGTATAGGCATCAAGTCTGAGAATATGCAACTTTCTATTGAGTATAACTCTTTTTGTAAAAGTAAATAAACCCATTGCAATAACCCCTGCAATAATAGGACAGAGTATCCATGTTCCTAAAATAGTAATTAAAACTTGAAGATTAGTTGAAGATCCCGTGTATAAATTCCAACCAACAATTGCTCCAACAATCGCTTGCGTTGTAGAAACAGGCAAGCCAACTTTAGTCATTAAATAAACGGATATGCCTGCAGCCACACATGCTGCAAAGGCACCAGGCAATGCATTGATAGCACCTAACTTACCTAAAGTTTCTGTTGTTCCTGCTCCACTAATAATTGCACCTAGAATAACAAAGACACTACAAATAATTGCTGCACTTGTGAAACTAACCATTCGTGTTCCAACAGCAGTTCCAAAAACATTTGCTGCATCATTGGCACCAAGTGACCAACCTAAAAAAAGACCACCAAATAAAAAAATTAGAATTGTAATTTCCATTGAAAATTAAACGGAGCGTTTAATAGCGTAAATTTGAATTTCGTCAGCTATATCTTCTGCTTGATCACAAATACGATCAATCTTTTCTACAAAATATCGAAGATGCATTTTTTGATCTAGAGCTAATTCGGAATCAAAAATTCTTCTTGCAAGTGCACTAAATTTTATATCTGATTCTTTTTCGTAAAAAGTTACTTTATGGGCATTATCTCTGACAGATTTAATATCTCTAAAAAATGATCGGACAGTCAAACAAAGTGATTCAACACAATTTACAACGGTCTCTGTTAACTCAATAAGATCTTCATGAAACTCTTTTGGAAAATTAGGTTTTTGAATAGAGAAGTGATAGCAATTTCCTTGGTACATTCCAATTAATTCGTCGATGTGTTCTAGAAGTCGTAGCACATCACTTCTTGCATCTGGGATTAGTGTTTCTTCATAAAGAGTATGCTCAACATCTTTCGTAATTTTGTCAGCCTTACTTTCCATTTCTTTTACTTTTTCAACCATTTCCTCAAATTTCCCATTGGCGGAATGATTAAGATAAGTTGGAACTATCGATTTAAATACCAAACCTACTTCAGAGACAATATCGACAAACTCATCAATTTCTCTTTCAAGCTTTTTGGTATCACCAAATAACGATGCACTTTTTAATCCAAACATGGCGTGCTTATAGAACTTTTAAAAAAAAAATAAAGAAATGTTAAAAATTCGTTACAATTTGATTAATATATTTATCTTTAAGATACATATATTAATGAAAATGTTCAGAATTAAGGAGCTTTATGACAGACATATCAATTAATAGAATTAAGTGGTTTAGTACCTTTTTAATCTTGTCAGGAATATTATTAACTAACTTAAATGCATATCCATATAATATTATTATACATGGAACAGGTGCAGTTGGTTGGTCAGTGGTTGGTTATATGACAAGAGATAAAGCGTTATTAACAAACTTTGGATTACAATTACCTCTTTTTCTTTTTGGGTACGTCTATTTATTTGTTTAAAAAAGATATTAATTTTTAGAATCAATTTGTGAATCTAAAAATTCATTAGCACAATCTTCCCACGTAAATTTCATAGCAAATTCACGACAATCATTTCTATTCACTTTAAGAGCTTTTTCTACTGAATTACCTAGTCTGTCATCAAGTGTATTTATTTTAGAATCTTTTAGAATATCCTTTGGCCCAGTAACAGGAAATGCAGCAATTGGTGTTCCGCAAGCAAGAGCCTCAAATATTACATTCCCTAAAGTATCCGTTTTAGATGGGAAAACAAATACATCAGCATTCGCATAATATTCTGCAAGTTCTTTACCTCGTTTCAACCCAACAAAATTTACGTCAGGATATCTACTTATATACTTTTGTAATTCAGGACCATCGCCTACAACTGTTTTATTATAATTTCCTTTTAGCTTTAAAAATTCTTCAATATTTTTTTCAATGGCAACTCTTCCAACATAAGTTAGCTGAATGTCATTATCATTTCTATTTCTTTTATTTGGATTGAATAATTCAGTATCAACTCCTCTATTCCATACTTTTAAATTTTTGAAATTATACCGCTCTAATTCTTCGACCATTGAAAGTGATGGGACAAGTACATTTACAGAATTATCATGAAGTCTTTTTAATATTGAATATGTTAAACTTTTAGGAATATAAGCTCTCTGTTTAATATAATCAGGAAAACGGGTGTGAAAAGAAGAAGTATATCGTAATTTATTTTTAAGACAGTACTTACGACCAGCAAAACCTACTGGACCTTCAGTCATTATATGAACAATATCTGGATTAAATTCTTTAAAAAATTTTTCTGTAATTTTTTTAGTATTGAAAGAAATTTTAATTTCTTTGTACCAAGGATAACTAAAATTATTAAACATCTCAGGATGTAATATTTTAATTTCAAAACCTTTTTTTTCTAGGATAGGTATAACGCTTTGAAATGTCGTAACTACGCCATTTACCTGAGGAACCCACGCATCACTAATTAACGCGATTTTTTTAGGCTGCATCCTCTTTTATTTTTCGTCTTTCTTCTAAAGAAATTAATTTTAATTTTTCTCTTTCTTCGGGCCAATTAAGAATTGATAAATTTCCAATTTCATCTTCTACGAGTGCTGTGCAACTTTCAATCCAGTCACCATCATTACAATAGAGAACACCATTTAATTCTTTTATTTCTGGTCTATGTATATGCCCACATACAACAACATCGGCATTTTCTCTTCTTGCTCTATCAGATACAGCAAACTCAAAATTACTAATAAAGTTCGTTGCATGTTTTGTTTTCTTTTTTAAATATTGAGACAGTGACCAGTAAGATAAGCCCATCTTTCTTCGAATAAAATTAAATACATTATTTAACTTTAGTAAATATTCATAAAGCGCTGATCCAACTTTAGCTAACCATCTTGCATTAATGATCACAGCATCAAATTCATCTCCGTGTGTAATCAGTACTTTCCTTCCATCAGCTAATTGATGCGTATCTTCGTTTTTGATTGAAATTTCTCCAAAGGAAAAATTTGTAAAATCTTTTAATACTTCATCATGATTTCCTGGGATAAGCACTACCCTAGTTCCATTTTTCGCTTTCTTTAAAACTTTTTGAACCACATCATTATGTTCTTGTGGCCAATACATTTTCTTACGCATGCGCCATCCATCAACAATGTCGCCTACTAAAAATAAATATTCAGAATCTGTTTCTTCTAAGAATTCTAAAAGCATTTTGCTTTTACAGCCACCCGTTCCTAGATGGGTATCTGAAATCCAAATTGTGCGGTAAAATTTTTTATTATTTTCAAATTTCATTAATTAAAGAATTGCTCTTATACATAAAAGTATAATTTTATAATACAATTTATTATTATATGTGTGTATTGTATAAAAATAACAGTATGACGCAGAAAATTTGGTTTAAAAAAAAATCACCCCTTCATGGTTCTGGATTATTTGCAAAAACTAATATTAAAAAAGGCCAGAAAGTAATCCAATATATTGGCGATAAAGTTACTAAAAGAGAGGGTGACAAAAGAGCAGATAAACAAATCCGTAAAGCAAAAAAAGATAAAAATAATGGCATGGTCTATGTTTTTGAACTAAACAAGCGTTACGATATCGACGGTGATGTTGATTATAATTTTGCAAAATTTATTAATCACTCATGTAATCCTAATTGTGAAGTAGACATCATTGATAATGAAATTTGGATTTCTTCTATTAAACGAATAAAAAAAGGAGACGAACTTTTCTATAACTACGGCTATCCTTTTGATACTGATTTTGTGGATCACATTTGTAAGTGTGGTTCTAGAAATTGTGTCGGTTATATTTTAAGTGATAATGATTGGCCTAAACTAAAAAAGTATGAAAAAAAACTTAAGTCAAAGTCTAAATAAACTCCCCATAATAATTATAGCAATTGATATTAACAAACAGATTACCTTCTATAACAACGTAGCCAAACAGAAATTTCTATTTATCGATGAAATGATAGATATTAACAATGTTATTCGCTCAACTGAGTTGAATAAATTTATTGAAGAATCTTTTTCAAATAAAAAAGACTCCAAACTTGAGTTTTCTCCAAGCAATTTTGCAGACATGTATTTTATAGGAGATTTAACTTTTTTTGATAATGATTACAGCGAACTTATCATATCTTTAACTGATCAGAGTACTTTAAAAAACTATGAACAAATGAGAACCGACTTTGTAGCCAACGTTAGTCATGAATTAAGAACGCCTTTGTCATCTATAGTAGGATATATCGAAACTATAAAGAATTCTGTAAATTCGTCTTCTGAAAATAAGCTAGATAATTATGTCGGTAAATTTTTAGACACTATGGAAGATCAGGCTTGGCGTATGACTAGATTAGTAGAAGATCTATTACTTTTAAGTAAATATGAATCAGATGAAATACAAATGAATTTTGAACAAATTAACATCATTAATCTCATTGAAGGCGTATTAGATAATTTACAAAATAAAATTAATGATAAAAACATAGAAGTTAAAATTAACAATTATTTATCAAAAGATGATGTGTTAGGTAATAAAGATGCTCTTATTCAGGTTTTTATAAATTTAACAGATAATGCAATAAAATATAGTAAAGAAAACTCAAAAATTGAAATTGAATTAAATGAAAGGCTGGAGCAAAATATAAATTATTGTGAAATTAATTTTCGAGATTTTGGAGAAGGTATTTCAGAGGAGCATCTATCAAGATTGACTGAGCGTTTTTATAGAGTAGATAAAAATCGATCAAGAAACCAAGGTGGAACCGGCTTAGGCCTTTCAATAGTGAAACACATTACTAATAAGCACGGTGGTAAAATGAAAATAAAGAGTCAGATTGATAAAGGTTCAACCTTTTCAGTTGCGTTACCAATTATTAATTAAAATGTAATAAAACTGTAATAAAGTATTTGTATCATTTTTTTTGATTAAAAAAATTAGAGGATAAATATGAAAAAAATAATCTGTTTCTTATCAACTTGTCTTTTTCTAAGCTCAACGAGTTTATTTGCAAGAGACTATATTTCTATAGTTGGCTCATCAACTGTATATCCATTTGCTACTTTAGTAGCAGAAAAGTTAGCTTCTGAGGGAATGAAAGCACCAGTAATTGAATCAACTGGTTCTGGAGGAGGTCATAAATTATTTTGTGCTGGCATAGGAGTAGAACATCCTGACATAACTAATTCATCAAGAGCACAAAAAGATAAAGAATTTCAATTATGTAAAGAAAATGGTGTTACAGATATAATTGAAGTAATAATTGGCAATGATGGTATAGCGTTTGCATATTCAGCAGATTATGATTACGGAGATCTTAATTTGACCAAAGAACAAATTTGGCAAGCAATGGCAAAAGATAATAAAAATGCACCAAAAACTTGGTCTGACATAGATGCTAGTTTACCCAATGTAGAAATTTCAATCATGGCACCACCACCAACTTCAGGAACAAGAGATGCTTTCGATTCACTAGTAATGAAAAAGGGTTGTGTTAAAGAAATGTTAGTCGCAGATGGGGATTGTAAAAAATATCGTGAAGATGGACATGTAATTGAAGGGGGTGAAAAAGACGAACTTTATGTTGAGCACATTTCAAAGGAGAAAGGTGCTTTTGGAATATTTGGTTATAGTTTTTTATCTAATAATACTGACAAAGTTAAAGCTTCTAAAATAGACGGTGTAGAAATTTCGATGGAAGGTATCCAAGACTATTCATATCCAATAGCAAGACCATTATTTTTTTATATTAAAAAAGCACATATAGGCGTAATTCCAGGAATTATGGAATATGTTAATGAGTTTGTTAGCGAAGAAGCAACCGAAGATTATCTTCTGGAAGCTGGTCTAGTAGAGCTTAGTCCTTCTGATAGAGAAACTGTTCTAGATGCAGTTAATAATCAGAAAAATTATAAATAATAATATTTAATTTATGAAAAAGGGGGATACGAATCTCCCTTTTTTTTAATTACAAATAACCGTGTTTTTTTGGTCAATAGTTCTCATACTAATAGGAATTTATTCTTCTTATATTTTTGGACAATCACGCATTAAAAAACTCGTATACTCGACAAACCTCAAACCTAAATCACAATATAATTATCATGCACAATATGTCTTAAGTTGGTGCTTATTACCTGCATTAATAGTTTATTTTTCTTGGGCAGTTTTTGAAGAACAAATAATTCAAAATCTAATCTTAGATAGTTTTGAATACGTAGAGGGTGCTGCATATGATGATGGACTTCTCTTAGCGGAAATTAGAAATGTAGCAAATAATACTGATTTCAGTGAAGGTAAATCTCAAGAAATAATTAATGCCGCATCACAATACAAATCATTAAAATTAACTAGCGAGATTTCATTCTACATATCAATTATAATAATTATGGTCCTTGGCTCTTTGTATGCTGTTAGAAAAATAAATATTCAGTTCAATGCACAGGATACAATTGAAAAATATATAAAATATATTCTAATTTTTTGTTCTTCGATCGCTGTCTTAACAACTATTGGAATAATATTTTCATTAATTTTTGAAAGTTTTCGTTTTTTTTCCCAAGTATCTATTTTTGAATTTTTATTTAGTACAGAATGGTATCCCTTCATTCCAATTAGAGAAGGTCAGGCTGCGGCCGAAGGATCTTTTGGAGCAGTTCCTATATTTGCAGGAACTTTTTTAATAATGATTGTTGCCATGTGTGTTGCAGCACCTATTGGTTTGTTAACTGCAATTTATCTATCGGAATATGCTTCTCAAAAAGTAAGAAAAACAGTCAAACCATTACTCGAAATTTTAGCAGGAATTCCAACAATAGTTTATGGTTTTTTTGCTTTTGTGACAGTAGCACCTTTTGTAAAATCTTTTGGTCAATCGATAGGTATAGATGCTTCTCCAACTAGTGCTTTAGCAGCTGGTTTAGTTATGGGTGTAATGATAATCCCTTTCATTTCTTCTTTATCTGATGATGTCATAAATTCTGTTCCACAAAGTTTAAGAGAAGGATCTCTTGGTATTGGTGCTAACAAAGCAGAAACAATTAAAAAGGTAATTTTACCCGCAGCACTTCCTGGAATTGTTGGAGCTTTCCTGCTTGCAATTTCAAGAGCTATTGGTGAAACAATGATTGTTGTAGTTGCGGCTGGAACAGCTGCTAATTTAACTGCTAATCCTTTTGAAAACGTTACAACTGTTACGGTCCAAATAGTTGTTGCCTTAATTGGCGATCAAGAATTTGATAATCCAAGGACCTTATCAGCATTTGCTTTAGGATTAGTATTATTTGTAATCACATTAAGTCTTAATGTTTTAGCATTACGTATCGTAAAAAAATACAGAGAACGCTATGAATAATACCGTTACACAAGAACGAATAATTGCACTTCGTAAAAAAAGAAGTGCGCAAGATTTACGTTTTAAATATTATGGTTTTATTGCAATGTGCTTGGCATTAGCAGTACTTGTATTTTTATTATACTCGATATTTTCAAGAGGGTTTACTGCTTTTCAAAAAACAACCATACTTTTGGAAATAAATTATGATCAAGAAGTTTTAAAATTAACTCCTGACTCAACTGAGAAAGAAATAGAAAAGGGAAAATTTTTTAAAGTTAAAAAAAACGCATTAAATAATGTTTTTGAAAATTTGAGTAAGTCTGATGCTAAATTTATTAAAAAATTATTTTCAACTAATATTGATAATGAAATAAAAAATTATTTCTTAAATAACCCTTCCGTTCTAAATACGAAACAAAAATTATGGGTTACTGCTCACAGTAATGTTGATCAAATGCTAAAAGGTAATGCTAGCAGAGATGTTCCTGAAGATAGAAGAAAGTTAAATGATATCCAATTATCTTTTATAGACCAATTAGTTCAGGAAAATCGAATTCAAAAAGAATTTAATAATTTCTTTTTCACCAGAGCAGATTCAAGACACCCTGAAATTGCAGGAATTGCCGGATCTTTTATGGGATCTTTACTCACATTATTTGTTGTATTTATTTTATCATTTCCCATAGCAATTGGTGCCTCAGTTTATTTGGAGGAGTTTGCTCCAAAAAATAAACTAACAGAATTAATTGAAGTTAACATTTCAAATTTAGCTGCAGTTCCATCCATCGTATTTGGTCTTTTGGGTTTAGGAGTACTATTAAATGTGTTTGGTTTTCCAAGAAGTACACCTCTTGTTGGGGGAACAGTTCTAGCACTGATGACACTACCAACAATAATAATTGCTTGTAGAGCTTCATTAAAAGCAGTTCCACCATCAATTAAAGAAGGTGCGTTGGCAATAGGGGCAACAAAGTCCCAAGCTGTATTTCACCATGTTGTTCCACTTGCTTTACCTGGAACATTAACAGGAACGATTATAGGTTTAGCACAGGCATTAGGAGAAACAGCTCCATTAATTATGATTGGTATGGTGGCCTTTATTCCTAATATACCAACAGGAATAACAGAGCCGTCAGCTTCTTTACCTGTTCAAATTTTCTTATGGGTAGAAAGTGCTGAACGAGGTTTTCAAGAAAAGTCTGCGGCAGCTATTATGATTATATTATTATTTTTATTTATGATGAACGCTCTTGCTGTATATTTACGAAATAGATTTGAAAAGAAATGGTAGATAATAATAATACTAAGATTTTAGCTAAAGACGTTGATGTTTTTTATTCTGAGAAGCAGGCATTAAATAAAATTTCAATGGACATCAAAGAAAAAGAAGTAACAGCTTTAATAGGTCCATCTGGTTGTGGTAAATCAACATTTCTTAGATGTATAAACCGCATGAATGATCTCATTGAAATTTGTAAAGTATCTGGATCAATTAAAGTTGATAATGAAGAGATTATAAGCTCCTCTACTGATGTGGTAAGTTTAAGATCTAAAATCGGAATGGTATTTCAAAAACCAAATCCTTTTCCCAAATCAATATTTGATAATGTAGCTTATGGGCCTAGCATTCACGGATTAGCAGATACAAAATCTGATCTAGAAAATATAGTTATTACATCGTTAAAAAAAGCTGGTTTATATAATGAAGTTAAAGATCGACTAAACGAGCCTGGAACAAGTTTATCAGGCGGTCAACAACAACGATTATGTATTGCAAGAGCAATTGCCGTGAATCCTGAAATAATTTTAATGGATGAACCCTGCTCTGCTTTAGATCCAATAGCAACTGCTATTATAGAAGAATTAATTGATGAGTTAAGATTAAACTATACAATTATTATTGTAACCCATTCTATGCAACAGGCAGCAAGAGTTTCGCAGAAAACGTGTTTCTTCCATTTAGGTGAATTGATAGAAACAGGTGATACAAATAAAATTTTTACAAATCCTGATAATACAAAAACTCAAGATTATATCACAGGGAGGTTTGGATAATGAAAGAAGAAGGACATATTGTAAAATCGTACGATGAGGAAATAAAAGACATTAAAAATGGTATTATCGAAATGGGCAGTTTAGTCGAAAAACAACTAAAAGACTCACTGCAGTGTTTAAAAGATAAAGATACAGAATTTGCTGATAAAATTATAGAAAACGATAATGTAATTGATAAAGCATATAATGATCTTGATCAAAGCTTAGTTGAAATACTTGGCAAAAGACAACCTATGGCTGCAGACTTACGAACAATTTTTTCAGCAATCAAAATCAATAAAGATCTAGAAAGAATAGGAGATCATGCAACAAATATTGCCAAAAGAGTAGCAATTGCAGAAATAGTTCTACCAGAAAAGCCTTCGAGAGATATTATTAATATGGGTGAACAAGTTAATATTATGATTAGTGAGGTAATAAAAGCTTTTTTAGAATTTTCAGATCAAGCCGCAAAAAAAGTTTGGTTAATGGATAGACAAATTGATGAAGAGTATCTTGGAATATTAAGACAATTATTAACCTACATGATGGAAGAACCAAAAAGAATCACTGCATGTACAAGTCTTTTATATATGGTTAAAGACCTAGAGCGAATAGGTGATTATGTACAAAATATAGCTGAAGATATTTATTATGCAGTTTCTGGCGAACCCCTATTTGATGGTAATCCAGACCCAACCTGGGAAGTAATTCTTCCAAAGAAAAAATAAGTTTTAATAGAACTGTAACAAAAATTTAATAGTAGAGACTCATGAAACTTAAAATGCTTATCGTTGAAGATGAAGAAGCATTATTAGATCTTTTAAAATTTAATTTTAACAAAGAAGGATATAAAATAGATACTGCAACGGATGGTGAAACTGCTTTAGAAAAAATCTTATATAAACCACCTGACATAATTATTCTTGATTGGATGTTACCAGAGCTATCAGGAATTGAACTTTGTCGTAGAATTAGAAAACATAAAGAACATAAGAATGTTCCTATCATAATGTTAACAGCGAAAGGTGAAGAAGAAGATAAACTTCGTGGCTTAGAAACTGGAGCAGATGATTACATAACAAAACCTTTTTCGGTTAATGAATTAGTGGCAAGAGTAAAAGCTGTTCTTCGACGAATAAGACCAATGTTTGTAGATGAAGTTTTAACTTATAAAGGAATAGTAATTGATCTTGTATCTCACTCGGCATCACGAGATGGAGAAACTCTTCATCTTGGTCCAACAGAATTTAATTTATTAGCTTTCTTTATGGAAAATATTGGTCGTGTCTTTAGCCGTGAACAATTACTTAATCATGTTTGGAAAAATGAGGCCCATGTAGAACCTCGAACAGTTGATGTTCATATAAGAAGACTACGAAAGGCCATTAATAATGACGTAAAAGAAGATTTTATAAGAACCGTGAGATCAGCAGGATATTGTTTTGGCTCGTAATTAAGCCATAAATTTCACTTATACAAATCACTTACCAAACTATAAAACTATCTTATGAAGAGTCTTTTTAGATCATTCTTTACAGTCAGCTTTTATACATTTTTTAGTCGAATATTAGGTTTTATCCGAGACATATTAATAGCGAGATATCTTGGATCTACAGTAATTGCTGATGCATTCTTCGTAGCATTTCGTATTCCTAATTTCTTTCGCCGTGTCCTAGCAGAAGGAGCATATAGTGCTGCATTAATCCCTGTTTTTTCAGGTGTTGTTCTTAATCCAAAAGATGAACGCGAGGCTTCTGACTTTGTTGAAAACACGACCTCAATGTTACTTTTTGCTACGGTCGTTTTAACAATCATTTTCTTCTTTGGGATGCCTTATATCATTCAAGTTTTGGCACCAGGTTTTACCGATAATAAAGAGGCCTATGAACTTGCCGTCCATTTTGGAAAAATAATTTTCCCTTATATTGTTTTTATTTCCTTAGCTGCTCACTTTGCTTCAATTAATAATGTTCATGAACGTTTCGCCGCTGGTGCATTTGCTCCTGCCATTTTGAATATAAGTTTTATTCTATCATTATTCTTTCTTACACCTTTTGTGACAACCGCAGGTCACGCGTTATCGTATGGTGTATTAATAGGAGGAGTTTTACAATTTTTATATTTATACAGAACGGTTTTAAATTTTTATCGACCACGTATTATCTTTCCAGTTTTAAACGAAAAGTTAAAAAAGTTTTTCAAATTATTTTTACCTGGTTTTGTTGGTTCAGGTGTTATTCAATTAAATATTGTTATTGGAACTATCATTGCTTCCTTTTTACCCGTTGGTGCAATCAGTCATATTTATTATGCAGACCGTCTTAACCAACTACCACTTGCGATATTTGGAATAGCACTTGGTATTGTTCTTTTACCAAGTTTATCAAAAGCTATTAAACAATCAGATCAAGAAACAACAAATAATATTCAAAATAGATCTATTGAATTTTCATTATTAATTTCTTTACCTTCAGCCATAGGGTTATTTATTTTAGCTGAACCCATTATTCATATTTTATTTGAACGAGGTGCTTTTGTAGAAGAAGATACTTTTTATACTGCTAAAGTTCTCAGTTACTTTGCCCTAGGTCTACCTGCTTATATTATAATTAAAGTTTTAGTTTCCTGTTTCTTTGCTAGAGAAGATACTAAAACACCACTATACATATCTATTGTCAGCGTGATCACTAATGTTGTCTTATCGTTACTTTTAATTCAATCAATGAGAGAAATGGGCATTGCTGTTGCAACAGGAATTAGTGCATGGGTGAATGCATTATTATTGTACCTCTTTTTAGCTATTAGGAATCATATAAAATTTGATGATCTTTTAGTAAGGAATTCCATCAAAATTTTACTAAGTTCATTTCTATTATTTGTAGGAATATACGTATTAAATGGACTATTCTTTACAAATATTAGTAATAATTCAGTGTTATTAAACTCGGCACTTTTACTTCTGATGATCTTTTTAGCTATAATTATTTATTTTGGATTAGTAATTATGTTAAAAGTCCTATCGGTAAATCAGTTAAGAGAATATTTAAAAAGATAATATGGAAA
>CACKQA010000009.1 GCA_902602135.1 uncultured Alphaproteobacteria bacterium
ATGGCGCCATATGTTGCAACTATTATAGTATTAGTGTTAATTTCTAGTAATAAATTAAGGATAAAACTTAGCGCACCAGCTTCATTAACTATTCCTTTTTATAAAGGCAGATAAATATCCACTTTTTTTTTTCTATAAACATATAGAATTATTGATCAAACCCTTTTGTATGTATTAAGTATATAGCTGAGTAATCGTTATATTAGCAGGTGAGGTTAAAATGATTAGAATAATAACTTTTTTATCTACTTTTTTGGTATTTGCATTTGGTTCAGCATATGCAGACCCTAAAAAAGTTGGATTTATATACATAGGTCCTCCAGGTGATCATGGTTGGACATATATGCATGATGTAGGTAGAAAATATATGGAGAGCCAACTTGGTGACTCTATTACTACTACTTATCTTGAAAATATTCCTGAAAACGCAGATGCAGTGAGAGCAATCCGAAAACTAGCAGACTCAGGACATGACTTAATATTTACAACGTCTTTCAACTATATGGATCAGACACATGAAGTAGCTAAGGATTTTCCTGATATAAAATTTGAACACGCTACTGGGTATATTCAAGCAGATAACGTTGCAACGTATTCAGCTAGATTTTATGAAGGTAGAATGATTGAAGGGCATATTGCCGGTCATATGACTGAAACTAATACTATTGGTTATATAGCTTCATTCCCTATTCCTGAAGTTGTAAGAGGAATTAATGCATTTTATTTAGCGGCTTCAAAAGTAAATCCAGATATCAAAATGAAAATTATTTGGGTATTTACTTGGTACGACCCAGGTAAAGAAGCTGATGCAGCTAATACATTAATTAATCAAGGAGCTGACATAATTGTTCAGCATACTGATACATATGCTCCTTGCCAAGCTGCTCAAAAAGCGGGTGTTTATGCATTTGGTCAAGCTTCAAACCAAGAAGAATTTTGTCCTGATGCACATTTAACTTCAATTGAAGATATTTGGGGCCCTTACTATGCTGAAAGAGCAAAAGCTGTTGTGGACGGCACTTGGTCTTCTGGTGATACTTGGGATGGTATGGATAAAGGTATGGTTGTAATGTCACCATATAATACTAAACTTATGCCAGCAAGTTTAATTCAAGAAGCAGTAAATATGGAAGTTGGAATTAAAGATGGAACTATTCATCCTTTCACGGGTCCAATTTACAATCAAGCTGGCGAGCTTGTGGTTCCTGAAGGTGAAGTAGCGCCTGATGGAATGTTACTTGGAATGAACTTTTATGTTCAAGGTATTGACGGCGAAGTACCACAATAATTAAACTTCTTATAACCCTCTCTCTTTTAAAGGGAGAGGTTTAATTTTTAATTTCAAAGGAAGATTTATGTCTGATTTACATATTAGTTGGGACGAATATAGAAGTAAAACAGAAGATTTAGCAAAACAAATTCATAAGGATGGATGGCAATTTAATCAGGTTGTATGCATCGCAAAAGGAGGTATGAGAGTAGGGGATGTAATGGCAAGAATATTCGATGTTCCTTTAGCAATTCTTTCTGTTGAATCATATAAAGGTGAGGGAGTAAAAAATAAAAGAGGTGCAATCACATTTTCAAGAGATCTAGCAAAAACAAGCCCTAACATTGGATCAAAAGTTTTAATAGTAGATGATTTGGCAGACTCAGGAATTACTCTTAAAAAAAGTATTGATTGGTTAAATCATACTTATGGTTTTTATATAGATGAACCAATAAGAACTGGAGTTTTGTTTTATAAGTCAGTATCTTCGTTTAAACCAAATTATTATGTTGATTATTTAGAAGATTCTCCTTGGATACATATGCCTTATGAGGTTTATGAAACTATGAAACCAGAAGAACTTGGTTAAAAAATTGAAGTAATTTCCTTAAACTTTTTCTTTTGTTTTGCAAACTTTGGAACTTTTACATCTTTATCAGGTCGTCCAACAATAAGTAAAACAAATGGTTTTTCATTACTAGGTCTTTTCAAAATTTTATTAAGAAATGTCATTGGGCTTGGCGTGTGTGTTAACATTGCTAGGCCAGAAAAATGTAAACAAGTAATTAATATACCAGTAGCTATACCAACAGACTCTTTTACATAATAATTTTTTATTTTCTTATTTTTTAAAACTGAAAATTTTTTCTCAAATATAGCTATTAAATAAGGTGCATTTTCAATAAATTTTTTATTTTCATCAGTTCCTAAAGGAATTAATGCATCTAACCATTCTTTAGGAGCTTTGTACTTATAAAAATTTTCTTCTTCTTTTTCTGCTTCTATTCTAATCTTCTTTTTTACGTTTTTATTTTTTATTACTACAAAATGCCAAGGTTGAAGATTTGCTCCACTTGGAGCTGATCCCGCAGATAAGATCGCGTTTTTTATAATATTTATATCGATTTTATCTTTAGAAAATTCACGTATGCTTCTTCTTTCTTTAATTTTATTATAAAATTTTTTTGAATTAATCTTCATTTCTTTGATAGTTTGATTTGAAAATTTTAAATCTTCAGCTATGTATTTTTTAACTTTATGCATTGGTTAGTTATTATTATTGGGATACTATTAATTTCTCTATCAATTAGTAATCCTCTATACAAACTAATTATAAAAAAACGAATAAGATTTAATCTTTTTATCGAAATCCTGCTCAGGATAATAATGTTTTTAGTTAGTGTAATTATTATTTTTCTAGGTTTGTACTTAGAGAGTATTTCTTAATATCTTCTTATATTTCTGTCAATTAAAGCAGCCCATGCGTCTATTCCGCCGAGTACATTAACACAATGATTATAACCTTGTGCTTTAAGCCATTTACATACGGCTTGGCTTCTTGTACCGGTATGACACATTACAAAAATATTTTTTTTCTTATCTAATTCGGTGTATCTTTTAGCAATCTCTGAAAGCTTCATGTGTATAGTACCTTTAATATGGGCATGATCTCTCTCAGTATCTTCTCTTACATCTATAATTTGAATTTTTTTGTCATCTTGCTTGAGCTCATTTAATTGATGAACTGTAATTTCACTGCTACTGTAAAGATCCATTTGATTATCTTATTATAAATACTACTAGATTTCTACTATTTTAAATAAATTTAATTTTAAAAATTAAATTTGTTATTTCTAAGTTTTTCATGTAAGAGCGCATATCATTATGACTAAGAAAATAACTTTTTCAGCTTTTGGTAGAGATTCTTATTATCACAGAGATTGGTTCAAAAAAAATGGTTTCAAATTTGATAGAAGTTCTAGAAAATGGACTGTAGAAAATTTACCAATAGATAATGCAGAAGAATTTGCCAGTTATTGTAGAAAATACGGTTTAACATTTGAACGATCTGATAGAATGATTACAGAATTTGATTACGCAGATTATCTCTGGGATGGAAGAAGAGATGAATTTATGAAACCTTCTGAAAATATTGAAATTCCACAACCAAAAAATAAAATCTAATTTTTGTTTAATAAATTATTATCAAATAATTTAATACTTCTTATAATTTTAGCTGCAATTTGGGGATCTTCTTTTTTTGTTATTAAAATTTGTCTGTCTAGTTTTACACCTACAAGTATTGCTTCCTTAAGATTAATTATAGCATCAATTTTCTTAATTATTTTATATTATTCATATAACAATCATCCTAAATTAAATCTCGATTTAGTTTTAATTCTTTCTTTTATTGGCATTACTGGAAATTTTTTACCATTCTATCTGATTAGTTGGGCTGAACAATACATTCCTTCTTCTACTGCAGGGTTATTAATGTCGGTTGGTCCCTTAATAACATTACTAATGTCTCATGTTTTAACTTCAGACGATAAGTTTACTTGGGTTAAATTTTTATCAATTATTATAGGTTTTGTAGGTATTATTTTTATTTTAGATATAAGTAAATTTAATTTTCAAGATCAAAACTACATTAGTACTTTAGCAAAAATTTTTGTGATTATAGCTGCATTTGGCTATATGATTTCAAATATTGCTGCTTATAATAAATTAAAGAAATTAAGCCCTATTTCGATAACTACTTTTGCTACATTATTTGGAGCTATAATATCATTACCTTTTTTATTCTATGATTTTATTAATTATGAGAATAATATTAATAAGATTTCTTTAATTTCTATTATTTATTTAGGTGTTTTTCCAACAGCTATTGCATTTCATATGCGCTATCATATAGTTAAACAATCTGGTCCAGTTTTCTTGTCTTATGTTGCCTATTTAATTCCTGTTTTTGCATTAATATGGGGATTCATATTTCTTTATGAACAAATAGTATTTAGTTCTGTAGTTGGAATTATTCTAGTTTTTATTGGTCTGTTTGTTGGGCAAAAAAGATCAATGAGTAAAATATCCGTAAAAAACATATAATACTAATAAAACAGCAATAAAAATAGACACATTTTTGAAGTTAAAGTATTTCATTTATGGTTGAAATTTAATTTTTTATAGTCCAATATACTTTTATTATGAGCGACTCAATTAAATACTTAATTGAAGAAAATAAAGCACCAAAGTTTTGGTATAATATTAACTCAGACTTACCAAGTCCACCACCACCACCATTACACCCTGGAACTAAACAACCCGCTGGTCCTGATGACTTTGCTCCTTTATTTCCAATGAGTTTAATTATGCAAGAAGTTTCTACCGAAAGAGAAATAGAAATTCCTGAGCCAGTAAGAGAAGTATACAAACAATGGAGACCTTCTCCTTTATTTAGAGCAAGAAGGTTAGAAAAGTTTTTAGATACACCAGCTAAAATTTATTACAAATATGAAGGTGTTAGTCCTACAGGAAGTCACAAACCAAATACTGCAGTTCCGCAAGCGTTTTTTAATAAAGAAGAAGGAATTAGTAAAATTTTTACTGAAACGGGCGCAGGTCAGTGGGGAAGTTCATTAGCTTTTGCAGGTCAGATCTTTGGTATAGATATAGAAGTTTTCATGGTTAAGGTTAGTTTTGATCATAAACCTTATAGAAAATTAATGATGCAATCGTTTGGCGCTAACTGTCATGCTAGTCCATCTAATTTAACTGACTTCGGTAACAAGTTATTATCAGAAAATCCTGATAACCCTGGTAGTTTGGGAATAGCTATATCAGAAGCAATAGAAGCAACTGTTAAAAGTGGAGGTAAAGCAAAATACTCACTTGGAAGTGTTTTAGGCCACGTTCTAATGCATCAAACTATAAATGGTAATGAAGCTATTATGCAAATGGAGATGGCTGGAGATTATCCTGATATTATTGTTGGCTGTACAGGTGGTGGTAGTAATCTTTCTGGATTAATGTTTCCATTTTTAGGACAACAATTAAGAGGTGGTCAAAAAATCGATATAATTGGTTGCGAACCTGCATCATGTCCTTCATTTACTAAGGGTAAGTATGCTTATGATCATGGTGATATGGCAAAAATGACTCCATTAATTAAAATGCATACTCTTGGATCCGATTTCTTACCACCGGCTAATCACTCTGGTGGATTAAGATACCATGGCATGTCTTATCATTTAAGCCACTTATATGAGTTAGGTCTGATGAGAGCAAAGGCTTACGGTCAAAAAGATTGTTTTGAAGCTGGTTTAACTTTTGCAAAACAAGAAGGAATTATTCCTGCTCCAGAAGGAAACCATGCAATCAAAGGTGCTATTGATGCAGCTTTAGAATGTAAAGAAAAAGGCGAGTCAAAAACTATTCTCTTTAATTTATGTGGCCATGGATATTTTGATATGTCAGCTTATGATGATTATCTAAATGGATCAATGGCTGATGATGTTATTGATGATGATGGAATAGGTAAATCTATTTCTCAAATACCAGAAGTAGCGTAATTTAAGTTTAAATTTTTTTTTATTTAATTAAAGGTGTTTCTTTATTATGGTTGAAATTAAACCTTTTAAAGGAACACGTCCTTACAATGAAGATGCAAAAAATTTAATTGCTCCATCTACTGATCATTTAAGTATTGAAAATATAGAAATATTTAAAAAAAATAATTATTGGAATTATTTAAAAATTTTGAATCCTGTTGGCCAATTAAAAGAAGCAGATACTCTCTTAGAAGCTAAATCACATTTTAATGAAATGAAAGAAAATGACGTAATTAAAAAAGATAAAGAATTATTTTATTACATTTATCAAATTGAATTTAAAGGCCATACTCAACTAGGTTTTTTATCTCTTTCTAAAATATCAGATTTCGTAGATGAAAAAATTAAAGCGCATGAAAAAATTTATGAAACAAGGATGAGAGAAAGAGCTGAGCAAATGTTAAATATAAAAACACAAATTGGTCCTATTTATGTGGTATATAAAAAAAACAATAAGATAAAAGATTTATTATCCTCTATAATATCAAATACTCCAGATTATGATTTTGAAAGTTTTGATAAATCTATTCATAAACTTTGGTGTGTCTCTGATGAATCTTTCATTAAAAAGCTATCTTCTTTATTTATAAATGAGGTAGATAATTTTTATATTGCTGATGGACATCATAGAATGGGTGCAATGAAAATTATTGGTGAATTAAATTATAATAAAAATATTTTACAAGAAGATTTTATGATAGCGGCTTTTCCAAGTGATGAAGCTAAAATATTTGATTATAATAGAGTTGTTAAAGATTTAAATGGTTTGAGTGAAGAAAATTTTTTAGACATTCTTTCTGAAAACTTCGAAATAAAAAAAGAAAAAAATCCTTTCAAACCTCAATCTAATAAACAATTTGGAATGTATCATGAAAAAAAGTGGTATTCATTACATTTTAAAACTGAATTAAAAACTGATAATTTTGTTGATACGCTAGATATTAATATTTTAAATAATTTTATTTTCAAAAAACATTTAAATATATCTGATGTTAATAATGATGAAAGAATAAGATTTATTGCCGGATGTCATGGTTTGGAAGCTTTAGAAAAAAAAGTTGATGAAAATAATGACAGTGTGGCATTTTCTATCTTCCCATCTTCAATAAGTGATGTTATTACAGTCGCGAATAAAAATTTGACTATGCCCCCTAAATCAACATGGTTTGATCCAAAACCTTTAGATGGCTTAGTAGTTTATGAGTTTGAAAAAAATGTATGAATAAACCTAATACTAAACCTAACAATCCAAATTTTTCAAGTGGACCAACTTCAAAAAGACCAGGCTGGGACATATCTGTTTTGAGTAATGCTTTAACTGGTAGATCTCACAGATCTGTTGAATGTAAAGCAAGATTAAAAGAAGCAATAGATAAATCTAAAGATATTCTTAAATTACCTGATGATTATTTATTGGGTATCATGCCTGGATCAAATACCGGTGCTTTAGAAGCTGCTATGTGGTGCCTATTAGGTAAAACGGGAGTCGATATTCTTGCATGGGAAAATTTTGGTAAAGATTGGGTAATCGATGCAATCAGCGAATTAAAATTAGAAAATTTAAATATTCATGAAGAAGATTATGGGAAACTACCTGACCTAAGCAAAGTCAATTTTGATAATGACGTTATTTTTACTTGGAATGGAACAACATCTGGTGTCAAAGTTCCAAATGGAGATTGGATACCTGATGACAGAAAAGGTCTAACCATTTGTGATGCTACCTCGGCAATCTTTGGTATGCCTATAGATTATAATAAATGCGATGTTATAACTTGGTCTTGGCAAAAAATACTTGGAGGAGAGGCTGCTCATGGAATGATAGCAATTTCTCCACGCGTTGTTGAAAGATTAGAAAGTTTTACACCTAGTTGGCCAGTACCAAAATTGTTTAGATTAGCTGAAAACCAAAAATTGATAAAAGGTATTTTTGAAGGAAACACAATTAATACACCTTCAATGATATGCGTTGAAGATATAATTGATTCATTAAATTGGGTTTCTTCTCAAGGAGGATTAAATTCATTAATTTCTAAATCCCAGAATTCTTTACAAAAAATTAGAGAATGGATTAATGAGAGAGATTGGGTGACCTTTTTATCTGAAATCGAAGATGATAATTATATATCAAACACTGGAATAACTTTTAAAATTGTTGAAGATTGGTTTACTAATAAAGATGAAAGTGATCAAAGAGCTGTAATGGCTGATATATGTAAATTACTTTCTGAAAATAATGTTGGATTTGATTGCAATGGATATCCTAAAGCTCCACCTTCTTTTAGAATATGGGCTGGAGGCACGGTTCAAACTTCAGATGTAGAATTAGTTTTACCTTGGATTGATTGGGCTTATTCAGAAATTAAATCAAAACATGCCTAAAGTACTAATATCAGATTCACTAGATAACATTGCATCTGAAATTTTAAAAAAAAATAATATTTCTGTCGATACAAAAACAAATTTATCTCCTGAAGAATTAAAAAAAATAATTGATAACTATGATGGTTTAATTATTCGTTCTACAACTAAAGTGCGAAAAGAATTAATTGATTCTCTTTCAAATTTAAAAATTATAGGTAGAGCAGGAGCAGGAGTTGATAATGTTGATGTGGAAGCTGCTAAAAATAAAAACATTATCGTAATGAATACTCCAGGAGGTAATACAAATGCTACAGCAGAACACACAATTGGTTTAATTTTTGCATTGCAAAGAAAGATTACTGTTGCCAATGAGACAACTCATAAGGGTCTTTGGGAAAAAAAGAAATTAAAAGGAAATGAAATTAAAGGCAAGAAAATTGGTATCGTTGGTTTTGGTAATGTAGGTAAAAGAGTTGCAGAAATATCTAATGTATTGGGAATGCACGTTTCAATATTTTCTTCATACTTTAAAACAATTAAGGACAGCTATCCTGAATATAATTCTTGCTCTATCGATGAGATTATTAAAGACTCAGATATAATTTCTTTTCACTGTAAACCCAATAAAGATGGTAATCCGATTATGAATAAAAATCATTTATTACTAATGAAAAAAAATTGCATAATTATCAACACCGCTAGAGGTAACTTAGTTGATGAAGTTGATCTTAAAAACGCTCTTGAAAAAAAAGAAATTAAAGGCGCTGCATTAGATGTTTTTAAAAATGAGCCTTTAGTAGAAAGTGGTTTTTATAATTTAGATAATATAATTTTAACTCCACATATTGCTGCTTCTACTGATGAAGCACAAATAGTTGTAGCAGAAATGGTTGCTAATCAGTTTGTTGAATTTTTTAATAATAATAAAATTATAAATTCAGTTACTTAATAAAAATTTCAGTTAAATTTTCTAAGTAAGCGGATGGATTTGAGAGAATGTTACCATCTAATATATTAGCTTGATCTAAAATTAAATTTGAAGCTTTTTTATGGTCAATTTTTGTTAAATTTTGAGATAAATTTACAATCATCGGATGGTTTGGATTAATTTCAAGTATTTTTTTTGAAACAGGAGTTTTTTGATTATGCATTTTCATCAGTTTTTCCATATTTATATCCATCCCAGCTTCTTCAGCAACAAGCAGAATTGGGCTTTTTGTTAATCTCTCAGATACAATTACGTCAGATATTGTCTCTTTTAGCTCTGTTTTAAGTATGTTAATTAAATCATTGATTTTACTATCTACTTCTTTTTTATCTTCATCTTTCTTACTTGATTTTTCACCAACTTTTGAAACATCAACTTTACCTTTAGTTATTGATTTAAATTCTAAATCTTTAAATTTATTTACATTTTGAATCCAAAACTCATCTACTGCATCAACCATAAACAAAACTGGTATCTTTTTATCAGTGAAAACTTCTAATTGAGGGGAGTTTTTAATATGATCCTTATCAGTATTAGCAAAATAATAAATTTCTTTTTGATCTTTAGCCATTAATTTAGTGTACTCTTCAAGAGATATTTTTTTATCATTTAAAGAATTTTCAAACCTTAATAGCGGTAGGATTTTTTCATGATGATCATTATGTTCATATAACCCTTCTTTTAGTACTGGACCAAAATTATTCCAAAATGTCTCAAATTTACCCTTTTCTTTCTTGGCTAAGCTATCAATTTCACTTAAAATTTTATTTGTAATACCTTTTTTTATTTTTGTAATAATAGGATTATTTTGAAGCATTTCTCTACTTATATTTAGAGAAATATCCTGTGAATCGACTACTCCTGGGATAAAACGTAACCAGTTAGGAATTATGTCTTCACAATCATCAGTGATAAAAACTTTTTGAACATATAATTTTATTTTATTTTTCCTATCGGCATTGAATAAATCCATAGGTTGATTTGTAGGAAAATAAAGTAAAGCTTTATAACTAATAACACCCTCAGCGTTATAGTGAATAGTCTTTAAGGGATCATCAAAGTTAAATGAAATATTATTATAAAATTGTTTGTAGTCTTCCTCTTTTATATCCTTTTTATCTTTTAGCCATAATGGACTACCTTCATTTATTTTTTCTTCTTTTTCTTTATCGTCAAGATCCTTAAGATAGATTGGGAAAGGAATATAATTTGAGTATTTTGTTATAATTGATCTCAAACGAAATGAATCTAAAAATTCATCAGCATCTTTCTTGATATTTAGTGTTATACAAGTGCCTCTTTTATCTTTTTTAGCTTCTTCAATGGTATAATTTTCTTTTCCATTAGATGACCAAAGATTTGTTTCTTCATTTTCAGCATCTTTAGAAAGCACTTCAACATTATCTGCAACCATGTATGAGGAATAAAAACCAACACCAAACTGTCCAATTGCAGAAATATCGTTGTTTTTTTTATTTTTCATTGCTTCAATAAATTTACTAGTTCCTGATCTCGCTATAGTTCCTAAATTATCAATCAGTTCATTTTTTGACATTCCAATTCCATTATCTTCAATTTCAATAATTTTTTTCTTTTTTGAAACTCTGATATTAATTTTTAAATCCTTTTCATCTTTCAAAAGATTTTTTTTGGAAAGTGATTGATATCTTAATTTTTCGCAGGCATCTGCAGAATTAGATATTAATTCTCTTAGAAATATTTCCCTTTCACTATAAAGGGAATTAGCAACAAGATCTAAAAGCTTACTTACTTCAGCTTGAAATGTTAAATTTTCTTTAGTTTTTTCTGCCATTTCTGAAATTTAAGCATTCATATCTATAATTCAATAGTAAGCAATAATTTTTTGCCACATTTAAGACTATATAAGTAAAAGTTATGGTATTCAGATTTATAATGAAATTTGATAATTTATTAAAATTATTATGTATTGCGTTGTTATTTTTATATGCATGCACCTCAAATCAGTTAACAAATACTGCTGATAGTTGCATAATTTTTGATGAAAAGAAAAGCTGGTATAAAGCAACTAAAAATTCTTATGATAAATGGAATACCCCAATTGCATTCCAATTAGCAGTTATAAAACAAGAATCATCTTTTACTCAATTTGCAAAACCGAAAAGAAAAAAATTTTTAGGTTTTATACCATCCTCTAGACCATCAACTGCTTTTGGTTATGCACAAATAACAAATCCCACTTGGGATTGGTATAAGAATAAAACTGGAAATCATAATGCATCAAGGGCAAATTTTAAAGATGTAACCGATTTTATTGGCTGGTACACAACGCAGTCCGAAAATATGATTGGAATTTCAAAAAATGATTACTATAATCAATATTTAGCATACCATGAAGGTCAAAATGGATGGTCGAAAGAGTCATTTAAAAGTAAAGATTGGTTGATTGATGTTGC
This sequence comes from uncultured Alphaproteobacteria bacterium, assembly GCA_902602135.1. Lineage (GTDB taxonomy): Bacteria > Pseudomonadota > Alphaproteobacteria > HIMB59 > CACPNW01. The sequence goes on from CACKQA010000009.1 coordinate 11,665, forward strand.
TAAAAATGTAGAAAGAAATACTAAGATGTTTAATAAACAACTAAAACAATGCGAAGAAAAACTAAATAAAAAAGGTTTCTTCGGAATACTATAATGCCAATTTTAAATAGCATAAATCAAATGCAAGGTCAGATGACAGTATGGCGTCAGGATTTACATAAAATTCCTGAGATAGGCCTTCAAGAATTTGAAACATCAAAATATATCAAAAATAAATTAAGTGAATTTAATATTAAATTTAAAGATGGTTATGCTAATACAGGTGTTGTTGCTTGGGTAGATGGTAATGAAGTTACTAATGATAAGACAATTGGTTTAAGAGCAGATTTTGACGCTCTTCCTATGCCGGAACAAAACGAATTTAATCATAAATCTCAAAATAAAGGTATGATGCATGGTTGTGGCCATGATGGTCATACCACAATGCTTCTTGGGGCAGCAAAATATCTAAGTGAAAATAATAATTTTAATGGAAGAGTATATTTCATTTTTCAACCAGGAGAAGAAGGTTTTGCTGGAGGAGAAAAAATGATTCAAGATGGTATGTTTGATGATTTTAAAATTGATGAAGTATATGCACTTCATAATTGGCCTGAGTTACCTTTAGGTACGTTTGGTGTAAATAGTGGACCGATGATGGCAGCAGTTGATGAATTTGATATTACTGTAAAAGGAAAGGGCGGTCATGCTGCATCACCTCATCTAGCAATTGATCCTGTTGTAATTTCTGCACAAGTTATTTCTGCTGTTCAAACAATTATAAGTAGATCCACAGATCCCGTTGATAAAGCTCTTATAAGTATTACAAAAATTAATGCTGGTACAGCGTATAATGTAATTGATGATCAAGTTAAAATGGGTGGGACTATTAGAACTTTTAGAAGAGAAACACGAGCATACATAGAGAAAAGATTAAATGAATTATGTAAAGGTATAGCCGATGCACATGGTGCAGAGATAAAAATTGAGTTTGATTTAGTAAATAAATATCCGCCTACTATAAATTCTAAAGAAGAAACTAAATTTGCTGCAAATGTAGCTAAAGATTTAGTCGGTGATGATAAAGTTATTACTGATATTGATCCGTCAATGGGAGGAGAAGATTTTTCATATTTGTTAGAAAAAAAACCTGGTTCCTATCTTTATCTTGGTCAAGGAGATGCAGATCATAGCGCTCATCTACATACAACAAAGTATGATTTTAATGATAATTTATTACCCATTGGTGTAAATTTTTGGGTGAACCTTGTTCAAAAATACTTTTCTAAGTAATCTTAATTGATGTTAAATTTTAGTGCGATTTATTCAATAATCGCATTTAGAATAAAAGAATTTTTACAAGAGTATCATTATTCTTTATTGGCCCCTTTAACTACAAATCTTTTATTTATATTAGTTTTTATAACAGTAGAAAATTATTACTCACTTTCAATGGATTCAGACTCATTCGTTGAATTTATTGCTCCTGGATTAATCATTATGATCGTTGCTCAGGAAAGTTACGATAATTCGTCTTCTACTTTAATTCATATGAAACAAATTGGTTCTTTAGATGATTGGTTAATGGCACCTATCTATAGGATTGAAATATTAATATCTTTAATATTCACATCTCTTATTATTGGAATTATTTTAGCACTGTTTAATTTTTTTATATTTACTTTTTTAATAGATATTGAAATTTATAATTTTTTTTATTTTTTTTACTACCTATTTTTAGTTATAATATTTTTCTCATGTTTAGGATGTTTCGTAGGAATAATTTTTAATTCTTGGGATTCACAAAGTACATTCTCGAGCTTTTTTGTTGCGCCTATTAATTTTTTATCAGGAACCTTTTTTTCAATAAATTATCTTCCTGATAATTTTAAGGCTATACTTTTATATAATCCTTACTATTATGTTGTAAGCTTCTTTAGGAATTCATTAAATGATGAATTTTCATTTAATTTAGTTGAAAATATCTTTATAATATTTTTTATTTTATTAACTTTGATTATTACATCGTTTATTTTTTTCAAAGGTTTTAAAATTATTAAATGATTGATATTATTTTTAATTTTTTATTCCAATTTGAATTAATAATAGATAATAACTTTGCTATATCATTAATTATATATTTTATATTTTCTATTTTATTCTTTACCTTCTCTTTACCCGGTAGCTTAATTATAATACTTGCCTCAAGTTTCTTTTTTGGTTTTTTTGTAGGATACTTAATAAACATTATTGCTGTAACTCTTGGTAGTTTATTTTTTTTTTTATTCTTCAAAGTTATTTATAAAAAATATACCAATAAAAAACTTGAAAAATTTAGTAATAAATTAAATAAAATTATAAAAAAATCCTCACTAGAGTATCTTATATTATTGAGATTAATATTTGGAGTTCCACTATTTATTCAAAATTTATTTTTATCAACTTTAGAAATTTCAATGAAAAAATTTATCCTTTCATCTTTTTTAGGTTTTTCTCCTTATATGTTGATTTTTTCTTTTGTTGGTAATCAATTTTCCACATTTATTGATATAAAAACTTTTAATTTAGGTGATATTTTATCACTAGAATTTATTTCAATTTTTTTAATCATAATTTTCTTTTTACTTTTAAGAATTTTTTTAAAATTTAAATAAAAATTTTTTTAAATTTAATTGAAATGAATAATAAATAAATAGTAACAATTAGTGCGGCGTAAATAGTTATATCAATAATTAATAAATTATTTGCTGAAAATTCATTTGCTATTCTAGAATATATTAAAGCTGAAGTCTGTATTATGGATGTAATAATAATTACATTGAGTAATCTTATTGACCCCTTTGTACTTAAGTAAATCTTTAAAAGGCCAACAAATAAAAGACCTGTTATAGCCCCACCAAGATTTCTTAGCCATGCAATATTGGTACTTTCAGCAACAGTTAAATTGACAAAATTATATGGAAAAAATAAAAAATAAATTCCATAAATTAAAGAAAAAATTGATATAAATAATATGCTTAATTTGATCATCTACTAAAAACTATTTATTAAGATATAATTAGTATTGCAAATTAATTTTTACTAAATATAGAAAATATATGATCCGATTGTTAATAGTTTTAATAGTTATAGTAATTATACTATTTATCTTGAGATCAAGAGCCAAGTCGCAATACAATAATTATGGTAACTTTTATAGAAATTTAATTCTGATAGTCATAATTGGTGGAATAATCTTCTTCCTTGCTACAACTGGAAAATTCTTAATACCGCAGTTATTAAACTTAATTAAAGTAGGTTTACCATTCTTAACAAAATTAATAGGAATATAATGAAATATTTTTCAGCAAATGATCTACCCTTAAATGATGAAATGATTAATTTTTGGAATAATAACGGATATTTGGTTATTGAAAATTTCAATACAGATAAAGAATGTGATGAATTAATGGAACGATCAGGATATCTTATCGAAAATAATAATTTTAATAATCAAAAATCTATTTTTGATACAGTCAATCAAGCTCATAATGATGATAGTTATTTTTTAGAATCAGGTGATAAAATTCGTTTCTTCTTCGAAGAAAAAGCTAATTTAAATGATGATAACATAGAAGAAAATAAACATTTTATTGTAAATAAAATCGGTCATGCGTTGCATGACTTAGATAAAGTTTTTTATAAATTTTCTCATAAACAAAAACTTCAAGATATTGCTTTATCACTTGGTTTCTCAAAACCAAAATTACTTCAGTCTATGTATATTTTTAAGCAACCTAAAATAGGCGGTGAAGTAGTTTGCCATCAAGATTCTACCTTTTTATATACTGAGCCAGAAAGTACTATCGGTTTCTGGTTTGCATTAGAAGACGCAAATAAAACAAACGGATGTTTACAGGTTGCAAGTGGAGGTCATAAAGGCCCATTAAGAAAACTTTTTAAAAAAGTAGACGGTAAAATGAAAATGATAGATCTAAATGATGAACCATTTCCCGAAACTGATACTCTTGTAGAAGTAAAAAAAGGATCACTTGTTTTATTACATGGTAGACTTCCTCATTATTCATGTGAGAATACAAGTTTAAAATCAAGACATGCTTACACAATTCATGTAATTGATAACAACAACGAATATCCTGAATGGAATTGGTTACAAAGATCTTCAATACCTCTTAAAAGTTTTATTAATGACTAAAAAAATAATTTTAGATTGTGATCCAGGTCATGATGATGCTGTAGCAATAATGTTAGCTGCTTCTTCTAAAGAGATTGACATACTGGGTATCACCTGTGTCGGTGGAAATAGTGGTTTAAATAATACAGTAAATAATGCTCTTAAAGTTTGTACGTTAATTGAAAGAACGGATATCAAAGTTTACTCTGGTGCAAATAAACCTATTCATTATGAATTATTTACAGCTGAATATGTTCACGGAAAAACCGGATTAGATAAAAAAGGTGATCCCATAATAATAGATACAAATTATAAACCTCAAGAAAAATATGCAGTTGATTTCATAGTAGAAACTTGCAAATCTTCAACAGAGCAAATTTATTTATGTCCAACAGGACCACTTACAAATATTGCCTTAAGTTTAAAAAAAGATCCGTCTATTAAAGAAAATATAAAAGAAATAGTTTTTATGGGTGGAGCTGCTATGTGCTTAGGAAATACCACACCTTCAGCTGAATTTAATATTTATGTGGATCCACATGCGGCTAATATTGTTTTAGAATCAGGCATTCCTTTAACAATGATGGGTTTAGATGTTACTCATCAGGTAAATGTAAATTCAAAAATTATCAAATCAATGAATGAAAATAAAAATAAAAGTTCTAAGTTTTTTGGAGAACTAATGGAATTTTATACAATATTTCATAAAGAATTATACGAAACTGAGGAAACACCTCTCCATGACCCATGTGTTATTGCATATTTATTAGATCCATCTATTTTTAGTGGAAAAGAAGTTAATGTCACAGTTGAAGAAAATTCTGAATTAACAAGAGGAGAGACTGTTGTTGATTGGCTAGGTGTTACTAAAAGACCAGTAAATTGTTTTGTGATGAATGAAGCTAATGATGAAAAATTTTTTCAATTACTTAAAGCTAAATTATCGTTATTACCTTAACTATAAAAACTTTTTGCAATTTTTCCAGCTAAATTCGCATTATTAATTATTAAAGATACATTAGCATTTAGAGTTTCATTTTTTGATTGTTCATTAATTTCTTTTATGAGAAACGGGGTTAATTCTTTTCCACTAATATTATTTCTATCAGCTTTTATTGTTGCATTATTTATCCATTTTTCTACGTCATTTTTATTAAGTGCTTTTTCTAATGGAACTTTATTAAATATGAGAATTGATTTTTTATTTCCCATATTTTCATTGAGTTTTAAAAAAGAAGAAATTTCATGAATTTCATCAAATTTATTATCGACTTTATTTTCTGTTTCTTCATACCAAAAACCAGGCATATAATTTGTTTGATAACCAATTCTTGTAATTCCTAAAGTTTCAAGAAGTTCATTTGTTTTACTTAAATCTAATATAGATTTAGCGCCACTACAGATTACAAAATTTGAATTCTCAGAAAGTGCATATAGATCTGCAGATACATCATTGGTATTTTCAGCATTTAGATGCACACCACCAATTCCTCCTGTTGCAAAAAATCTTATTTGAAATTTAGAAGCTATAGAAATTGTACTTGCTACTGTTGTAGCAGCATTTTCTTTATTAAATATTGATAAATTTATATTGTGGTTTGAAACTTTTTGCACATTTTTCTCTTTTGCTAATATTTGAATATCTTCTTCCGATAATCCTATTTTAACCTTACCTTTAATTATTCCTATTGTTGCAGCAATTGCACCGTTATCTTCAACAGCCTTTATAGACTCATTTGCGACTTTAATATTTTCTGGAAAGGGCAATCCATGACTAATCAATGTACTTTCTAAAGCTACTATTGGTTTTTTTCTATTTATTGCTTCTTGAACTTTTTTACTTATATCAAATATTTCATGCATACTATTGTACAATCACTCTCTTAGAAAGATTTTTAATTTTTAAAAAATCACTCTTAGTTTTTAGGCTTTTACCACTAGCATAATAAGACCCGCATGCTACAGAAGTTTTCAAAATATAATTCATTTTTTCATTTATACTGAACAAATACAGCATCATAGCTGCTAGTGCGTCTCCAGCTCCATTTTCGTTTACTACTTTGATTGATGGGGGTTTTATTTTTTTTATAAATTCATTACTTCCAAAGATTACATTATTTTTTGAATTAGTAGTAATTATTTTTATTTTTTTATTTTGTTTTAATATTTTTTTTACACCTAATATAATATTTGAAGAATTTGTAAGTTTAAGTAACTCTGCTTTATTTAAGAATATAAAATCAACTTTATTTATAATCCTTTTAATTTTAATAACTTTATGCACTGATGTTGCGCAAACTATAATTTTATTTTTTTTTGATAGTTTATTTATTGATTTTTCCAAATAGGTTTTAGAAAAATTTAGATCAAATATTATATTTTTATTCTTGAGGTTTGGTATTTTTAAAGATTTATTATTTTCATATTCATCTGTGTTAGCTAATCCTAATAAAAATTTATTATTTTTATCTGATAAAGCTAAATAGTATCTATCTGCATAATCTTTATTCACTTGATGAACATAGATTTTTTTTGAGATTTTTTTTCTAATCTCTTCATTGATAGCTAAACTATAAAATTTTACATCAACAAAATTCGAAAGCAATTCTGCAATATTGTACGCCACTCCACCAATTCTGCTTTTTTGTGTAATTTGATTAGATCTAAAATTAATAATATTTTTTTTAAGATTTAATAAATAATCGTGATGAATTGCCCCAATACAAACAAAAATGTTTTTAGATTTCAGCATTATGAATTATACACCTTTTATGTCAGTTTTTGATGTTGATCCACCTATTATTGATAATAAACATTTAATTAAATGGTTAAAGATTAATTTTTCTTTCTTAAGAAATAAATTACTCAAAATTAAACAACTAGATAGTGAAAGGGATATAAATTTTATTATATTCATTAATAATAAAAAAAAATATGTATTAAAAATTTCAAACCCATCAGAAAAAATAAATATATTAAAATACCAAGATAGATTAATTAATTATTTACGAAGTGATCTTAGTCTTAAATCTTTTATACCAAAAATACACCATACAAAGATTGTAAAATATTTAGATAAAAAAAATAGAGAATGCTTTGTTAGGATCTTATCTTATATTGAAGGGCGAATGTATGGAGATACAAAAAGTAACGATAATATTGAAAATTCTTTAGGTAAGTTACTTGGAAAAGTATCAACTAAGTTGAAAGCATTTAACGATATAGATGCCCATAGAAATTTTATTTGGGATCCATCAAATATAAAATGGATTAAAAAAGACATTAATATTTTTACTGGTTCAAAAAAATTAATTTTATTAAAATGTTTTTCAGAATATGAAAAATTTGTAAAAAATAATTTAAATAAATTAAGATATTCAATAACTCATTCAGATCCAAATAATTATAATATTGTTATAAAAGAAAACAATGTTTGTGGTTTACTAGATTATGGAGATTCTATTTATTCTCCAACAATAAATGATTTAGCTATATGCCTTTCATATGCATTAATGAACAATGATAATATTTATCTTACACTTAAAAATATAATAACAGAGTACAATAAACAGTTTTCTATTAATGAGGATGAAATTAATTCATTAATATCATTATGTAAGTCAAGACTTATGATTACTGTTGTAATGGCAAAAAAACAAAGAATTAAATATCCATCAAATCAATATTTAAGCATTAGTGAGAAAGATGCATGGTCTTTATTAGAAAAATTAGACAAAATTCCTATCAATTTTTTAATATATATTGTTCGCGAAATATGCGGCTTTGATATTATTCACCATCATAATGAAATTATAAATTATATAAATAAATTCAACTTTGGTAATATTTTTAAATTTAATTTACTTGATAAAAATAAATCTATCTTAAAGTTAAGTTCTGATTCACCTTTATTGAAAGGTAACCCAGATAATAATTCGCTTAAAAAAAGAGTTAATAAAATATTTAAAGAAGATAATTCTCGTATAGGTATAGGGTTATACAATGAAAAAAGAAAAGTTTATAAGGGACCTAACTTTATTTCTGAATTAAATACGAATGAAAGACGTAATATTCACTTAGGAATTGATATTTTTATTGATCAGGGAACAGATTTATTTGCTCCAATAGATGGTAAAATTATAATTTTAAAAAATAATAACTTTAAATATGACTATGGCCCCACTCTAGTTTTAGAGCATAGTTTTAAAAAATATAAATTTTATACTCTATACGGTCATTTATCTAAAATAATGTTTCAAAAACTAAAAATTGGAAAAAAAATTAAGAAAGGTGAATGGATTGGTAAAATTGGTAATTCTAATGAAAATGGAAAATGGTTACCACATTTACATTTTCAAATTATTTTAGATTTATTAGGACATGATAAGAATTTTCCAGGAGTAGGTGAAGAATTTTTATTCAATATTTGGAATAAAATTTCACCTGATCCAAATTTAATTCTACGAATTCCAAAATCTTTTTATTCTAATAATAATAATTTTAAAGATACTTTAAAGAAAAGAAGAAAAAATATTTCTGATAATTTATCAATTTCTTACAAGAAACCTCTTCATATGCTTGAAGCTAAAGATCAGTATTTTTTTGATAGATATGGCAGGAGATACTTAGATTGTGTAAATAATATTTCCCATGTTGGACATTCAAATTCCTATGTCCATGAAGCTATGACTCAACAAAATTTAAAACTTAATACTAATACGAGATATCTATACGATACAATTAACGATTATAGTGAATTACTTTTAAGTAAATTTCCAAAGAAATTAAATAAGATATTTTTCGTATGTACAGGATCTGAAGCTAATGATTTAGCTTATAGAATAGCCCAAACTTATACTAGTGCAAAAGATGTCTTTGTGATGGATAATGCTTATCATGGGCATACCAATGCTTTAATTGATCTAAGTCCATACAAATTTAATAGTAAGGGCGGTTTGGGTAAAAAAGATTATGTTCACATATTAGATATGCCTGATCCTTTAAGAGGTAAGTGGAGATATCAAAATTCAAATTGGATTCAAAAATATATAGATGAAGCTAAAACAGTAATTAGAAATAAAATTAAAGAAACAAAAATTGCATGTTTTTTTACTGAAAGTATACTTGGTTGCGGCGGTCAAGTAATTCTTCCAAAAAATTATTTAAAAGAAATATTTTCAGAAATTAGAAGAAACAATGCATTATGTATTGTTGACGAGGTACAAACTGGTTTTGGACGTGTTGGAAGACATTTTTGGTCATTTGAAGAGCATGATGTCGTTCCTGATATAGTAACCTTGGGCAAACCTATGGGCAATGGTCACCCTATAGCTGCTGTTATAACTACAGAAAAAATTGCTTCAACTTTTAATAACGGGATGGAATATTTTAACTCATTTGGTGGTAATCCTGTTTCCTGTGCTATCGGTAAAGCAGTATTAGAGACTATTGATAATAATAAATTACAAAAAAATGCTTTGTTAGTTGGTAATTATTTTTTAAAAGAATTAAAAAAAATCCAACTTAAATATAAAAAATATATTAGTGAAGTTAGAGGTAGGGGGCTTTTTTTAGGAATAGATATTATTCAGAATAGTAATGTGTCTAAACCAAATAAAAAATTAGCTAAACTGCTTATTAATTATATGAGAAATCAAGGTATTTTATTGAGCACTGATGGGCCTTATGACAATGTTATTAAAATAAAACCACCTCTTGTATTTACAAAATTAAATGTTGATCAGGTATGTAAAAACTTAGAAACTTTCTTTAAAAAATTATAAAATATATTCCATAACTAATCATTAGCAGACCAATGGTTAGATCAATCCAAAACCAAGTTTTATTTGAATAAATATATTTTGACAAAAACTTTGACATATATCCCAAAGAAAAGAAAAACAAAAAACTAGCTGAAATGGCTCCAACGCCAAATGAAAATTGATCATTAAAATTTGTTGATAATGATCCTAGCAAAATAATTGTATCTAGATAAACATGAGGATTTGCGTATGTAATAAGGAATAAGGTAATTAATACTTTTCCGTATTCGTTAATTATATTTAATTCTTTATTTATATCTTTAATTTGATTTAATTTTATAACTTTATTTAATCCATAAAATATAAGCCAAATTCCACCTAATACTTTTATTATTCCTATGATACTTGGATTAATTTGAACAATATAATTAGATAGATATAATCCAATTACAATTAGTAAACTGTCAGATAGACTGCAAAATAAAGTAACTGTAAAAACATAAGATTTTTTAAGCCCTTGTTGAATTACAAATAAATTTTGCGGTCCTATGGCTATAATTAATGTTCCTCCAATTATTAATCCTTGGATAAAATCATAAATATACATATTGCCTTAAATTATAATTACACTATTTTAAAATCATGCACAAAATTATATTGTTTAGTTTGTTTATTTTATTATCAAAAAATGTTTATGGAGAAATGATAAAACCAGACCCTTCAATTGGCCCTAAAGAAGTTATTTTAATTCAATTAAAAGCACTACAAAAAAATAATTCACCTTTTGACGATGCTGGTATTGAACAAACTTGGGAATTTGCTCATCCAAATAATAGAATGTACACAGGTCCTCTAGACAATTTTATTAGGATGATTAAAAATCCATCCTACTCAATGATGATTGATCACTTAGAACACAATATAATTCCAGTTCAGGAACAAGAAAAAAGTTCATATTACTTTGTAGAGCTTACAGATAGTAATGGAAAAAAATTTGGTTTCGAATGGACAGTAGAAAAAGTAGAGCAAAACGGTGAATTTAAAGATTGCTGGATGACTGTCGGTGTTTCTAGACCAATGCCTTTATCACAAGCATCATAGTGTGCGGAAGATTTACAAGCACCGAAGATAAAGAAAAAATTACAAAACTATTCCCTAACTCAGAAGTTTTAAATTACGCACATAAGTCATACAATATATCACCTTCTAATATCGTTAATATTATTTATGAAAATAATCATAAACTTTTAATAGATACTTTTATTTGGAGTTATAGTTTTTTTAGTAAACAAAATAATGTTACTCAATTTGTTATTAATGCAAGAATTGAAACGATTAATGATAAATATTTATTTAAAGAATCATTTACTAAAAGAAAATGTCTTATTATTGCAAATGGATATTATGAATGGAAAAATATAAATAATCAAAAACAACCCTATTTAATATCAATTCCTAGAAATGAATTATTATTTTTTGGTGGAATTTGGAGGGAAGAAATAAGAGATAATAAAAAAATGAATGTTGTCTGTATTATTACTAAGGAGGCAAATGAAAATCTTTCCCAAATACATAATAGAATGCCTCTTATTATGTCTCATAATGAGGGTCTTGATTTTCTTAATGATAATGAAAATGAATTTCTACATAAAAACAAAAGTGTTATCGAGGATGATTTAGACTTTTATCCAGTATCAAAAATTGTAAATAATCCAAAAAATAATGATGAAAATTGCCTTAAAGAAATATCTTTATAATATTTAAATTTTTTTATCGCTTTTATAATATTAATCAAATATATAATTTTTCTCTAATGAGTCATTTATTTTATAAACCTGCAAAATCTAGATTACACAGAAGTGAATTGGCGGTTCCAGGCTCTAATCCAAGGATGTTTGAAAAAGCATTAAAATCAAATGCCGATTATATTTTTTTAGATTTAGAAGATGCAGTATCTCCAAATGATAAAATTGATGCAAGAAAAAATGTTATAAATGCAATAAAAGAATACAATTGGAGAGAAGAAGGTAAAACAATCTCTATAAGAATTAACGGTTTGGATACACACTATATGTATCGTGATGTAATTGAAATTATAGAAGAGGTCGGTGATAAGATTGATACATTATTAATTCCAAAAGTAGGCTCATCATCTGATGTATATATGGTTGATTGTATGCTTAATCAAATTGAACAAAATAAAAAATTTAAAAATAGAATAGGTTTAGAATGTTTAATTGAAACAGCACTAGGAATGTCTAACATCCAATCAATTGCAACATCAAGTTCTAGACTAGAAGCATTACACTTTGGAGTTGCAGATTATGCTGCAAGTATGCGAGCAAGAACTGTTGTCATTGGAGGTTTAAATCCGGATTACCCTGGTGATCAATGGCATCATGGTCTATCAACTTTAGTAATGACCTGTAGGTCATATGGCTTAAGAGCAATAGATGGGCCTTTTGGTGATTTTAATGACAAAGAAGGATATCTTGATGCAGCAAAAAGAGCGGCAGCAATTGGTTTTGAGGGTAAATGGGCAATACATCCATCGCAAATAGATTTAGCTAATGAAGTTTTTTCTCCACCTAAAGAAGAAATAGATAAAGCAAAAAGAATATTATTAGAATTAGAAAAAGCAGCTGCTGAAGGAAAGGGCGCCGCTCAGCTTGATGGAAGAATGATAGATGCTGCATCTGCTAGAATGGCTGAAAATATTGTAAATATTAATAAGTTAATTGAAAGTAAGTAATGGACATACACGAATATCAAGCAAAAAAAATATTGTCGGATTTTGGCGTAAAAATTCCCACTGGTGGTATTGTTTATAGTCCAGAAAATGCAGAAAATAAAGCGAGAGAAATTGGTGGTTCTAAATGGGTTGTAAAAGCCCAAGTTCACTCTGGTGCTAGAGGTAAAGCGGGTGGAATTATAATATGTAATTCTCCGTTAGAAGTTGCTGATGCAACTGATAAATTGTTAGGTAAAAAATTAATTACAAACCAAACTGGTCCAGAGGGTAAGATAATAAATAGAATTTATATTGAAGAAGCAACTGATATCAAACACGAATTATATTTAGGTTTAGTGTTTGATAGATCTTCAGAAAGTATAATGGTTGTAGCCTCAACAGAAGGTGGAATGAGTGTCGAAGAAATTTCAAAAGAAAAACCTGAAACAATTATACGATCTAAAATAGAAGTAGCAGTTGGTATTCAACAATTTCAAGCAAGAGAAATAGCTTTTGGTTTAGGAATTGAATCCAAATTGATCTCAAGAGCTGCAAATACAATTATTGGTTGCTATAAAGCTTTTAGTGAGCTTGATGCGACAATGGTTGAAGTTAACCCATTAGTTGTATCACACCAAGATGAAATATTAGCATTAGATTGTAAAATGAGTTTTGATAATAATGCAATGTTTAGAAGAGACGAAATTGCAGAACTTAGAGATAAGACACAAGAAAATTCAAATGAAGTTTACGCTTCTGACAGAGGAATGAATTATGTAAGCTTAGATGGGAATATAGGTAATATTATTAATGGTGCAGGCTTAGCAATGGCTTCAATGGATATGATCAAACTTGCTGGTGGTGAACCAGCAAATTTTTTAGATGTTGGTGGAGGTGCAACACCTGAAAAAATAGTTAAAGCTTTTAAATTAATCTCTATGGACACAAAAGTTAAGGTTATATTGGTTAATATCTTTGCAGGGATTAACAGATGTGATTGGGTTGCAGAAGGAATTGTTCAAGCTTTATCAAAAATTGAAATTAAACATCCTTTAGTTATACGTTTAGCTGGAACTAACGTCGAAAAGGGAAATGAAATACTTAAAAAAAGCAATATAAATTACATTGAAGCATCAACTTTAGAAGATGCAGCAAATAAAGCAGTGAAGGCTCTTGGATAATCGTGTCTATAATCATTCACAAAAATACAAAGATATTAGTCCAAGGATTCACTGGAAAAATTGGAAGTTTTCATGCTGAAGAAATGATTAAGTATGGTTCTAACGTTGTTGGCGGGGTAACACCTGGTAAGGGTGGCATGACTCATTTAAATCTTCCTGTTTTTAATACTGTTAAAGAAGCTGTAGATCAAACTGGAGCATCAACATCAATTTTATTTGTCCCACCAGCCTTTGCAGCTGACTCAGCAATGGAAGCTGCTGATGCAGGTATTAAGACCTGTGTGGCTATTACTGACGGTATTCCTTCTCATGATATGGTTAAAATAAAAAGATACATGAGAAGATATCCAAAAGATAAAAAAATGGGATTAGTAGGTCCGAATTGTGCAGGAATAATTAGCCCTGGTAAATCTATGTTAGGTATTATGCCTGGTCATATTTACAAAGAAGGTAAAATAGGAATAGTTAGTAGATCTGGCACTTTGGGATATGAAGCTGCACAACAACTTAAAGATTTGGAGATTGGTGTTTCAACAAGTGTAGGTATAGGAGGCGATCCAATAAATGGAAGTTCTTTTAGAGATATAATTGAAAAGTTTGAAAATGATGATGAAACTATTGCAGTTTTAATGATAGGTGAAATAGGTGGTCCACAAGAAGTTGAAGCTGGACAATTTGCTAAAGAAAATATGAGTAAACCGGTCATTGCGTACATAGCAGGACTAACTGCACCTAAAGGTCGTGTTATGGGCCATGCTGGTGCAATTGTTTCTGCTTATGGTGAAAGCGCAATAGAAAAAGTAGAACTTCTTAAAGAGTGTGGAGTTACAATTTCCAAAAACCCTTCTGTAATGGGTGAAACTGTTAAAAAAGTATTAGTAGAAAATAATTTGAATTAATATAATTAAAAAATAATGAAATTTTTATATAAAAATGAATTCTGGATGTTAATATTTTCTCTAGGTGTTCTTTATTGGTTATTTAATCCATCAGTCATAACAACTTTAGTTATGATTGTGCCATTGCTATTGGCCGTTTCTTCCCGTAAATAAAGCTAAGTTTTATACTCACTAATGCATGATCGTTTATCGTATTTATAGTTAAAAAATGAAATTATATCTTATTAGACATGCAGAGTCAGAAGCTAATGCAGCATCAGATTTAGATAATCCAACTTATTATTATGATGCAAGAATTACTCAAAGAGGAGTTGAGCAAGCAAAAAAATTAAATAATAGAATTAAAAATCTCAAATTTGATAATTATTTTTGTTCCCCCTTAACAAGAACTTTGGAAACATTCTCTATTGTTTTTCCATCTAATAAACCTGTAATTGAACCATTAATAAGAGAACATTTGTACCACTCATGTGATGTAGGAAGACAACCAAAAAAATTAAAAAAAGAATTTAATGATTTTGATTTTAATAATTTAAATGATTTTTGGTGGAATAATAACAAACCTATTAATGAAAAAAAAATTATACAAGAGTCTCACAATGATATTAAAATGAGATTAAGGTCTTTTCTACTATCTATCAAAAACCTTAATTTACAAAAAATTGTATTAGTCAGTCATGGTACATTCTTAAGTCAAATAACTGAATATATGCTGGATAACTGTGAGGTATATGATTGTGAGTACAATGAGGTATACGAAAAATTTTTTTAATTTAATTCTTAATAAATAAAAATCTAAAACATCTCATTTATTATTTTATTTAATTTTTGTGTTACTCTATCAATTATTTTTTTTCCTATCTGTGCATTGGATTTTCTAGGATCTCCAATAATTCCACTTTTACTTAATTCTTTAGTTGACCAAGCTTTCTTAATATTTTTCTCATAAGAAATGGTTTTAGATGATAAATAATCGGGAGATAATCTATGTTTAGAAATTTTAGATTGCCTAACTAGGTTTGGAAATAAATATAACATAATAGATGTTTCAAATTCTCCACCGTGATAACCAAAGTCTTTTTCTTTACTTGATATAATTCCTTTAAATTGATCAAATAAAAAATATGTGCCTTTAACTATGTTTATCTTAAATTCTGATTTCAATTCTTTAGCAATAATATCTATATGACTAATTTGTCCACCATGACTATTTAAAAGTAATATATTTTTAAATTTCAATTTACATACATTTTCTAAAATTGATAAAGAGTGCGATATAAATTCCAATGAATCAATACTTATAGTTCCATCAAAATCTGTATGTTCAGCAGCTGAACCAAAATATATTTCAGGCATAATTAAATATTTATTTGAATTATATTTTTTATTGAATTCTAATAATATTCCTTCAAGAATTTTTTTATCAGTATTTAATGGGAGGTGCGGACCATGTTGTTCTATAGATGAAAATGGGAAAATTAAAACTGTTTTTCTATTTATTTTTTTAATTTCATTTGTTGTTAATTCTTCCCAAAAGTTTGTTAGCATTTTTTTATTATACATTTATAAGTAAATTATGAAATCTTATTCTTTATGGATTGATAAAAAAAAACAAGCTAAAATTTATCAAAAAAAACTTGTTTACAATAAAAATAACAAGACAGTTTTAGTTAAAACTATTTACTCAGGTATTAGCAAGGGAACTGAAAAATTAGTTTCATCTAAAAGCGTAAGTAAGGATCAATTTGAATTAATGAAAGCCCCTTTTCAAGATGGTTCATTTAATTTACCTATAAAATACGGTTATATAAATGTTGGGAATATTATCGATGGTCCAAGGAAATATATAAATAAAAAAATATTTAGTCTTTATCCTCATCAAGATTTATATGAAATTTCTATTCAAAATTTAATTTTTTTACCAAAAGGTAATTTGAAAAAATATGTTCTAACTGCAAATATGGAAACAGCAATTAATATCTTTTGGGACGCTCAATCTAAAAGTAATAACAAAATTCTAATTGTAGGACTTGGTTCAGTAGGATTATTAACTGCATTTTTTTTTAAAATTAATGGATATAAAAATGTTTATGTTTTTGATAATAATAAAAATAAAAGAAAAATTGCCAACTATTTAGGATTAAATTTTATTGATATAAGAAAGATTGAGAAAATAGATGTAGCAATAAACACTACAGCTAATTATAAAGTTTTAAATTCTTTAATGGAAAAATTATCTATCGAAGGAAAAATAGTAGAAGCTAGTTGGTATGGTAAAAATAAAGGAGT